>CBFHRK010000008.1:0-44745 GCA_965658225.1 Flavobacteriales bacterium | reverse complement strand
AATATGCTCGAAATGAGCGAGAACGATGTTAAAGAAAGCATGCGTAACAGTGGACGTCACGTGTCTATGGATGCTCCTTTAGTAGATGGTGAAGACAGCAACCTTTACGACGTACTTCGCAGTGCCGAAAGTCCGAATCCAGACGCCGATTTGCTTAATGAATCATTGCGCACCGAGATCGAGCGTTCTTTAGCTACCTTAACCCCTAGAGAAGCAGATGTAATTCGTTTGTACTTCGGATTGAGTGGCCAACATCCAATGACTCTTGAAGAAATTGGAGAAACATTTGACTTAACACGCGAACGCGTTCGCCAAATCAAGGAGAAGGCTATTCGTCGTTTAAAGCATACGAGCCGATCTAAGATCTTAAAAACCTATCTCGGATAATTTAACCGAACCATAAAAACCCTCCCGTTCATTCGGGAGGGTTTTTTTATGCCCATATGTTTCCCCAACATGAAACCATCAAGGTTTTATACCTTTGCCCAAACTTCAAACCTTTGTTATGCCCATCATTGCCCCTTCCATTTTAGCAGCCGACTTCGCCAATTTGCAACGCGACTCAGAAATGGTCAATAACAGTGAAGCCGATTGGTTTCACATTGATGTAATGGACGGCGTATTTGTGCCCAATATTAGTTTTGGAATGCCCGTCATTCAAGCCATTAAAAAGCACGCCAAAAAACCGATGGATGTGCACTTAATGATTGTACAGCCCGAACGCTATATTGCCGATTTCAAAAAGGTAGGAGCGGATATACTTACGGTGCATTACGAAGCCAGTACACACCTCCACCGCACCTTACAGGCGATTAAAGCAGAAGGCATGCAAGCTGGAGTAGCACTTAACCCGCATACCTCTATTCAGGTATTGGAAGATACCATTGAAGACATTGACTTAGTGTGCATGATGAGCGTGAACCCAGGGTTCGGAGGGCAAAAATTCATTGAACGCACTTATGAAAAAGTACGCCAGTTGAAAGCAATGATTGAGTCGAGAGGGGCGAACACATTGATTGAAATAGACGGCGGAGTAACACTAGAAAACGCACCCGCCCTTTTGGCTGCGGGTGCCGATGTGCTCGTTGCCGGGTCCACTGTATTTAAATCTGACGATCCCTTAAGTACGATTGCTGAATTAAAGAATTGCTAAACCACACCGCACAGTCGTCAGCCAAGTTATTACAAATACGTTGTAGTATTTAGGCTACTATAACGGACTCATTTTTTCCCTTTCACATATCCTTCTAGGTAGGCAAAGTGCTCGGTTAAATTACCTTCAAGGTCTGTTTCCGATGCACGCCCAATAATATTGGTAGGGTCGTCTCCAAATAAAGCCGGTAACACATTGTCAATCAATTCACTTCCAAAATCTTCGGAAGCATCTTTAGGTAGTTCACAAGGAAGGTTATCCACGGCCATCACTCCTATTCCATTATTGGCCAAAAAGTCAACTTCCTTTTCTAGGTATGGGTCGTATCCGTATAATGGATCTGCAATGGTTGAAGGGCGGAGCGTTGATGCGACGGGTCCATCGATATCGCAGCTGATATCCGCTACTACTCGAATATTGAACACCGGGTTTCGGGCATCTTCTCGAGTGAAAATAAACGGGGCCTTGCTATCCCAATAATGGCAGGCTAGATAAACGTCCATTCCTTCCGCATACTCCATGAAATTAGAGACAAAGGCTTCTGGGTTTGCATAAAACTCTGAAGTCTCAAAAGGCCCTTCGTCGTTCCGTTTTACATAATTCTGAACGGAAAGCTGCGTATAAATAGGTTCTTCAAAGTTCTCTTCTTTGAATTCGGTCGGCGTTACTTTTTTTAGGCCTGCGGCCAGAAGGATTTCCATGGCACCGCCAGCCACTCTTCCTCCGCCCGTGAGGGCGAGACGAAAATTTTTAGGTAGATTAATTTTAGACAACTCGCCTTCCATTTCGCGCCGATCGTAACACTCGTGCGCCGGCTTCAAATTATAGCGATTGGTTTTGAGTCCATAAGCCAAAAGGCCATTGTAAGCCCCAACAATGCCCGCATATCGGCCAAAGCCAATGAGCCGTTTACCATCGGCATCAGTGAGTACTTCGTAATCGACTAGGCGAATCTTTCTATCGAGAATAGCCTTTAATAGCTTTCGGTTATAAGGTTGAAGCTTGTAGGTATGGGAAAAGAAGAAATAGGTTTTATTGGGGATGAGCATATCAATCGGCACTTCTTTTACTCCGAGTAAAATGGAGCAATCGCTCAAATCGTCTTGAAGCGTCATGCCTTTCACTTCATATTCTTCATCGCGAAAGCAGCGGATGGCACTGGGCTGAACAGCGATCTCTATGTGCGGATAGGTTTCTTTTAAAGAACGGCATTGATTAGGCGATAAAGGAACGCGTTTATCTGGCGGATTCTTGCCTTCTCGAATGATGCCTATTTTGATTTTCTCCATGTGATAAAAAGTAAGATTGTAAAGATATTCGTTACGGCAAGGACGTCCTAATTTCACGTATCTTTGTAGGTCTGAAAAAGACTTGTTCTTTGATTTATGGGGCTGATTTGGTTTTGACAGCAAAAGAATGGCCAAGTAAGCATGTCGAGCGTTGTGTACTTAGCTCGTTAAATTCAATACTCAACACTTTTAATTGGCGAGTCTAACTTTGCCTTGGCAGCTTAATACTAGGTATTAATCAGCCTTTGTTCCAGGGGCTTACGTTTGCATTACACGCGGACCCCACCGGAGCACCAAATCAAGTGATGCTAGCGAGGTACAACTGTTTCGGGTACTGAGCGAAAATTTAGAGACTAAGGATATTGTTGGTCGTCGGGTTTCCGGCAATATCTCGAAAATCAAACGCGACTAAGCATGTAGAAGGCTTGTTTATTCCTTGTTTGGACGCGGGTTCGAGCCCCGCCAGCTCCACAAAAGCCACGAGCAACCCGTTTACCGAAAGGTGAGCGGGTTTTTCTTTTTAAGTGAGTCGAGCAAAGCTCGAACGAACGGAAAAAAGGAAAAGCAGCGAATGGCCGTCAGGCCGTGATGGGTTGCTCGATGGGTTTGTCGCGCCCTCCAGACCACGCCAGAGGAGCGAAGCGACGAAGCGCTAGCCCCGCCAGCTCCACAAAGGAAATTGCAACCCGTTTACCAGTAGATGAACGGGTTTTTCTTTTTGGACAAAGCCAAGCTCTTCGTATTCAGAAAAAATTAAAGACGCCAAATCAACTGCGGTAATTAAGGCAAGAATACTCAGAACGGATGACCGTAGTATTCTTTTGTTATCTTGAAGAATCAAAAAACCTACTATGTTCCGAGCTTTACAATCTCTCCGTATTTTTTCTCTGGTTTACGCCTTCCTTCTTCCTTCCTTGCTTCTTGGCCAAAACGATACTACGGCTGTGGAAAACACCTCTGAATCGTACGTTAACGTTCGCATAAACATCGATTCCACCGGTCACCCAGTCCTGATCAATAGAGATACTGTTTTAACCATTTTCATTAGTACCGGTAGTCTGACCGTTCAGCATCGAGCCGAAATCTTAAGCGAAAGGTTAACCAAACTCGCCGAGACCTGGCAGGCAAATAAAGACACCTTTGCCTTGATCGAAAGTGACCAGTACATCCGAATCCTAAAAGACGAGTATACAGTCATAGAAATCTATCAGCCCGAGGCTGAATATGCCAATTTGGAACTTATGGCCCTTGCGAAGGAGAGAAGTACCTTAATTACCAATTCCTTGAACACACAACTCTCCGGTGCTCAACTATCGCTTCAATTCGGACTGGCTTTTATTGTCATAGTAGCCGTTCTGCTCATTATACATTTAATCCTCAAGTTCCTCTTTGGCGTAATAATCAAACAAATTGCCAAACACAAAGGAACCTACATACGGGGAATTAAAATCCGTGATTTCGAGTTGATGGACGCAAATGAAGAGCTACAAGTCATCATTAGAGCCGTAGGAATTATTCGACTATTGGTCATGCTCGTACTAGCTTCCATAGCCTTCCCTATCATTTTCAGCTTTTTTCCTGCTACGAAATTTATCGCCTATACCCTTTTAGGATATGTCTATGACCCCGTTGTTAACCTGGGCATTTCGGTCATTAATTATCTGCCCAACTTATTCGCTATTATCGTAATCGTGTACTTCGTTCGATTAATCTTGAAGTACATCAAAATGGTAGCCAAAAGGGTTGAGTACGGAAGAATAAAAATTAAAGGGTTCTATCCAGATTGGAGTCGAACGACGTACGAGATCGTCCGCATTCTCATCATCGCACTTGCGCTGGTAATGGTTTTCCCGTACTTACCAGGCGCTCAGAGTGATGTGTTCAAAGGCGTATCTGTATTCATTGGAATTATCTTCTCCATTGGTTCTACTTCTGTTGTTGGCAACCTGGTCTCTGGATTAGTGATGACCTACATGAGACCCTTCACCATTGGAGACCGAATTAAAATCGGCGAAATCGAAGGTGAAATCATTGAAAAGACACCCTTTGTGCTGCGAATTAAAACCCCAAAAAACGAGCACATCACGATGCCCAATAGCAACGTGTTGTCCTCGCACATTGTCAACTACAACCAAAGCTTTGAAGAAGGCGGCGTTATTTTATTCACCGATGTAACCATCGGATATGATGTCGAATGGCGAAAGGTCCACGAATTACTACTAAGAGCCGCTCGTGAAACAGATTATCTAGAGAAAGAACCCGAACCCTTCGTTCTTCAAGAAGCCTTAGAGAATTTTTCTGTTCGATATCAGGTCAATGCCTACACGAAAAAGCCTTTGTATAAAGATTTGATTTACTCTCTTTTGCATCAAAAGATTCAGGATATCTTTAATGAAGCTGGAATTGAAATTACGTCGCCCAATTACGTCACGAGTCGGCCGGCGGAAAATATCGTTCTTCCAGAACGCTATAAAAAGCAAAAATCTTCAAACCAAGCGAACGGCGAAGACGAAGCGGAAAACAAGGAGAAGGATCAATAAACTAGGCGAGTCTATATTCATGATCGTTACCGGAACAGTACGTTTGACAACATACAACAGGCCCGAATAAATGAAGCCCTCGGCTATGCGGCTACATTGTGAAATATTCAGTTGATACCAAACGAATCTTAGGCGCTGATTCAGAGGGGTAACCCATCTGGCCGCTAGGCCAATATTAATAAACCAAATGCAGATTGATTGCGCTCGTTAAACCTTCTTTCGACCGACTGACCTTTTCTCTCAATCATTCGTCGATTAAAGAGGTTCAATGTTATTTCTTCTCAAATAGACTTCAACGATAATCCTGGATACAAGCTCAAGCGTTAGATCATTCTTTTGGACAAGAAGTTTATAGATCGGCTTTTTACATGCATACCCGTTTTCCTTAATTATTCCAAGGTCGAGCATTACTTTTCGAACAAGCAACTTACCTCCATATCCGTATTTAAAGGAGTTATTGTTAATATCCCCTTTCATAACCGAAATCCGGTGGAGCATGTTATAGGTACGCTTGAAGTACTTTTTATACTGGTTGACTCGGACCTTTGAAACACCTTCACCGTGCAACAAAATACCTGTGTAAAGCGTAATTTCATTCAATTCGGCCAAGAATATTTTTCGCTCTTCTGGGCTTTGGCTCATCCGACGGTATATTTTAACAATATGAGTACTTGGTTCCCCGGTTTCGAAATTAGAGTACTACGGCTTTATTTAAATTATAAGGATCATTGTGAATGAATACCGCTAGTTTGTAGACTGCTATAAAGGACGCTTAGAATCTGGCCGTTAAGCCATTAAAAATAAATCCAGTAAAAGTTAGTTCCGCCATTAATTTGATTAAACTCCAAAGTAGGGGCCGGAATTTTAATAAAGCTGATCGCGTAAAGGAGAGACTTCCAAAATCCATTTTTCATTGGTATTTTTCTAAAGTCGATATCAAGACTCAAATAGTACTGACTTTGAGGAATTAAATCGTCGTACCCTGAATTTACTCCAGTCGCGTCTAAATATCCATCAATGCCATAGCCCCCTGCCAAGCATAGCCACTCTGGCCACCACCTCATTCCATCTCCTGCAAAGGACCTTGGACTCGCGGTAATCCAATACGTTTGTCCATTATAGTCTTTTAACCATTGTACGTGAAGACCATTTCCCAACACATCGGGATTATATTGTGCATAACCAGAAGGGCTAAAGCTCCATTTGAGTTTGAATTTTTGCTCTTTCCAAGCAAATTGCTGTCCTATGAACAAAGCAGATCCAGCGGTATTAAAAGCCATGTCGGGCCAACTAAATCCCCATTGCGCACTGTGACCATCCATTATTTCAACAACGGTCATGTAAGTAAGCCCTGTGAGCCCCCCAGCCCAAGTTGCGTTGCGTTCATCTAAACCACTCCATATATATACGTCATAAAGGTCTTGGCCTATTGCATAGACTGTAGTCATATGACCTATCTTATCCATGTTCCCCCAATCGCCCATATCGTTATCCGTGTGAAAGGGTATTTGCTCGTATTCTGAATACCACGAGGAATGCAAGCCTACAAGAGATCCAAATCCTACTACTGCAACGCCTGTAGCCACTGTACCAAACCTTGTTTTATTAAAAGAAGTAGAATTTTCCCAAAAGGTTGGGTCCTTAAATTGAGCGTCCGCTGTGTAGAACGAACAAAGAAAAACTAATAAGGAAAATACTTTGGTCATCTCAAGCGCGGGAGGGTTTATCCAAATATAGGGAAACAATAATGTAGTCCGCTTATAAAAAACTCAAATTGAAAAATCTCACTAATCTGCCTTGTACATGAGATTATTGTACAAGCACGGGTAAGTTTGCCTGCTAACAAATAGGCTCATAATAACTACAAAATGAAACCGCTTTCTACCCGGATTTTGGTCCTGATTTAGATTAAATCCTTTACTCCCGGTACGACTGGAATGCGAGGAAGGGTGACTTTTTTCAAATTCAAGAATGGAACAATAGTGCTAGGGATTGAAACAATAGTTTGAGAATCACCACATTAAGAAGGTACCTTAGCTAGGTACTCATCATGAACGTAACCCCGGCCTTAAACCTAACCTAGTCAACATGAAACGAATTCTACCCAAAACCACCCTTACAGGTGGATCAAACACGTCTTCAGTAAAACGCTTTTTCCGTTTATCCTTGATGGCACTGCTTTTTAGCACTCCCATCACCTCCGCACTTCAAGCTCAATCGAGCCTTCAAGATTTTGTGATCCTCGCGGGGGATATCAATGGAGGGAGCCCCAGCGAAGGGGTCTTTATTGGTGACGACAATACGATCGACGTCGGTGATATCGGATCTTACTCAACGTACAATGTAGGCTCAGGTTTTTCTCATTTAGGTTCCGTTCTAAACACTGGACTACCCACCTTCCCTCTCGTTTCTGCCATGACATCTTATGGAAGTGGGAAAATTAAAACTAATACCACAATTGCCCCAGGAGCCTATGGTTCGGTTGAATTGGACAACAATAAAACCTTAACCTTTAACGGTCCGGGAGATTACACATTTAAGAAAATTAAAAACAAAGGGGCTAAAAGCACCTTCACGTTTGATTTCAATAATCAATCCGGTGATATAAAGATTTTTGTCCACGAAGAAGTTAAGCTTAAAAAACTCCAGTTCGTCATTACCGGTGGTGGTGATGCGAGTAGAATTGTGCTTGAAACACATGAGTCGGGAAAAGCCTTCGAAATTCAAGGTGGCAGTGTTGGTGGAGGGCAGCAATCAAGCTGGAAAGGAACCGTTTGGGCGCCTTACGGCGAGATAAAAATTAAAGACGATGTTGAAATTGAAGGTGCGCTTTATTCAGGCAGAAAAGTAAAAACGGAAGACGACGTTGAAATCACTACAAATCCGTACATCTTCCCGGGAATCACACCTCCCCCTGTCCTTGTAGCTCCTCCAATGAATCTTATTGATTACGTGCTACTTGCTGGTGATTCCGCATCCAATAATCCGGACTATGGAATTGAAATAAAGCCTAATGTTTCCATAGATTCTGGCGCCATAGGAAGCTTCAACACCCTGAACATTGGCAATAACTTTACGCATAACGGAGGAGCTTACAACAGCGGGCTTCCGTCATTACCCGTTGTTTTATCCTTCCCTCCTCATGGATCAGGAAAAATAAAAGAAAATACTACGGTTACCCCAGGCGCTTATGGAGAAGTCGAGCTCAAAAACAATAAAACATTAACTTTTGATGGACCAGGAGATTATGTTTTCGAAGAAATTGAAGGAAAAGGGAATGAAGGCACTTTCGAATTCGATTTCAAAAACCAATCCGGAAATATTCGAATTCTCGTACACGAAAAAGTAAAGCTCAAAAAGCTCAATTTCGTCATTCTAGGAGGAGGCGATCCAAGTAGAATTCTTCTCGAAACACATAGTTCTGACTCAAAAGCATTTGAGCTCTATGGTGGAAGCTGTCAAAGCGGTAGCCAATCCAGTTGGAAAGGAACGGTTTGGGCTCCCTATGGCGGAATCACGATTAAACCGAATGCAAAAGTAATTGGTGCCCTGTATTCCGGAGTTTCTGTTGAATTAGAGCCAAATGTTGACATTGAGAGTAATCCTTACCCATTTTGCTTAAGCAATTATCCAGTTGACATTGTCGCCTCAGGTTCAGGATCGATCGAATGCAATGTTCCGACCGTTACACTTACAGGTTCTAGTGGGACAATCGTCGGAATTCCTTCTTGGTCTACAAATGACGGAACCATCGTATCGGGTGGGAGCACTTATGTTGCCACTGTAAGTAAGGCAGGTACTTACTACTTAACCATTGACAATGATGGATGTATCGAGACAGACAGTATTGTTGTTGGGAATATAGAATGTATTACGCCTTATTACCCACCACCCGTGGAAGGAAAAACAGAAGGTCAAATTGGTTCTGAGCTGACCTCTCTAACACAAAACACTACCTATCAGGACACGAGCAGTATTGTATTCGTTCAAGAGCCTGGAGGCGTCTTTATCGATGTGATTTTGAACGCGGGAACAAATAAGGCAACCATTCAAGCAATTCTTGCCGCCGCACCGTTCAACATGACGGACTTTATCAGTAACGGAGTTAACTCTCTTATTATCACAGGGCTAATACCGGTTACAAACGTAGATAAACTGGGCGACTCAGCACAAGTACCGAATGTATCCCAAAGCATCAACTTTGTTCGTCCATTCTTCCCTCCTCTATCAAACATTGGTTTGGTTGATGGCCAAGGAGATGCCGCAGTAAATGCGCCTTTTATTCGAAACGGATTTGAAGTGGCTGGAGAAAACATCAAAATTGGTGTGATTTCGGATAGTTACAATACCCAAGGAAATGCTCAAACCGATATCGATAATCAAGATCTACCTGGAACCTCGTCCTCTGGCGCACCAAACCCAAATAATGGATTAGCAGTTGACGTTGTACAGGAATTTGTAAAGCCCGCTTCTGATGAAGGTCGTGCAATGATGCAAATCATTCATGATATTGCGCCGAAGGCGGAGCTCGCGTTTCATACAGGATTTATTTCTGCCGGAGATATGGCAGAAGGTATCGCTGACCTTCAAGCCGCAGGCTGTGATATTATTGTTGATGACATTACCTATATAACGGAACCATTCCTAAAAGATGGAGTTGTGGCAAATGCCGTTGACCAGGCCGTAAATAACGGAGTCACGTACTTTACCTCTGCCGGAAATTTTGGTGATAAATCATACCAATCAACGTTCAACGGAGCAACACCACCAGCCAAAATTCAACAAAATGCAGGACCCAATGCGCGAGCGCATGACTACGGAGGTGGCGACATTTACCAAAGTGTAAGCCTAGAGCCCGGTAGTTATTTAATAGTTCTTCAATGGCTTGACGACGTTTATAGTATTGGGGAAACAAGTAATAATGGTACCGAAAACGACCTCGATATTTACTTAACTGATACTTCGGGAAACACCCTATTCGGCTTCAATAGAAACAATATTGGGGGAGATCCTATTGAAGTTCTTCCCTTTAATGTTTCGGAACCTACACAAACCAACATAATGGTAATCAACGCTAGCGGAAACACTAGTGTACCCTTCAAATATGTGGTATTCCGAGGTGGGCTAACTTTCAATGAATACAATTCTAATGGAAGTACCATTGTTGGGCACCCGAATGCCGCAGGCGCCATTACAGTAGGTGCAGTTCTTTATTCGAATACACCCATAGGTGATTCGTTATACGCCGCCACGAACTCAGCCGCTGGAATCAGTTATGCCGGATACCCAACTGGGGCTTCATTCTCATCGCGCGGAGGAACCACCATTTTCGATACAGGCGGAAATGCGGTAACACGGAACAAACCAGATATCGCCGCTCCAAACGGAGTAAACACAAGCGTTCCCCTTGGAACTATTGACCTCGAAAACGATGGGTTCATCAATTTCTTCGGGACTTCCGCCGCCGCACCTCACGCGGCAGCAGTCGCAGCCCTAATTGCCTCGGCACAATACAAGTACGAAGGCCAAACCAAGCCCACACCAAATGAAATGCGCAGCATACTGACGAGTACAGCTGTTCCTATGAACGCATCAGGTACGTTTGACTTTATCGGAGGAAATGGGTTTATTCAAGGTGATCGGGCTATGATAAGTTTCGCAAACCCTAAGCCAGAAATCTATAGCATACAATATGACCCAGCCCTAACCCCAGGACTATACGCAGTTACCGTAACTGTGGATGGAAATTACTTCACCCCCGACACGAAAGTAATGTTGCGCGATGTTGAGCAATCAGTAACCTATATTTCTGAAGAAGAATTGGAAGTGGCACTTGATCCTTTTGTCGGCAATCCGGGAGTAATGGTTTCTACAGATTCAAAGAGTTCGTCGGGTTTAGATGGTGGTTCAGCCATGATCAATTTCTTTGATATGCCAAAAAGAGAAGTCGTTGTTGAAGCAAATAACCTCACCAAACGCTACTCAGAAGCCATTCCAAACTTGACTTTTTCTGTTTCAATTTCGGACGACTCGGGTGTACTTGTGCCTTTAGATTCAACGAATTTCACTTTAGCCGACCTAGGCCTGGACAGTGCTACTATCACGACACTTGCAACGAGTCAAAGCGATATTGGAACCTATTTAATTGATATAGATCGTGCTTTTGACACCACTAAATTAGCCGATATAGCAAAGCAGGAGTTGTTCAATTACACCTTTACCGATGGTCAATTAAATGTAACTCCACTTCCGCTGACTATTACAGCTACAGACATTTCAATGGTCTACGGATCCGGAGTTGCCGGTTTTGACTATACTTATTCATTTCCAATTACCCTTATCGATCCGAGTGACTTAACTCAAGTAACTCAGGATATTTCTACGGATCACCAAGCAAATATTGCCAATGCTGTCGCAGTCATTAAAGGTCGTGCTCTTGTAAATGGACAGGACCCTTTAACGAACTCTGATTTAGAACGCCTTTCTTTCCTGGCGTCTACCAATGCCGTTGTTTCTGGTCGTGCCTTAGTAAATAGATCAGGTCGCGCACTGGTAAATAAAAGCGGTCGCGCCTTGGTAAACAAAAGTGGACGAGCTCTGGTAAACAAAAGTGGACGAGCTCTGGTAAACGGACTCGATATCTCTTGGGATGACTTCAACAACCCACCTCCAGGTGATACGATCTATAATGATATTGATTCAACAGCCAATACTTATGCGGTAGACCTTTCCTATGGATCTTTACAGTATTATTTATCCGATCCAGACCCGTATGATGCTCCCCTTGACACGGCTTTTGCAAATGCCCCGTATGCGGTAAGCGGAAGAGCGTTGGTTAATGCAACAAAAGGCCGCGCTTTAGTAAACGGTTTAAAAGCAGTAAGCGGTCGCGCTCTTGTAAATGGAGCTAACCTGAGAGATGCTTATCCTTTGGTAAATGGATACCCACTTGTGAACGGAACAACCTTAGCGGTATCAAACTTATATACTGCGGGTACCAGCGGAAGAGCGCTTGTTAATGGCTATCCGCTAGTCAACGGCGAATTGGAAGAAACAGCGAATAACGAAATTGTTGTCATTGTAAATGAGGATGATATCCCAACAGACTCTAGTTTCTCGGATACCACTGGAATTGAATTGCTTCCGATTAACTTAATCACCGGTTTAACTGTTGGAACGCACGCCATTGTGCCACCAGCTTATAGTAATGCTAATTTTGATATTTCCTACGTGATTGGCCAGCTTACTATTACACCTGCTCCGATTACAATTTCAGCCATCTCTGACACCATCGTATACGGCGATTCTATTTCTTTAGATTTTGTTTCGGAAGGATATCAATATTTGGATACGCCAAGCGTTGAATTGCCAACGAACCCGAACCTTTATGTTTGGTCCAATGGAACTACAGTTAGTAGCGTTGGACTCGGAGTAGGCACGTATACTGTAGTTCCGACTGGAGCGCAATTACGCTCAAACTCGAACTATTTCATAACCGTCCAAACAGGTGAAATCACGATCACACCGGCTATTTTGACCGTATCAGTTCCCGATCAAATAACCAGTGTTTATGGTGATGGTGTTTCTGTGCCTACCACTATTCAAGGTTTCAAATATTCGGATCAAACCAGTCCGATGGCTGGACCTGTGGTGAGTATTGAGCAAAACGGAACAACGATAACACAAAGTCCAATCCCGGCCGGACTCTACAATACCGTTCCTTCCGGATTAGACTTATACAGCTTAAACGCAAACTATTCCGTTCAATACGAAAGTGGAGATCTGACCGTAGGTCAAAAAACACTTTACGTTGCAGCAGATAGCATATCCAAAATTTATGGTGATGCAATTCCACCTTTTATCCTGAACTATAGTGGCTTTGTTCCCGGTGAAAACACATCCAATCTCATTTCAGCTCCAACCGTCAATACAATGGCGAATGCCGGATCAAATGTTGGTACTTATGCACTGACAGTCGGTGGTGGAATCGATTCGAACTACACCTTTGACTATACGGATGCCGTACTGGATATAACACCAGCCCCACTTTCAGTTACCGCATTGGATAATGCCATGGTGTACGGGGAAAATGTTCCCAACCTAACGGTTGGATTAGCTGGATTCGTGAACGGCGATACAGAAGCCGATCTCGACATTCTGCCCATAGCAACTACCTCAGCAAGCTCTGCGAGTCCTGTTGGCACGTATACCATCAATGCTGGTGGTGGAGCCGATAATAACTACGATTTGAGCTATACCAATGGCACTTTAACTATTTCTCAGGCGGTACTGACCGCAACGGCCGACAATCAATCCATGATTTACGGCGATGCTGTTCCAGCGCTTACCTTGTCGTACAGCGGCTTTGTAAATGGCGATACTCAAGGAGATTTGGATATAGCGCCTGTAGCTTCTTCAACTGTTTCAAGTTCGAGTCCATCAGGGACCTATTCCATTGACGTTAGTGGTGGCGCAGACAATAATTACACATTCTCCTATACCAATGGACTTTTGGATGTGACCAATGCGACCCTCACCATTACTGCAGTCAGCACCTCTAAAACATACGGAGATCCGTTGCCAGCATTAACTTTTAGCTATTCTGGTTTCGTTAATGGTGACAATCCTGGCGACTTAAATTCACCGGCGACAATCTTCACCACAGCCGACGCACAAAGTGACGCGGGCATTTACGATTTGATCGTATCCGGAGCCACGAGCAATACCTACACTTTAGTATATGTTGACGGATTGATTACCGTAACGCAAGCGCCATTGACGGCTACCGCAGTAGATGCTTCAATGGTCTATGGTAGTGCTGTTCCTCCATTAGCAGTAAGCTATAGTGGTTTTCTCAATGGTGATAGTGAAGCTGATTTAGACCTAGCACCAATGGCCATAACGACAGGTAGTTCCACAAGTACTGCTGGCACTTACCCGATCGATTTAACTCAGGGATCCGACAACAACTATGTCATGGCGTACAACGTCGGAACTCTGACCATCAACAAAGCCTCTTTGTCTGCCTATGCAGACGGATACTCGGTAAATTACGGAGACCCTATTCCGTCCTTAACCGTCCTTTATTCTGGATTCCAAAACGGTGACTCAGAAGCGGACTTGGATGTGGCGCCCACGGCGACAACACAGGCAACATCCTCTAGTGATGTCGGAAATTATCCCGTATTTGTGGGTGGAGGTTTAGACAGCAACTATTCATTTAGTTACAATGAAGGCCAAGTAACCATTGAACGTGCGGCACTTTCTCTATTGATTGGCGATACAACAATGACTTACGGTGATCCTGTGCCTACATTAACTATTTCTTATTCAGGATTTGTTAATGGAGATTCAGAACAAGATTTAGATACCCCACCTTCACTTTCTACGACAGCCTCGTCGTCAAGCCCAGCAGGGAATTACGACATAACGGCGCTTGGTGGAGCAGACAACAACTACGACCTTAATTATCCATTAGGTCCCATTGTCACTATGATCGATCAAAATGTGAGTGGTTACGGCGGAGGATCAAGTAGCGTATGGCAATCTTGGACCGCTACTTTCGACGGTGCAGTGAGCAGTATTGCCGTAAAACACTCGAATCCAAATACGAGCCAAGCGACGGTAATTTACATGGAGATTTATGCAGGAGAAGGCGTCTCAGGCACATTACTTGGGACAGCTACCAATACAAATACTGTTGGACCAGCTTATGCCAATAACTATTACACCTACAATTTCAATAACATTCCAATTGTTCAGGGTCAGCAATACTCTTATCGCATTTTCTTCAATACAGCACAAAATGTAGGTTGGACAAATCAAGGACCAAATGCCTATGCCGGTGGTCGAGCTGACTATTCTGCAAATCGAGACTACATTTTCAGAGTCAATGCCGCGGCATTCGACACGGGCACGTTAACGATAAACCCGGCGACACTCGATGTCACTGCAAATGATGAAAGCATGACCTATGGGGATATACTTCCCGGATTTAACTTTAGCTACTCTGGGTTTGTAAATGGCGATACGAGCAATGATATCGACACGGCTCCATCAGTTAGCACTACAGCTACCTCTGCAAGTGATGCGGGAAGCTATCCAATTTCACCAGCGGGTGGGTCGGATAACAACTACGCCTTCAACTATGTAGACGGGGTGTTAACAATCAATAAAGCGCCACTCACTCTTGTAGTTGATGATAAATCAATGAACTATGGTGGGACCGTTCCTGCATTGACCACATCATACAATGGGTTCCTAAACGGAGATTCGGAACAAGATTTAACTTCGACCCCAGCGCTTTCTACCACGGTGACTTCTCAGAGTCCGGCCGGTGATTATGACATTAGTGCCGTATGGGGGCCCGATGCTAATTATGAATTGGCGTATGGCTATGATACTCCGGTTGAAATGATAAATCAATATACGGGAGGATTTGGTGCCGGAAGCACGAGTGAATGGCAATCCTGGACTGCGGCATTCGACGGAGCAGTTACTAGTATTTCGGTTAGTCACTCTAATCCGAATACTAATCAGGCAACCGTAATTTATGCGGAAATATACGCTGGAGAAGGTTTATCCGGAACTTTGTTGGGTACTGGAACCAATACAGTTACTGTAGGCCCTAGTTACGCTTCGAATTATTACACGTATAACTTTGACAACATTCCGATTGTACAAGGGCAAAAGTATACGTGGAGATTATACTACACGACTGCTCAAAATGTAGGTTGGACCAACATAGGGCCCAATGTCTATTCCGGAGGAAGAGCAGGATTTTCAAGTCAATATGATTACGTATTCACCTTAGATGCGGCTCCAGTAAACACGGGAACTTTAACGGTGCAACCCGCCCCCCTTATGGTAAGTATAAATGATACTTCTATGCGTGTTGGCGATCCATTTCCAGTTTTTACGGCTGATTACACTGGTTTTGTTAATGGAGAGTCCGTTCAGGATCTTCAATCGACATTTGACCTAACAACGGATGCAACATCCCAAAGCCCAGTGGGCACCTATGACATCAACGCTTCAGGAGGTCAAGCTGACAACTATGAGTTTGTTTATCCTTTTGGGCCGCAAACAGTCATGATCGATCAAAACGTTTCCGCATATGGAGGTGGAAGTAATGACGAGTGGCAATCGTGGACGGCGAACTTTGATGGTGTGCTCAATGAAATCACCATTAGACACGGTCGCCCAAGCACGGTCGAAGCGCGCACCATTTATGTTGAGCTATATAAAGGTGAAGGCATTTATGGTGAATTCATTGCTTCTGCAACGAATACGCAAGTTGTTGGGCCAGGATATAGTACCGCCTACTATTCATATGGTTTTGACAGCATTCCTATTGTTGAAGGTCAGAAATACACATGGAAAATGTATTTTATTGGTAATCAAAATGTTGGCTGGACGAGTTTCGGGCCAAATGTTTATGCGGGAGGGCGAGCACGCCAATCTGCTAACTATGACCATGTTTTCAAAGTAGAGGCTTCGCCTATTCAACCGGGAACGCTTTCCATTGAACCGGCTTTAATACCTGTTACGGTTACGGTTGATCAAGCAAATATGTGGCAGGGCGAAACACAACCAGCTTATACCTATTCCTTAAGTGGATTAGGGCCTAATGACTTTGTAACTGCCCAACCAACATTCACACTGGAACCAGGTGCAAATGTAAACGTGGCGGGTATTTATGATGTAAATGCCTCTGGAATTCAATTTAGTGATCCCATCTATACAGCTGTTTATGTTCCTGGAGATTTGTATGTGAATCCAAAGGATCCAGCGACTTCCGGAATGAGTATTGATTTAGTATGTGTGGAGCAAGTGACAAATCATCCTTCTGGAGAACCTTATGTGGCACATTTCGAGTATACTAATCCTAATCCAACGGAGTATTATATTCCCAATGGAGTCGACAATCTTTTGTTGTCTGGATTACCTACTTCGAGCACCTATGAATACGCCTACAGGACGGTTACATTCAATTCGTTATTAATTAATAATGCGAACACGAATTTCACAAGTGTGGCGCCTGGGGCAAGCTTTAGTTTAAATCTAAATTGGACAAACACCTACGACCCAAACCCAGGCTATTGTCCAGGATGTGTAACACAGTATTATGTTGGAATAGCTGGAGACAACGTAAATGAGCAATGCATATATACCGGAGGCGCCTCATACACTTTTAACGAAAGTGAAGCTTTGTCCTTTGTCGCTCCAACGACTCCAGGGTACTACGCCATTCAAATGCGCTTCACTTGGAATTATTCATGTCAAGATGTAAATAGTGGACCATATCCTCAAACTGGAAACGGAAATGGAGTGCTTGCTTGGATTTATGTCAGTAACACTTCAGGTTCTGGATCGGTTGGAACGGGCTCTATTAGTGGAACTACCCCAGAAATATTCAATCCAGGAACCTATCAATTCCAAATTCCTTTTGATGGTTTAGCTATGACCTGGAACTTGAAAACGTTCAACAACTACGTCGCAACTACGTTGAGTGCAACCGCTTCTTCATTGAGTAATCTTTGTGCCCAACCTACTCTGCAGTCGAGTTCGTTTGTTGAATCCCCTACCCTTTATCCTAATCCGGTAGTGGGTGAATTCCAAATTGACCTACCCGCTTCCTATGAAGGAGATTATAAGGTTCAAATAGTCGATCAGCTCGGACGAATGGTGCGTCAATCCGAATTCACCATCGATAAGGCTGGAACGATAAAGATGGATATTCGGGACATTGTTACAGGTACTTACTATATTAGTCTACTAGGATCTACAACAACCGATCATTTCGTAATCGTTAAACATTAAATTTGAACAACCAGAATTTCGGATTATCTAGAATTCTTATTTGCGTGGCCGTCTTGTTTGCCTTCGGCAAGACGGCAGACGCACAGGCCGGGGTAGATAGCATTCAATCCCTCATTGAATCTGCCACAAATGACTCCATCAAAGTAGATCGTCTTATCGATCAAAGCTATGAGTATCTTAATACCGATTTGGATAAATCGATTGAAGTAGGTCAACAAGCAGAAAACCTCGCTAAGTCTATTGGCTACAAAATGGGCTTAGCTTATAGTCACAAGGCGGTCGGACTAGGATACTACTACATGGCCGAACAAGTGGAAGCGCTCACCTCGTGGCAACTAGCTTTGAACGTATTCAGGGAAATCGACTTTAAAGCAGGCGTTTCCAATATGCTGAGTAATATTGGGGCCATTTATTACAATGAGGGTGATTATCCAAAAGCGTCTGATTACTATCTTCAATCGCTTAAAGTTGCCGAGGAAATTAGCGATACACTGCGTCAACTAACTGCGCTAACAAATATTGGCGCCGTTTATAGCGATAACCTCGCAACGCACGAAAAGGCCCTTGATTATTCTATTCGAGCACTTAAGCTAAGCGAGCAAATTGAAGATCAGGATGCCATTGCGACCAACTCAGTGAACATAGGGGAAATATATCTTGCGCAGCAACAAGATTCACTAGCCCTTTATTACTTCGAAAAGTCTTTGAACTCAATGAATGTGACCGACGGTGTTATTCATACCATGGTCAGTATAAGTAAAGTCTACACGCTTCGTGAAGAATACGATAAAGCACTTAATTATTTAAATGACGCCATTAAGCTGGCGGATGATTTAAATGCGAAATCTCAAAAAGCCCATGCCCTCACCTTCTTAGGTGAAACCTATCGTGAAATGGGAAACTACCCGGCAGCCATTAAAGAGTACAAAGAAGCAGCCGTATTACTTGTGGAATTAAAAGATCTCAAGGATTTAGAAAATGCCTACGGAGGACTCGATGCCATATACAAGCAAACGGCCCAATTCGATAGTGCATATAAGTATCATGAACTTCTCATGATCGTAAAAGACAGCGCCTATAACATCGAAGTTGACAAGGTCGTTCAAAATCAAATGTTCAATTTTCAAATTGAAAAGAAACAAGACGAAATTAATTTCCTTGTAAAAGAACAAGAGTTAAAAGATCTCGATTTAAAGCGCCAAAAAGTAATTCGGAATTTAGTAACTGCCGGCTTCTTCTCGGTCATATTATTTCTATTGGTTGTAGTCAAGCAAAAAAGAAGCATCACCAGAGAAAAAGACCGCTCGGAACGACTCCTTCTAAACATTCTCCCCTACGAAGTGGCTGAAGAATTGAAAGATAAAGGCACCTCAGACGCGAAAACCTTTGCCGAGGTATCCGTGCTATTTACCGACTTTAAAGGCTTTACGAGTCATTCAGAGAAACTGACCGCTTCGGAATTGGTAAAAGAAATTAACGAGTATTTTAAGGCGTTCGACGAGATTATCACCAAATATAGGATTGAAAAAATAAAGACCATCGGTGATGCGTACATGGCCGCCGGAGGTGTTCCAATCAAAACGGTCAATGGTGTCGTAAACGTAATTCTCGCCGCAATGGAGATGCAAGCTTTTGTGGAGCGAAGGAAAATTGAGCTGAAAGACAATGAGCTCGAGCCCTTCAGTATGCGAGCTGGAATCCATACAGGTCAAGTAGTTGCAGGAATTGTAGGGGTTAAAAAGTTCCAATACGACATCTGGGGCGATACAGTGAATACAGCCAGTCGGATGGAGTCAAACGGTGGCGTTGGAGAAGTAAATATCAGTGAAGCTACCTACGAGAAAATTAAGGATTACGAGTACTTCACTTTTAAAAAGCGAGAAGAGCTTGAAGTTAAAGGAAAAGGGAAAATGCAGATGTACTTTGTTCGGTTAAAAGAAGGTATTGACTTATCAGAAATAACTGCAAGAGCTGCGAAAGAACTGAAGGACCTACTCTAATTCAATTGCATTAAAATCGTGCCGATAGGCACTTGTTTTAGGCATTACAACACAGAACAGGAATCGCCTGCTCGTTTAGAATAACGTTTTCCTTATCGACATTACTAAAGACTTTCATATCGCCACCGGATTGGGCCATAATGCTAATAAGGCTAACTGGCTTCGATTGAGCGTAAGCCAAAGTTTGGCGAGCATATCCAACACTAAAGAACTGAGCGTCCTCCTCCACCAAGGTATAATTCACGTCTTTATCGTTGAAATACTCAATACATCGCTCGATATTCTTTTTAGTTTCAGGGTCAAGAGTGGCTGTTTTATAAACGGCATATAAATCCACATGTCCCTTTTCATTCATCAAATCGCTGGTTTGACGAATTTTCATTTCAAAATTGCTGTGCGAGCCCAGTGGAAAAAGCACTTTATCAAATCCACCAGAAGGCCATTTGGATGATTCTTGAACCACTAACGAGGGTACATTTAATAGCTGAACGAGCTTTAAAATATGGGAACCGAAAATGGCCTGCTTCAATCCTTTTTTACCATGAGTCCCGATGACGACAAGGGAAGCGTGAAGTTTATCAACGCTTCCTTCAACTAAATCGAAGAAACTCCCCTCTTCCATTAAACAATCCACCTCGATTCCCGATCCTGCCAGACGTTCCTTGAAAGTGGATAGATTCTTATGATACTGATCTATTTCCTCCGCACTTTTGCGGTCTACAATAGTTAGCAATTTCACATTTGCCCCTTGATGCAGCGCAATTTTCTCAACAAAATCGATGACTATTTCTGAAACGGGGGTATGGTCAATTAAAGCAGCAATGGAATTCATAAGACTGAGTTAGGTTGTTCGACGTGAAGTTACTTTTTTATTTCTTTTTACGCTTATTTTTTGGACTACCAGTGAACTCGTATCGAATTCCGAAAGTAGTACCCCAGTCGTTTTTCTGAGCCGTTTCTGATGGCGGTTTGCTATCAAAAGCCTCATAGAGCGTTGCGGTCAAATAGAGGTCATCAATGAGTTCATAGCTGGCATTTAAATTGAACTGTAAGCGATGCCTGTTTCCCGATGTAAAGTTATAATAGTAATCGAGGTTCGTATTCCATTTCAATTGAGGAAAACTGTAGGTATAGGTTCGCCATGCGAAAGTTATTTGGCTCTCAAACGAATTCAAATCGTTCTCACCTTGATCAGAATTGGCTGAATAGCGCTCGTTATTCAGAACGGGGAAAACTTGAACCGACATTTGCCCGTTCGATTTATACCACAAGTATCGTCCTACTCCCAACTTCAAACTCGAACGTAAATCAAGTCCCAGTTCAGAGTTTTGCTCGAGTTTAATTTCGCTGGGTAAGAACCACAACTTTTGAAGGTTTCGAATTCCAACCAACCTGGCATCGGTCCGCGATGTCGTTTTATCTATGTCGCCTTGAAAGGTAGTAATCGCGTCATAAGAGATGGCAAAAACGTACTTTTTTGAGGTATATGTCAGGTTTGCAGCAATATTATACTGGGCTACATCGGATGATTTAGTGTAACTAAATCCACCATCAACACTTCCTCGCAGTCGATAGATAAACTTGTTGCTTAGCGGAGCAATTTCAACTACGCTATGTACCGGGATTTTAACAGAATGAGTATCCAATCCTAAACCCAAACGCAATTCTCCAGGAACGTTGTGTTTTAGAAATACCCCTCTAAATTCGCGCCCTGACGAGGTGTTGACAATAAACTTTTTTGGACTTTCAACACCCACAACATTAGTCCATGTAACATTCAAAGTACCGATATGATGTGTTGAATAATTCAGTTTATTCAATTGCATCTGATTTATTTCTCCAACGATTTTCAGTCCATCTTTTATCCAGATGGTATCATTCTTCTGGCCGTAGGCCATGGAAGAAAAGAGAAGAATAATCCACATAAGGCCTCTTAAACTCCCTTTAGGAAGACTGATAACACCGAGTAAAAATGAAGGTCTCATGCGCATAGACTAAAGATACAAATATGAACTTCTACAAGTAGATTCGTCCGTCTTACTTCTAACACTCAAAATGGAGGCCTTGGGTTAATGGTAGCAAAACGCTTTAGAATAAAACATAGCGTGAGCTATTTAAAAAATACCTTTTCATTACCAAAAATACAGGGTGATTTTTCAATGGAGTAGTATATTGCACCACTCCGTGTAAATTAATGAAAGCATGAAATCTTCAAAAACGCCCCTGGTCATCGAATGCGCTTGGGAAGTCTGTAATCAAGTTGGAGGTATTTATACCGTTATCCGGTCAAAAGTTCCTGCCGCAGTAAAAGAATGGGGAGATAACTACTGCCTATTAGGTCCGGCCGTGGACCCGGATATTACTGCTGAATTTGAAGAGATTTCCGATCTATTGGACCCCATAGGCAAAACGGTCAGTAGAATGCGATCCATGGGATATGAGGTAAACTACGGACGTTGGTTAGTTACGGGACGACCAAAAGCCGTGCTCCTGAATCCGAAAAACGTTTTTAACAGACGCGATGCTCTCGCTCGCAGAACGCATGAAATCCACAAAATTGACGTGGACCGCGATCATGAGTTGTTGAATGAAATGATAATGTGGTCCGACTTAAACCATACCTTTTTTCGAATTCTCGATGATATCCTGAATGGGAAGCAACCGGTGATCGCCCATTTTCACGAATGGATGTCCTCAATCCCCATTCTCGATATTAAAGCCGAAAAGCTGCGCATTAAAACCGTTTTCACAACACACGCCACCATGCTTGGTCGAATGCTCGCAATGAACGACCCAGATTTCTACGACCATTTATCGGGATACGATTGGAAGAAAGAAGCAAAAAAATATGGTGTTGTTTCGATCGCACAAATTGAACGAGAGTGTGCAGATAAGGCCGACTCTTTCACCACTGTATCTGAAGTAACAGGAAAAGAATGTAAATGGCTTCTGGGCAAAGAGCCGGACTCAATTACGCCAAATGGCTTAAATATTACCAGGTACGCTGCTTTTCACGAAGTTCAAAACAGACACGAACAGTACAAAGAGAAAATCCACGAATTTGTCATTGGTCACTTCTTTAAAAGTTCGCCTTTTGATTTAGAGAATACGCTCTATTTCTTCACTTCGGGTCGCTACGAGTATCGAAACAAAGGATACGACATCACGCAAAAGGCTTTGCAAAAGCTGAATGCCATGATGAAAAAAGAGAAAATTGACAAAACAGTGGTCATGTTCTTTATCACCAATAAACCTACCTGGAGCATTAATCCAGATGTACTTGAGTCGAGAGGTGTAATGGAAGAAATTCGTCGTAATTGTGAGGCAATCCAGGAGCAAATTGGGAAACGACTCTTCCATGCAGCGGCGGCTTCAACGGAGGGCCACAGACTTCCTAACTTAAACGATCTCATTGACGACTATTGGAAACTGCGCTATCGAAGAACCATTCAATCCTGGAAAGATGATCAATGGCCCATTATTGTAACTCACAATTTAGTCAACGATACCGATGACGAAATCCTTAATTTCATGCGTACAGAGCAAATGGTCAACAGCCCGCTCGATCGCGTGAAAATGGTTTATCATCCAGATTTCATTAACTCTACCAATCCTCTATTTGGTCTTGATTATGGGCAATTCGTTCGTGGATGCCATTTGGGAATTTTCCCGAGTTATTACGAACCGTGGGGGTATACGCCATTAGAATGTATCGCTCGTGGTGTTCCGGCGATTACTTCTGATCTTTCCGGTTTCGGAGTATATATTGACCAGCTTCCCGAAAATGATGAAGCCGACGGAACCTTCGTTCTCAAAAGGCGAAAACGTAAAGAAGATGCTGCCATTGACGATTTAGCTAACTATATGCTTCAGTTTGTTAAGAGCAGCGCACGTTATCGGATGCTCCAGAGAAATAAACTCGAAAACTTTTCGGAAAACTTTGATTGGAGTGTTTTACTCGAGCATTACAAAACAGCTTATAATCGCGCATTATCCGATGCAAATTAAATGAGCTTCCGATGGAAAATCGCTCAGCATATAGAGCAGCGATGGTGGAAAAACTACCTCTCTAAAAAAGATCCCGAGCAATATTTGACTTGGAAAAGGTCGTATTGGATAAAATTTTTAAATGATCTAGGAGCAGAGGTCCCTCAAGGCCAGCGAATTTTAGACGCGGGGTGTGGTCCCGCCGGGATCTTCACCATTTTGCGGGGTAACGAAGTAATTGCTATCGATCCGTTGCTCTCTTCTTACAGTGAATTCGCGGCCTTCCGGCCGGATGAAGCAAATTGGACTCAATTTGAACAATCCTTACTGGAAGACTTCTCAGCTCCTCGTTTTGATGTAATATACTGCACCAACGCAATAAATCACGTGCGAGATTTAAACGTGGGCTTCACAAAACTCCTCGAGCTCCTTAAACCTGGGGGTGAATTAATTGTTAGCACGGATTGTCACAAATACGGCTTTTTCAAAGGTCTGTTTCGATTAACGCAATTCGATGTACTTCACCCACATCAGTTCGATGAGAAGGAATACGCGGAATGTATAAGTAAAGCGGGCGGTACTATTGAAAACTCATTTCCACTGGGTGGCGACTTTTTCTTTCGCTACGTAGTTTTCAAGGTGCGCAAACCAGAGGAATAGGCCCAAAGAATAAGCAAAGGGTGCACTAGAACGAGGCGTATCCATCCGACCGCAGGTCGCGTACATAAACCACCTTCAACGCAACTCCCAATTTGGATGAAGTAAATATGTGAAGGAATAAATGCAATCAAAAGTATAATTATCCCCCTTAAAGCCCATTTCCTAGAAAAAGGCACTAATACGCCAATTCCTAGTAGTATTTCTGCCACACCACTTAAAACATTGATCTCCTCTGGAAAAGGAAAGTACGGTGGAATTAGCGGAAGATAGAACGTTGGATTCAAAAAATGATTCACCCCGGCAAAAAGGTAAGAAGAGGCCAATACCCATCTCGATAATCTTGTTAATCGTTCAGCGCCCATTTAGTCTTCGTGTGAACTTGTTTAAGTATCAAGAAAAAAGGAATCCACCATATTAAGTCGTTGGTTATGAGGGTGTATCCAAAGGCGCCAGGGGCTTGACCCGTGAAATAGTTGAGGACAAATCCGGCCGGACCCATGAGCTTTCCGAGAAAACCCACCGCCACTATTGGCCAATGCCGGAGCGGATTAAAACTTGCCCAATAATAGCCTAGGCCATACACGCCAATGACCATTCCCATACCTTGCCAAATCATGGGATGATTCAAAGGCGTCATGCCGGTAAGGGCAAAAAAATGTTGTGGCCACAACACTACCCAAGCCCCCCACAGTATATTATATACAGCGGCGGCTTTTAAAGTTGTGGACATCCAATTGGGGTAATCTGTTTTTTTCATAGTGATGAAACACATCCGATCGGAGTAAGTTCTGAATAGCGTACCTTTAGATCGAGAAAAACACGATATGACATTTAAAGAATTGGGCTTGCACGATGGTTTGATTGAGGCCATCAGCTACATGAATTTTGTGGAAGCCACTCCTATTCAGGAACAGGCCATTCCGGCCATCATGAACAAACAAGACGTTTTAGCCTGTGCGCAAACGGGAACGGGAAAAACTGCTGCATTTTTACTGCCGATACTCGATGAGTTAGCTGAAAAGCCCAGCTCAAAGACGACCACACTTGTGGTTGTTCCTACCCGTGAGTTGGCGGTGCAAATTAATCAAGAAATTCAAGGGTTCTCTTATTTCATAGGCGTTCATTCCGCTTCCGTTTATGGAGGCGGAGACGGCCGTGAATGGGATCAACAAAAAGAAGCCTTAACAAACGGAACGAATATTATCGTTGCCACGCCCGGGAAACTCATTTCCCATTTACAGCAAGGATATGTGAAATTCAGCGACGTCCGTCACCTCATTCTAGACGAAGCGGATCGCATGCTCGACATGGGCTTCCATGACGATTTAATGAAAATCGTGAGTTATATCCCCCAGAAAAGGCAAACTCTTTTGTTCTCTGCTACTGTCCCTCCCAAAATCAGGAAGCTTGCGCAAGAGCTTTTGAATGATCCGAAAGAAATCAGCATTGCTATTGCAAAACCAAGTGAAAAAGTAGAGCAGCGAATATATCGCGTTCACGAGGATCAAAAGTCGCCTTTACTTCGGAAAATCATTCGCGACAATCCGGAGTACGAATGTATTTTGGTTTTTTCGAGCACGAAGAAAAAAGTGAATAGTATTATTCGCTCATTGAAGCACAAGGACTACCGGGTAGATGGCATATCAAGCGATTTCGAGCAATCGGAACGCGAGGCCGTTTTATCGCGTTTTCGATCGCGCCGCACGCGTGTATTGGTAGCAACCGATGTATTGAGTCGAGGAATCGACATCAAGGATATTGATTTGGTTGTTAATTACGACGTACCGTCGGATGCGGCCGATTACGTTCATCGTATAGGCCGGACCGCCAGGGCCAAAACGGAAGGTGTAGCCATTACCTTGGTAAATCCTGCAGACATGCAGAAATTCACCGAAATTGAGCGCTTAATCGAGCGCACTTTAGAAAAATTACCTGCTCCAGAAGAATTTGGCGAAAGTCCGGAATGGGGTAAATCATCGGGCGGACGTGGTCGCTCGGGCGGGTTTAAAGGCCGCGGTCGTTCAGGTGGAGGCGGAAGATCAGGCGGAGGTCGTTCCGGCGGTGGACGCCACAGCAGTGGACGCTCAGGAGGCGGAAAATCGGACGGTGGTCCCTCTCAAGGGGGCCAACCAAGATCAGGCGATCAGGGTCGAGCCTCGAACCCTTCGAGAAATCCCTCATCTGGAAGTCAGAGTAAAGGATCGGAGGGTTAAAAATGAGCTTTGGGGCGATGAAAGGGATTTTTCCTTTTTAGTCGAGTCCGAATGAAAACCCTAGATAAAAAGTTCGTGGTCTTGTTGGACCATAAACATACCCTGCATCACGATCAACTCCGGTATCAAAATCACTTTGAAAACTGTTGAACGCATTAAAAACGCCGGCGTACACCTCAATGAAGGGTGCGTTCTTAAAATCTTTATGGAATTTAACCTTGGGGCTTACCTCGATAAATGAGGCGGTTTGTTTAAGGCTTGTGTATCCGGTTTCTGCGTTCAAAACATGCGGAACCAACATCGACCCGGTTACCACAGAATTTATTGAGAAGCTCCAATTATTTACACCTTCATAACCGATCATAGCGAATCCGTAAATATTTGGTGTTCGGAGGATGGTTTGAGTGGTAACCACTGTGTCACTATTGGCCGGTTCCTCCGGATTTGATTCCCAAATGACTTCCGGCTCTTCATAATTGGCCCCTTGAAAGGTCGCGCCCATTTGAAAGAGCCAGTCAGATCCAACTGTTGCATTTAGCTCGACATTTGTTCCAAATACTCTTGCACCCGTTCCGTTTCTAATTGTTTGAATTGCGCCTCCTGGTTCTAGTGGCTCAAAATCTCCAACCACAAAGACATCGTTTAACTCCGTGTAAAAACCTTCAACCACAACGTTCAATTGATACCGTTGATTGAAGGGCGCCCATTGCATAGAGGCATTGTAACTGGTTGAGTTTTCGGGGCGTAAATTTGGGTCCAGTCTTCTAAAAACGGCCTCACCTCCTACAGTCTCAATATGGAGGTCTTCATCAAATGCTTGCGGCGCTCTGTATCCTTGCGCATAGGAAGCCCGGACGTGAAGATCTTGACTAAGTCTATATCGCGCCGTGAGGCGTGGAACAAAAACGGGAAGCGTTTGACTATTTTCATCCGTTCCCGTTGGCCAGACATATTCACCGTTGACTTGTACATAATCGAACCGGCCGCCTATACTAACTGACAACGGTAAAATGGGACTCCATTCCCATTGGCCATAGGATCCCAGCGTAGAGACTGATTGATACAAGGCTCGATCATAACCTGGTTGAAGATCTTCTACTTTGTTGAATTGCCATTCGGTTCCAAGGATGAAGGACCAATTCGATATGGGAAAGGTGTTTGAGTCTTTTGGTCTAAAAAACCATTGAGCTCCCGTAACTGAGGAGAAATCATTGGAATTACCATAGGCGTTCAAGGCAAGAATGTCGTCATCGGTGAGGGAATCACCTGGTGCTAATATACGACCTCCACTTCCGTAATAACTGGAGCGATCAACTCCTTGTATCGCGCTGTAAAACGACCATTTAGACTGTTCGTTTTTAGAATACTGCTCCCACGAGGCGGTAACATTCCAGATAGTATGCTGGAGTTCTTCACTGAGTTCGCTTTGATGAGACGGCCGATCCAGCTGCCCCCCTCCTCTTCGATATTCTTCGATGATGGTTCCCGATAGTCGTAGTTTACTTCGAGAAGTAAAACGATGAAAAGCATTAACACCAAAAACAGAATTATTAAGCCGAACCATTTCTGTTAAACCATCCCCATTCGCATCCCACTCATCGCGGTTACGAGCATTGCCGAAAAAAGTAAGTCCGGAGGTAAAGTCGCTACTTAAAATACTCCCATTTGCGTAAAAGCTTTGATCGATTGCATCGTTACTAATCGCCGCTATTTGCGAACCTATTTCAAAAGAGGGCTGAACGGGTTCCTTCGTTATTATATTAACGGTGCCCGCGATCGCGTTTCCACCATAAAGTGCGGAGCCGCCTCCTCGAATAACTTCAACCCGTTCAATCATTTGTCGCGGGAGCATTTCAAGTCCGTAAATTCCGGCCAATGCACTAAACACCGGTCTGCTGTCAATAAGGATCTGGGAATAAGCTCCTTCAAGACCATTCATTCGGAGTTGTGTAAACCCACAATTTTGACAATTATTCTCAAGGCGCAGACCCGGTGTAAAGGAAAGGCCTTCCGCTAAACTGAGACTAGAAGTTTGCTCAAATACGCGATCGTCAATGGCGCGCACGATCACTGTTGATTCGTATCGTTCTACGGCATTCCTACTCGCCGTAACTGTAACTGTAGACAATCCGAGCTGATCAGGAATAAGATGAATATGAAGATCTTGTGAGGCTCCCGGAATGGATAGAATTTCCCGATGAGATCGATAACCAATAAATCGTACTTCCAGTTCAAATGAGCCCGAATCGAGATCCAAAAACTGAAATGAACCGCTTTCATTGGTTATGGTATTCTTTCCATCAATAGAAACGGTTGCACCGACAACAGGACCATCTGTATCCGTGACAACTCCTTTCAATGAATTGGACAGCAGGGTTGAAGTTGAGAAAAGTAAAAGTAGAATGATACTACAAAGGCGCATCTCCATAATTTAAGACAAAGGTAATTATATATTTAGTCTTGTCTAATTTTTAATTACAGGACAACGCAAACAAAATCTATTTGTTCGTCTAAAACGGGCGTTTGAAAACTAATTGACTGAAATGGGACGGAGTGTGAATCCGGCCGCTTTTAGGCCGGAAATGAGGCCGGTATCCCCTACTAAATGAAGAGCACCCACAGCAATAAAAGTGGGTTGACGCTCTATTACCTCTGGGATTACAGTGAGCCATTTCTTATTTCGATCATCCAATAAATGATCCATACTCCCCCAATTATCGTAATCCTGTTCACTTAATTTTTCGAGGCGGTTCAGATCGTTTGCCCGGTAGGCATGAAGCAGTTGTTTAGAAAGCGTATTTGCGTCATCCTGATCTTGAATGAGCGCTAGTAATTCCTTTGCTTGCTTAGTGTTTGATGTCTGATTATATAGCAAATCCGCTTGTTCTCGCATAGATTCCAAAGGAAACAGTGACTTACCAGACTTCGTTGCTTCTTGGGCGAAATAAACATCCATCGGAACCCCTTCATAGGCATCCATATCCGCTAAAAGCTCTTGATTCTCATACAGGGTTAACATGACACCCACAAAAATGGGTTTTCGATTGTTAAAAAAGGCCATGGGCATACCGGTTGATTCTTCGAATACGCGCGAAACCTGATTGTATTGTGTTGAATCGAATAAGTCCGTAAGCAAAGTATCTTTCATTAAGGAGGCGTTCATAACCAAAGCGATCTCCGCGCTATCAATTA
Organism: Flavobacteriales bacterium; assembly: GCA_965658225.1. Taxonomy (GTDB): domain Bacteria; phylum Bacteroidota; class Bacteroidia; order Flavobacteriales; family ECT2AJA-044; genus ECT2AJA-044. Next base: position 14,889 of record CBFHRK010000008.1, on the reverse strand, counting down.
ACGTTTCTACAACCAGAGCTTCACACGTGTTAAAAGCCCTACCTACACCTGGCCAGCTTTTCAAGAATCCGTCGTTAAGCAAATGGAACGTACCAAAAAGATACGAAGGAGCATCCAATCCATCTTTACTGATTTCCCAAAGCAAAGATTCCTGATTTCTACCCTCCACTTGCCCAAAACTAGAAAGAGAAAAGCAAGCGCAAAACAGGGCTATCAGAAGCGAATATCGATACATGATCCTTATTTTTATTTTCCTTCGAAAAAGTCTTGCTTCCGCCATTCGGACAGCCTGTTCAGAGCGTATTCATAGTAACTACTCGATTCATCTGACTCCAATTCGATATAACTTTTGTAATATTCTGTTGCACGCTCCCTATTCCCGGCTTCGTCATAACTTCGAGCAATTAAGTAAGTGAATACCGGATCGTTTGGTTGAAAAAAATACGCGTCTGAAAAAGCGTCTATAGCGGCCTCAAACTCCTGTTCTTTTTGAAGGCTTCTTCCTTTGTATTCAAGGTACAAGGAAATATTATCTGAAATGCTCAAGTTCGCTGCCCTTTTGAAGTAAACGGCTGAGGAGTCAAATTCATTTAAACGGAAATAAGACATCCCCAAAACGTACGCACTGCTTTCCTCCATTTCAGATTGAGGTATCCGTTTCATTACATCGATACTCCTTTCAAACATACCATATCTGGAAAGTGAGATGGCGTATATTTCGTTCCATGTATTGTTTAAAGTGGATATGGAATCTGCTTCTTCCAGATACTGAATCGTTCGTCCAAAGGACTCCGCGCGATACCAAATTCGGGCTCCCAGCAAAAGCAGATCTTTTCGTCGACTCGTATAATTTAGACCTGAGCGAACCACGGAATCTGCTTTATTATACAACTGCAAATTCTCATACAATTCAGTCAATTGAATACGCGAATTCAAATAATAAGGATTGAGTTCTAGTGCTTTTTCGAAGTGAAATATCGCCAATGGCAACAATCCGACTCTGATTGAGGATTCGGCAAATTCTCTGTGGTACGAAGCTTCGTTTGGAGCGGCCCGAACGAGTTTTTGCCAGAATGTAAATGCGAGGGTGTCGGCACCTTTATTTCCTGCAATTTGCGCGGAAAGAGCCAATGTTGGCAAATGATTCGAATCAATTTCGAGTAAGGCCTCACAGGTTTCCCAAGCCTCGTCCCAGCGATTTAAACTGCGATAGGAAATGCCGTAGAGGTATAATACTTTTTCTGTATACTCTGTTGAATCCAACTGTGAAAGGGCAATCAATCCGGATTGATATTGTCCTAATTCTATTTTCTCTTTTGCGGACTCTACGGCGGATGGTGTTTGTCCGGCCGTGAGGCCGCTCAAAAATAAAAAGAGCAGAATAAAAGAATGCCTCAGCATAATTGGGAAGACTGGATTACGAAAAAAGGAGCTTAAACAAAAACCACGGATTGGTTAATAGTGCCCGTTTTTCCATATCCGTAAGCGTTCCAATTAACAACGCTTTTAAATCGGGATTCTTATTTGCTTTGCGAACGACCGTATTCAAAATCCAAGGAAAGCGAAGCAACCTTTGGACCCTTCTACTTAGGTACAGTTCTCCCCACATTCGCCGATATACTTCTTCATCATAAGCGCATATATCGGACGCAAGCGTTTTTCCTTTATCCAATAAGCCTGGAATTATCTCTGCAGCTACCCTTCCCGTTCGAATAGCGTTCCCAATGCCCTCTCCAGTAGCTGGGTCGATCATGGAGGCCGCGTCGCCGAGAAGTAAAAAATGATCTCCGCTGATGACTCTTTTTTTGGAACCAATTGGCAGTCCCCAACCCCGAACCTTCTCCACAGGCTTCGCAGTTTTAAATCGTTTGGATACCTCGGGATGCTCGTTAATTAAGTATTCCATGTGCTTTTTAAGGTCCACTTTTTTGCCGGCAACCGCACTTGAAAGCATACCGATACCGATGTTTGCTCGCCCGTTTGGAAGCGGGAACATCCAGAAATAGCCAGGAATGATTTCATTATAAAAATGAAGCTCGATAAATCCGTCTTCGTGAAAACCTTCCACTCCTTCCCAATACTGGCGTAATCCCGCGCAGTAATGATCTCTTTCCACTTCTACCTTGCCGATGGTTCTGGCCAATGGACTTTGGGCCCCATCCGCAATAAAAAGCATCCGAGATTTGAATTCTCCTTTACTCGTTTGAATGGTCCAGTAATCGTTAGTCCACTCTGCACTCTTCACGGTGCACTCTTCTTGGGACGTCACACCTGGCGATTTTCGCGCTTTTTCCCACATGAATTCATCAAACGCTTCTCGTTCTGAAATATAACCGGGAGCTAAAGAGTTCGGCAAATCCTCAAAAGCAAAATCGATCACCTCGCCGGAGGCACTTACAATTCGCGCACCATAACAGGGAAGTTTGTGCTTAAAGTTGTTTATTTCATCAATTGAGAATCCCAATTGATCGAGTTGATTCCAAACATCGGCACTCAGTGCATCACCACATATTTTGTCTCTGGGGAATTTACTTTTTTCTGCGAGCAGTATTTGATAACCCGATTCTTTAAGTCCGATGGCAGCGGCTGTTCCCGCAGGGCCTCCCCCACTGATGAACACATCGTACATACTTGAATTCTCCATTAAAAATAGCCTCGTTTAAGTAATAAAAAATAAAAACTGAATGTCCCCTGATAGTACCAATCATTAGCCGAACCGGGGCTTGCGAAAGCATCGAGACGGTCCGTTCGGGTTAAATGATGATTAAACTCCAAGGCCATCCCCATTCCCCTTGGCAAGTCAAATTTAAGTCCCAATGCATAGTGGTAGTCCCATGTAAAATCTACTCGATTACTCATTTCGCCCGGCAAAGATGATCCGGGGTATTGAATGTTTGGATTGTAATAAAGTAGACCAGCTCCAATCCCAAAGTAGGGCGTCCACCAGGTATCGTCAACCGAGAATTTCAAAGATGTTTTATTCCGTGAATAGGGACGGAAATTGAATTCATACCTACCCTCAAAGGTAGTAAGGTTCGCATTCAAAATATACCCTCTTTTTGGCAGACCATGGTTCTTATCTGCCGCGTGTAAATGAACCACTCGCACCGTAGTGTATATATTATGTCGAGGTGAAAAATAATGTCGAAGTTCAGCTCCCAAACTTGGCCTTAATTCAATAAGTACTACAAAAGGATCAAGCGTTCTATTCAGCTCCCCTTGAACGCCAGCAATTCCGAGATTCATTCCCACTTCTGTATACTTTTGCGCAGATGCACCAATAGCTTGAGACAGTAATATGGATAGGATTAACCTTTTCAGCATGAATGCAAATATGGGATATCTTTCCCTGAATAAATAAAAAAAGCCCTCCTGAAACATCAGGAGGGCTCTCGTACTCTAATTTCTGCAGATTAGTCTTCTAAAACAACTTCAGAACGAACCCACTTCAGCGTGTTCACAATTTCGTTGTCGTCATAATGAACTTCATACTGGGTCGATCCTTGATCTTTCCAAAAAAGCCATTTACCATCTTTTACTCCACTGCTGTAATGAGCTTCACACAGCTTGCGGCCATCTTGATCCCAAGACTGCCAAAAACCATCGGGCTTACCTTCCTCATATTTACCGATTTCACGAATTGTTCCGTTCGGATAATAAAAAGAAGCCCATATCGAGGATTCACTACTTAATACATACTCTGCCTTCAAGGTTCCGTCTGTATAAAACTCTTTCTTCACAGGCTCTTGAGCAACCGCTCCAAGAACCATCATACTCATAACTACACTTAATAACGTTTTCATAACTACACGTTTTATATTACTCTACACGACAAAGATAACAATTTTGAAACACATAGTTAATTTTGAGGTAACTTTTTATTAACATTTAGATAACATTAGATGCTTTCCACATTTTGGCACCACTTTTGGTTTCCATGTGGTAACTTTGACCCATAGCCTTATGAAAGCATATAAACTATTTAAACTGAGTCTTGTCTTTTCGTTCCTTACCCTGCTGCCGGCATGCAGCGGTAGTAAGAAAATGACCAAAAAGGCAATTCAGCTCGAAGAGGCTAATATGACCGAGGAAGCTGCCCGGTTCTATTTAATTGCTCTCGAGAAAAACAGTACAAACGTCGATGCTCAAATTGGCCTGAATAAAACGGGGCAATTTGTCCTCAATCAAAAACTCAGCGATTTCTACAAGTCCTTCGGAATGGAAGATTTTAGAGCAGCCGTTTATGCCTATCGGGATGCCAAGAGTTATTACAATAAAGTAGATGCCGTTCATGTTCATCTCGATTTTCCAGAGTATTACGAAGATTATTACCATGAGGCTAAGGAGGTGTTCCTAGCGGAACGATATGAAATTGCTCAATCCGCCCTCGACCAAGAACGATTCTCCGTTGCGAAAGAGGTTCTCACAGAAATAGCCGGTTTCGATCCAGAATACGCGAATCTATCCGAGTTAAAATCCTATGCCCAATTAGAGCCGAAGTATCGCGAGGCGAAAGCAGCTCTCGGAGCTAAAAAGTATAGAACTGCTTTCTACCTCTTCGATTCTATTCTTCAAGAAAAAGAATACAAAGACAGTCGCACCCTTCAACAGCGCTGCCGTGAAAAAGCAACGTATACCATCGCATTCCTCCCCTTTAAAAACAGTTCTCAAAGCGACGGTTCCTCAGAAGCTATTGCCGCAGCAGTGATTAAAGAAGTGCTCCAAAGCAACGATCCCTTCTTGAGAATTATCGATAGAGAACATTTGGAAGTACTACTTAACGAGCAAGAACTGGGAATGACCGGTTTAGTGGATGAGTCAACTGCAGCAAATGCCGGAAATCTGGTAGGCGCACGCGCGGTCTTGAGTGGTCATTTAGTGCGTATGACCGAAACTAAAGGGAATGAGGAACGAGAAATTAAAAAAGGCTACCATGCTTATGTAGAGAAAAGACTCAACAAAGAAACGGGTAAATACTATTCCGTGACCCGATACGACAAAGTCTATTACAAGCAATTCAAAAAAGAAAACAAGGTTGCGCTCGCTTTTCAATACAAACTTATCAGTTCAGAAACAGGTGAAATACTCTTATCCGATTTAATTGAACTTACCGAAACAGACGAAGCCGAATGGGCTCGTTACGACGGAGACGATCGATACTTGTATCCGGGCACGTGGGAACGACGCGACAAACCATCGTCGAGTGATCGCGTATTCACAAGCGGTAAGCAAAGAAGAGCATTAGAACGCCTACTCGAAGCTTCTGAAGAAGTAGAGTCGGTTGATCAATTGGCCGGCAATTTGTTTAGAACCACCGGACAACGAGTCGCGCGTAAACTGCTCACCTTTAATCCGGAATCGTGATGCGCAACCTACTGATTATATTAGTCTTAGCGCTTATTCCGGGATGTTCCTCAACAAAAAATAGCACCGAGCAATCCGAACCTATTCCGTCGTGGACGCAAACACGTCCAAACGACGCCGCCTATTACATTGGTGTCGGAAAGGCTTCTAAATCGGTTCATCCGTTTGATTATACTTCCGTGGCAAAGCAATCGGCCCTCGAAGAGCTCTCGAATGAAATCGCTGTAAAAATCAGCGCGAACAGCGTTTTGAGTCAGACCGAAGACCAACGGGGATTTGTTGAAGCTTATCAGAGCCGTATAAATTTGCGTTCTGAAATCGAACTAGAGGGTTTCGAAGTCTACGACTCCTGGGAAGATGAAGAGCGGTTCTACATTTATTATCGCCTAAATAAACGCGACTGGTTGTTAAAACAAGAAGCGAAGAAAAAGGCAGCCTTGGCTCAAAGTCGCGATTGGTATGCTAAAGCCCTTCGGGCCGATAGTTTACATCGTGCCGATGAGGCACTTATCTATTACGTAAAAGCGCTCGAGTCAATTGATCGATATCTCGGAGAACCTCTTGAATACCAAGATCCACAATCGGGCACAAAATTCTACGGCAATGAAGTATATTATCATTTAGCCGAATTGGCACAGGGATTAACCATCAAGGCATCCATCGATAAGCGACAAGTAAAACAAGGCACGCTGCAGAAAAACGAATCGATTTCTTTTCAGTTAGTGAATCAAGCCGATCGGCCTGCGGCCGGATTACCCATCGTTATTAAATACTCAGAGCAACTGAGCCGCGGAACCGTTTCCAAAACAGATATAGAAGGCATGGTAAACTACGGGCTTCCCGTTATACAATCGGCAACCCGAATTCAATACATTACCGCGAACTTCGACGCTGAAACATGGAAGAAAGAAGTAACAGACAATCCCCTTGTTCGCGAAATATTGGATGACCTCGGCAAAAAAATGAAAGAATCGATGGTAGAACTCGAGGTGCTTCCTCCTACTTTTTCAGTGACTTCAAACGAACTCAATCTGGGTAATCCTGCGAGCAACCCACTTTTAGGTCCGACCGTGAGGTCGGTACTTTTAGAAAACGGATTTGCCACCGATACCGTTAATCCAGACTACCGATTCATAATCACCACCGACTCGGACTCCAGCGGTACATCGCGAAATATGGCGACGGCCTTTCTTCGTGGCGAAATGATCGTATACAACGGCGAAAAGGAAGTATTTCAAACGTCTTTCCACGAAGTTAAAGGCGTGCAACTCAACTACGAAAGTGCGGGAAAAGCGGCCTACCGCGAAGGTGCCGAGTGGTTAACCTATGAAGTGCTACCCCAATGGATTGATCGAGTGCGCCCCACGAGATAAGCCATTCATTTGTTGCGTACCTTTGTATCGCTATGAATGAAATCACCCCGCAGTTCGAGCAATTCGCAGCGTATCTACATCGCTATCAAGACGAAGGGAAAACCGTTTTTGCAAGCTCCAGCTTTCAAACGCACAGCCTTCCTATGTTGCATATGATCAGCAGAATTCAGCCCGATATTCCTATATACTTTTTAGACACTGGCTATCATTTCCCAGAAACGCTCGCCTTTCGAGATGAAATAGGCGCGACCTTTGGCTTGACCATCGTCAACGTTTCTTCTCCGATAGATAAGGTTAAACAGCGCGATGAACACGGCCAATTGCTTTTTAGCAGCGATCCCGATCATTGCTGTTTCCTTAACAAAACACTGCCCATGGAACCCGTTCTGCACGATTTCGATGTGTGGATTTCCGGAGTCCGAAAGGATCAAAGCTCGATCCGTGCCGAATTCAGTTACGAACAACCGGGGAAACACAATACGACCCGACTTCACCCTATGCTCAATTGGAATAGCAAAATGATTTGGGCTTACCGGAAAGAATTTGATTTGCCCGTTCATCCGCTCGAAGAGCGCGGATTCCTCAGCATTGGCTGTCTACCGTGTACAAGAAAATTCGATTTGACGGGTGATACCGATCGTCAAGGAAGATGGGCGGGAATGAAAAAAACAGAATGCGGTTTACATACAGATTTAGCAAATAAATGAACATATTAATCACTGGAGGAACAGGTTATATTGGCTACAGCCTCGTTCATCAGCTGCTTCAAACAAGCAAAGAAATTGACAAAATTGTCATTTACGACAACCTTTCAAGTAAAAAGTATGATTTCTTTACGGCAGGTCAACTTCCCACGGAGAAAATAAAATTTGTACAAGGCGACTTACTCGATGGGCGCAAACTTGAGAAAAACTTGAAGGACATAGATTGGGTGTATCATTTAGCCGCAAAAGTGACTACTCCATTTGCCGATCGCGAATCTCATTTTTACGATCAAATTAATCACTGGGGAACCGCCCAGCTGGTTCAGTCAATTGAACGTTCGAATGTTCAAGGAGTCGTTTATTTATCGAGCGCATCGGTTTATGGCGATGGCGCCGAGAATGCCGACGAAAGCTACACTCCGCATCCCAATTCTTTTTACGGCATTTCGAAATACGACGGCGAGCAGCAGGTAAAACGAATGGAAAAGCAATTAAAAACCTACATCATCCGATCCGCGAATATCTATGGGTTTAATCCGGCCTTTCGAATTGACGCAGTAGTCAACCGTTTTATGTTTGAGGCCCATTTTAACCGTAAAATTTCGATTCATGGATCGGGCGAGCAAATGCGGTCTTTTATTCACATCGATAAAGCCGCGCATACACTAGCCTTATTAGTGCAGGAAAAAGCCCCTCCGGGAATCTACAACTTGGGAGAGCACAACCTCAGTGTCATGGACATTGCAGAGGCAATTAAAGAAGTATATCCGGACTTAGAGATGATTAATATAAATCATCATATGAAAATGAAGAATCAGAGTCTAGCCATTCCGTGCCGAATTACAGAGCTCATCCCATGGCCTGCTAAATCAATGTCGGAAGAATTGAGTGATTTCCGAGCCAGCTTTGCATTTTAAGGTGCAAACTGAAGCTCAATGTTTTCATGGTTTAAAATAAAAAATCCCGCCTCACGGCGGGATTTATACTTTAACCGAGGACCGAATTAATTCTCGTTCAATTTGTCCATCTCCTTGTTGAACTCTTCTTTGAACTTTTCGTAATCGTAATCAATACGAAGACGCTCATCGTTACTCAAGGTTTGATTCAATGCTCCAAGCAGATCTTCACCACTCATTTCTAAAGCGATATACGTTTTATACGTTCCATCCTCGGTAGTAAACATCTTCTCGCAAATTGTTTTAACTCCAGCCAATTCCTGATTGATCACTTCTCTAGTGAGGCCTTCGAAACGCTCTTCTACATCTTCTTGATTATTGAATTCACGTGAGTTTACATAGTTATCAATCGTTCCTTTGATCGTCGTAGTAATCGAGCTCGCTAAATCTGCGCGCGCATTGCTCAGGGCTTTTTTCTTAGATACCATTTGGTCTTTGCTTTCGCCGACTGCATTCGCACGGAACACGTCTTTGTTCGACCAAAATTCGTCACCACTGCAAGGTACCGCAATCTCTACTTCGCCTTTTGGAGCTTCAAGTTTTTTGCTTTTGCAACCGGTTAAGGATAAGGCGCCAATCATAAGGGCACCGAGGAGGGAATAGGATAAAATCTTTTTCATGGCGTTTCTTTTTTTAATTCTATCAAGACAAAACCAAAGGTCGTGCCAAAATTTTAATGCGGGTCAGAATATTCCGGATTATTTAGAAAATCGGGATCAGAGAGTGTTTTCAAAAAGGCGATCAAATCGTCTTTTTGCTGCTGCGTCCAATTGCGCCCCACTCCGGCCGCTTTCATCAAGGGATCTAAAGTGGGTGAAGGGTGTCCGCCCATATTATAAAACTCAATCACCTCTTCCAGCGTTTGAAAGCGACCATCGTGCATATAAGGTCCGGTAAACTCAATATTCCGTAGGGTGGGCGTATGAAACTTGCCAATATCCTCTGGGTTACCCGTAACTTCATACAAACCCTTTTCATCGGTGAAAACAGAATCGAGCCCTGTGTTGTGAAATACATTATCGGTAAACTGAAAAGCCGTTGCATAGGCTCCATGACAATGAAAACAGTCACTGATTTCATTTTCAAACGTATCGAATCCGCGAATTTCAGCTGGGTCCAGGGAAGCCTCGCCCCGCAGAAATTTGTCGAACTTACTGTTCCCACTGATAATCGTGCGCTCGAATTGAGCAATCGCTTTCGTGGCTCTTTCGACTGTTATCGCTGTATCACCAAAGGCATTTTTGAAAAGCGGATGGTATTTTTCATCGGCCCGAAGCTTGTCTAGAGCTGCCGTCCAACTTTGATGCATCTCAATGGGGTTAGGAATGGGTTCAATGGCTTGCTCTTCCAAACTGGTTGCCCTTCCATCCCAAAAAAGCCCATTCGTACGGTAAGCGAGGTTAATAATGGCCATTGCATTTCGCGTTCCTGCGATTCCATCAACACCTACGCTAAATTGATTGGGATCGCTAAAGCCATTTTCCTGAAAATGACAACTACCGCAACTAATCGTATTGTCGCGACTTAATTTTTTCTCAAAAAACAACCATCGGCCCAATTCGACTCCTTTAACCGTCGTCTTGTTGTCGGCTGGCTCCGGAATAGAAGGAAAATAAGACGGTAAATCAAAAACGTAATCGGGATTATCGATATCGCCTCCGTTGTTGTCGTCATCGTCATTATCGGGCCGACAGGCCCCGAGCACTATAAGCAGAAGAAAAAGGATTCGTGTGATCTTCATATTACAATATTACGCATTGTTTAAACGAAAAGTGGGTCCAGTATGTTTTAGGGTATAAAGATTGGGTACCGTACCTTTGACCCCATTGATAAATGATACCATGAAGCAGGCAACTTCCATCCAGACCTTATTGCAATCGAATATCGACCCCGATTTACTGCGCATTGCGCGTAAAGTAGAGGCCGAAGAACGAATTTCCTTCGACGAAGGCGTTCTTCTTTTCGAAAAAGGCGACTTGAGCTACTTAGCCACTTTAGCCAATTTCATCCGTGAAAAGAAACATGGGAATTACACCTATTTCAACCGTAATTTCCACGTTGAGCCAACCAATATTTGTGTGTTCGACTGTAAATTTTGTGCCTATTCACGCCTTTTAAAGCAAAAAGACGAGGGCTGGGAAATGACCGAAGAAGAAATTCTCGAAAAAGTGCGCTCCTATGATGAACAACCCATTACGGAAGTGCACATTGTTGGGGGAGTTCACCCGAAAATGGGGCTTCATTACTTCGCTTCATTGATTAAGAAAATCAAAGAAATTAGGCCCGACCTTCATGTAAAAGCATTTACCGCCGTTGAGCTCGAATATATGTGCCGCAAGGCAAAAGTGAGCTATTCGGAAGGACTCAAAATATTAAAAGACCACGGTCAAGACAGCCTACCTGGTGGAGGCGCCGAGATTTTTGATGAAGATGTGCGCGCTGTAATTTGTGCAGACAAATGTTCTTCAGCGCAATGGCTCGGAATTCACGAAGCAGCACACAACCTTGGAATGCCCTCCAATGCAACCATGCTGTACGGACATATTGAAGAGTATCGTCACCGCGTAGACCACATGAATCGTTTACGTGACTTACAGGATAAAACGGGCGGATTCAACACCTTTATTCCTCTCAAGTTCCGCAACGGTGACAATCAAATGAGCGATGTTCCCGAAACGACCATGATTGAGGACTTAAAGACTTACGCCATTGGCCGTATCTTCCTCGATAATTTTCCTCATGTAAAGGCTTATTGGCCAATGATTGGTCGCAAAACGGCTCAATTAAGTCTTGGCTTTGGCGTGAACGATATCGATGGCACCATTGACGATAGCACGAAAATCTATTCAATGGCCGGAGCTGAAGAGCAGAATCCGGCGATGACTACCGACGAATTAGTTACGCTAATTAAAGATGCGGGTCGACACCCTATTGAGCGCGATACCGTTTACAATCATATTAAAGATTATCTGGATTATTCCGTAGAAGATATCCGAGACAAAGCGCTCTCGAACTAACGGAATTCTTATTGCTCGGTGACGTGAACGGAGTAATTTCTCCACTTGTCGATAACGGCCACCATATCTTCCGCCAAATCGCTTTCGAGATAAATCCACTCCCCTGATTTCGGGTGTGTAAAGCCAAGCGAACGCGCATGTAGGGCCTGTCGTGGCAGTATTTTGAAGCAATTATTGACGAATTGCTTGTACTTCGTAAACGTGGTTCCCTTGAGAATTTTATCCCCACCATATTCGAAATCACCAAAGAGCGGATGACCAATATGAGCTAAGTGTACGCGTATTTGGTGCGTGCGACCGGTTTCCAGCTTACACTGAATCAGCGTAACGTAGCCCAATCGCTCTACTACTTCCCAATGTGTAACGGCATGCTTGCCTTGATCACCATCGGGAAATACATCTTGAACTTTTCTGTTCTTGTGACTGCGACCAATGTTCCCGGTAATTGTTCCCGAATCTTCCTCAAAATCGCCCCAAACAAGTGCCAGGTATCTACGCTCGATGGTACGATCAAAAAACTGCTTACTCAGATGCGCCATAGCCGGCTCATTTTTCGCCACCACCATTAATCCGGTCGTTAGCTTATCAATCCGATGCACCAATCCGGGTCGGTCCGTTTGTTGCCCTACGGGCAGATTCTGAAAATGATATATTAAAGCATTCACCAAGGTGCCTGAATAATTCCCGTAGCCCGGGTGCACTACGAGTCCGGCCGGTTTATTCACCACCACCACATCGTCATCTTCATAAACGATATCCAGTGGAATATTTTCCGGGATCAATTCAATTTCTCTCGGAGGGTAGCTCATGACTACTTGAACGACATCGGCGGGTTTTACCTTGTAATTGGATTTAACCACAGCCCCGTTCACGTGAATATTGCCCGATTCGGCGGCAGTTTGAACCCTAGATCGGCTAACGTTTTCTAAAAAATTGCTCAGAAATTTATCGACCCGCAAGGGTTTTTGCCCCTTGTCCGCAACGATTCTATGATGTTCAAAAAGCTCTTCGTTCTCTTCGAATTCCTCTTCAGCCATCTCTAGTTCAATTTTATAAATCGAGAGCGAACTACTCGACCGCGCTCTTCTTTGGCGAGCACATACATTCCTTCCGATAGGAAGCTAATTTCGGCCTGCGTCCCTCGGCCGGATAACACCGTTCGGCCTTGCATATCGAGTATAAAATAAGCGCTTTGTAGGTCTCCATCCCATCGAATTATATCGCTGGCTGGATTCGGATAAACCGTGAAATCGGTAAGCTCCGATTCGTCTACGCCCAAATCACTCGTAACTTCTGGCCCAAACATCGGCCGAAGCATTAAAGAACCTTCAATTTCAGAAGGCAACCAAAGACCACTCACGAAATAATACAGCTTATCCTTATTGTCAAAATTACGATCAAATCCCACGTACATTTCGTTACTGAATTGCTGCTCAATTCCAATAAAAACGGGCTGATCAATCACTAGAGCCGAATCCAATAAATAACGCGCGTAATAATTCATCGGGGTAAACCGCGGCTGGTAAATACTGTCCGATTTATACAGCGCCAAACTAGGCGCCCCATCCTGACCAACAGTCCAAATTCCAATTTTGAATCGGTTATTAGTGGCGTCGATTAAGGTAGGTGGAAAATAGAGCTCAACTCCCCGCAGAACATCATCCTTCAAAGGATCGATGTAATACGCCATTTTTGCGCTTAAGTCATTTAAAGCATACCCTCGCTCTGCCGACCCGTCGTCGTAAGCGTAATAGTTGTGAAAACGCTGTTTAAACGTGAGGGTATCGTTCTCTGGCCGCACATCGGGAACCGATTGAATGAAGTACTTGATTTCAACGTCTGAGCTATCATTACTATTAGCGGTTATATTTTCTAAATTACTTTGGAACACGTAGTTCACCGAGTCGAATGTAAAGGGATTCGAATTCTTAAAAAGAACATTCGAATTGAATATATTTTGACCGTCTTGGAAAAGTCTGTAACCAAAATTCACATTACGAACTCCTCCTGCTCTATTCTGAAAGAAAACACGATTTGAAGCTTTATACGGATTTGTCAAACTAGAAAAATGGGTCCATGGAACTGCGTAGTAATCCTCCAGAATCGGACCCGGTCGTTCAGAAATGCAAATATCATCAATGGCCGAATCGTTTCTCGACCTTCCTTCATTCAAGATGATATAATCTACGTGCCAATGGTCTAAGTTACCCGACAAGGTCGCGTAATTTTTGAATCGAAATTGGAATCCTCGCTTCAAAAGCGAAGTGTCTGTAATGGGTATATAAACGGATTTAAAATCATGATTATCCTTTCCGGGAGTAGACCAAACATGTCGCCATCCCAGCGTATCTGGCCCTCTGAATTCAAGAACTAAAGAATCTTCATCTTCCGGTGCGTTTCCTATTCCCTGCGCCTGATAATAGAAACTCAAATAGACGCTATCTGAGGGAAAATAATTTAAGTCGATCGGTTTTGAAGTTAGGTAGTCGGCCACCCCGTAACTGGTCGAATTCACCATGTTGTAAGCCAATCCATATTCGTTCAACCCGTCGAAGGTAACCACCCCGTACGATGGCGGAGCAATGGCCATGTCTAGATTCAGATAGGTAAATGAATCGTCCCATCGATCTTCCCTTGGAAAGAGAACATCATCACTAAAATCATCGTAAAACGGAAGGTTCAAAGTATCCGACGCGAGCGACTTTTGCCGTGGCCCGTTCTTTTCAATATGGTCTTGAATAACCGGATTTGAAGTTAAAGGAGCAAGCAATTCTTGTCCCATGACCGAACCAAAACAACCGATAAATAATAGGATTAATCGTTTAGAAATCGTCATTGGAAAGCGAATCAGTTTCGAGAATAAGGTTCGTATCAGGAGTATATAACGTATCCACAGGGATTTTCGTACTATCCGATGTAAACCATAAATCTACGGACATCCCCAGTCGAATTACTGGCCTCAAATTGGGTTCTGGATACTGGCGATATACACGAGCCGCAGCGGTATCTTCCACTGTTTCGTCGTAACGCACAGAACCTACGTTTAATGAGAGTTCTTTTAATCTCTTTTTCGCTTGGTCGAGCTGTAAACCAGGAATCCACGGAACCGAAATCTTTTGATCGCTCAGCCCATCTCCTAGAATCAAATCAATTACTGCGCGTTTGGGCAGTAAGGCACCTGGCATTACCTCTTCTCCGTCATATTTTACTCCAACCACCACATCCCGCGCCATGTCCGGCACAAACTCCAATTCTCCTACCCGAAATCCATACGTTTCGATGTACGAAATCGCCTGTCTTTTCGAACGGTCTATTAAATTAGGCAGACTAACCTTTTGCACATTGCGCGGGTTCACTGTTAGAAAAACCGTTCTTCCCTTTTTTACTGCTTGACCTGGATTTGGAATTTGGCCTACAACAGCACCACGTGGGTATTCCGGATTAAACTCAGCCGAGTCAATTACCGCGAACGCAA
>CBFHRK010000007.1:37394-53059 GCA_965658225.1 Flavobacteriales bacterium | reverse complement strand
CCGCTTATGTCATTCAATGGACCAAGGAGCCTGTACCCGGATTTATTCACGCCGATGAAACGCTCGACGTGGAGGGTGTAACGCCAAAATCAGAAGACGCTTCACTAGAAGCCGCTGTGGCTGCGGTAAAAGGTGTGTCCGCTGAACCAAGCACATCGGGCTGGAGCACGCTTTATATTTCAGGAGGACGAAAAGACAAGGTTTCTAAAGGCGACATCGTCGGATTTTTAATCAAGGTAGGACAACTCAAATCGGATCAAATTGGATCTATTGAAGTAAAAGTAGATTGTGCCTTTGTCGCCGTTTTAACCGATGATTTGAAAGGATTAATCAATCGCGTAAACAACGGGCGACTAAAGAAGATCAAGGTTCGTGTAAACGAAATTTAAATGTAGAAACCCGATGAATAAGGAACTTGAGAACAAAGCTTCTGCTTTCTACACATCGTTCAACGAATGTGATAGCGACCGAATGAATGCGCTCTACAGCGATGACGTGTCTTTTCAAGACCCGGCTTTCGGCATATTAGTCGGATCCGATGCAAAAGCCATGTGGTCGATGCTTTGTTCGAGTCAAAAAGGAAAGGATTTTCGGGTTGCTTTTGAAATCAAAGGCGCTACGGCCAATTCGGTTCAGGTGTTTTTGGGAAGCTTGGTATACCTTTTAGATCACCGGTAAAAAAGTTCACAATCAAATAAACACCACTCTTTACTTCAATGAGGAGGGATTGATTTTTCGACAAGTAGATCGATTTTCACTTCATCGTTGGTCGCGTCAAGCTATGGGATTAACGGGTATGCTATTGGGTTGGACGCCCATGTTTAAGAAGAGTGTTCAAAAGCGATCTAAATCCCTATTAGCTAAATACAAAACGAGCCTAGCGGCTCGATAATTACCCTGGGAACGTTTTCAAAGCTTGATTGTACGCCGATTCGAAGGATAGCGAATTGAGTCGGTGATCGAGCTTTAATTCTGTGGCAAAAGAAAGCAGTTTTTCAGTAGGCATATTCCCTGTAAGGCTATCTGTAGCCATGGGGCAACCCCCAAATCCTTTAATAGCTCCGTCGAATCGGCGGCATCCGGCCGCGTAGGCCGCATCAATTTTTGGCCTCCACTCATTGGGAAGCGTATGCAAATGTGCCCCGAATTCCACTTCTGGTAAAGCCGGAATCAAATGCGAAAACAATTGAGAAATACTTTCGGGATTCGCTGAACCGATGGTATCGGACAAAGCCAAAATTCCGATTCCCATTTGACTCAAACGTTCGGACCAGTGAATAACGATTTCCGGTGACCATGGCTCTCCATAAGGATTTCCGAATCCCATCGATAAATAAACCACGAGTTCTTTTCCATGTCGAAAGGCAATTTCCTGAATGCTTTCGACCCGATGGAGCGATTCTTCAATAGTGCTGTTGGTGTTCCTTTTTTGAAACTCTTCTGAAACGCTGAACGGGTAACCCAGGAAGCTGATTTCCGCAAAGCTTGCTGCATCGTTTGCCCCGCGCTCATTCGCCACTATGGCTAACAATTTAGAATTGGTATTCTCTAAATCGAGCCGATTCAAAACTGCGGCGGTATCCGCCATTTGAGGAATTGCTTTCGGAGAAACGAAGCTCCCAAAATCGACTACTGGGAATCCTACTTTTAGAATGGCGTTAATGAAATCAACCTTTTGATCGGTCGGAATAAATGTCTTGATACCTTGCATGGCATCGCGCGGGCAATCGATGATTTTTATTGATTCACTCATAACTCCGCTTTCAATATCCCCTTGTTGATCTTTTTAATCATTGCAGGGCCTTCATAAATGAATCCCGTATATACCTGTAGCAGACTCGCGCCCGCCTTTAGCTTTTCAATGGCGTCTTCGGCAGTATAGATTCCGCCCACTCCGATAATTGGGAAGGCTCCATCACTTTTTTCATGCAAATAGCGAATCACTTCTGTTGATCGGGAACGCACTGGTTTCCCCGACAGTCCTCCCGCTCCCATTGATTCAAGTGAGCCCGCGGCTTCCTTTAAACCGCTTCTGTCGATAGTAGTGTTCGTAGCAATGAGACCATCAATGCCCGTATCCGCAACAATACCCACGATATCATCGAGCTGTTCATTTGTTAAGTCCGGCGCTATTTTGAGCAGAATTGGCTTACTTTTTTCTTTGGCCTTGTTCTCAACTTGAAGTGCATTGAGCAATTTGGTGAGTGGCTCACGGTCT
The DNA here is from genome assembly GCA_965658225.1 of Flavobacteriales bacterium. Taxonomy (GTDB): domain Bacteria; phylum Bacteroidota; class Bacteroidia; order Flavobacteriales; family ECT2AJA-044; genus ECT2AJA-044. The sequence goes on along the minus strand of CBFHRK010000007.1, from coordinate 50,841 downwards.
TGCAATTCACGGAGGTTTGGCGTATTCGGCGAGCTCACATTAACCACAAAATAATCGACCAATGGAAATAGTGCTTCGAAGCATTTCAAGTAATCCTCCGTTGCTTCCTCGTTCGGAGTCACTTTGTTCTTTCCTATGTTTCCTCCTACGATTAAACTCCCGCGATCGGCTTTTAAGCGGGTGATGGCTTCTTCTACGCCTCCGTTGTTGAATCCCATTCGATTAATGAGCGCCTCATCGGCGCGAAGGCGGAAGAGTCGCGGCTGCGGGTTTCCGGGCTGGCCTTTAGGGGTAAGTGTTCCGATCTCAATAAACCCAAAGCCGTAATTACCCAGTTCGCGGTAGAGCTTTGCATCCTTGTCGAATCCGGCCGCTAGGCCGACTGGATTTGGAAAATTAATTCCGAAAAAAGTACGTTCCAAGCGGGGGTCGTTCACCTTGAAAAGGGCGCGATTTAAAGCCGCTACTCCCGGAATTTTATGAATTAATCGAACCAAAGAAAACGTGAAGTGATGGGCGCTTTCAGCGGGTAAGAGAAAAAGAAGTGGACGTACGAGGAACTTATACATGCGGAAGGTTTGCGCAAATTTAAGCGAAAATAGGCAGTTCTTCAGCCGAATACGCGTATTGGTGGCAAGGTACTACGCCTTTTGATTCGACGAACGAAAACGACCTTCTGAAAAAGTACGTAACGCGGCGTGTTTCGCTGTGCGCCCTTTCACTCGCTCGCGCCATATTTCAAAAGAGCGACGCTTCATATGTTTCCGCATCAGCGCACGGACATCGTTCTCTTTTAGGCCAAATTGGTATTCAATGGCCTCGAAGGGTGTTCGATCTTCCCAGGCCATTTCGATGATTCTGTTAATCTGCTCTTCTTCTAACTTGACTTTCATGGGATAATAACTAAATCGGGTCGCACATTGTTTCGAGTGCACCATGACCTTCAGGCTTAATAGATTCCTTAACTTTGGCGCCCATGTCAAAAGATCGCATCAATATTGTCAATCGCCGAGCACGGTTCGAATACGAGCTCATCGACGAATTCACGGCCGGCGTCCAACTCCAGGGAACGGAAGTTAAATCGATCCGTGCTGGGCAGGCTTCGTTGGGCGAAGCGTACGGTATCTTTATTAATGACGAGCTCTTTATTCGCGACGTGCATATTGCTGAGTACAAATACGGCTCGTACGCCAATCACGAGCCGAAGCGAATGAGAAAGCTTCTGCTTCAAAGACGTGAACTGACCAAGATTCAAAAAAAGCTTGGCGAAAAAGGATTGACCATTGTCCCAACAAGACTTTATTTTGACGACAATGGTCGAATCAAACTAGACATTGCCATTGGTCGAGGGAAGAAAAAGTTTGATAAAAGAGAATCGATCAAAAAGCGCGAAGACAAAATTCGGATCGACAGAGCCATGAAGCGATAGGCTACTCCTTATCCTTTAACATGGGCACAAAGCGAAAGCTCCCGTATTCAATTACTTCGAAATCGCTTTCACTTTTTCTAATTACCGCAGTCATTTCTTGTTCTTCAAAACCTACCGGAACAATCAGCACTCCGCCAACTTTGAGTTGTGTTTTGAGCATTTCCGGAACCTCCGGTGCCCCACAAGTAACCATGATTTTATCAAAAGGAGCATAGGCGGTTAAGCCTTTGTACCCATCACCGTAAAATGTTTTCGGGTAGTATCCCAATTGCCTAAAAAGAACTCTGGCTTTATTATACAATTCTATTTGACGCTCTACTGTAAAAAGCTTTGCGCCCATTTCCATTAACACACAACTCTGATATCCAGAACCCGTGCCGATTTCGAGCACTTTTTCACCCTCTTGAACGTCGAGTAATTCGGATTGAAAAGCAACTGTATAGGGCTGCGATATGGTTTGTCCGGCCCCAATCGGAAAGGCTTTGTCTTCATACGCATGTTCCAAAAACGAAGTGTCAAAGAAGACGTGCCTCGGCACTTTATTCATCGCTGTCAAAACCCCTTTATGGTGAATGTCTTTTGATGCTAAATGTTCCATCAGTTTAGATCGGAGTCCTTTATGTCGCGGGCTATCTTGCATTTCCTTTAATATGCCTGAAATTGGTTACTTTTGGCCTCAAATCTACGGATATGAAGTTGAAAGCAGGCGTTCTCGGAGCAGGACATTTGGGTAAAATTCACATTAAACTTTTAATTCAAAGCGATCGCTATGATATGGTGGGCTTCTTCGACCCAAATCCGGAGAACAGCGCTGCGGTTTCTGAGGAATTTGGAATCCCTTCCTTTGACTCGATCTCTGCTTTAATTGATGCCGTAGACGTCGTTGACATTGTTACTCCTACTTTATCTCATTTCGACTGCGCCGCTGAGGCTTTGAGAAAATCCAAGCACGTATTTATAGAAAAGCCAATTACGAATACGGTTGCGGAGGCGGAAGAACTTATGCAGTTGGCGAAAGAAGCGGGTGTTAAAGCCCAGGTCGGACACGTCGAGCGTTTTAATCCTGCCTTTACTGCCGCGAAGCCCTTTATTAATCAGCCGATGTTTATTGAAACCCATCGCCTGGCTCAATTTAATCCGCGCGGAACCGATGTCCCCGTAGTTCTGGACCTTATGATTCACGATCTCGACATTGTATTGAGTATCGTGAAGAGCCCGGTTAAGCGTGTATCGGCAAGTGGCGTTAGTGTTGTAAGTGAAAGTCCGGACATATCGAATGCGCGCGTTGAATTCGATAATGGCTGCGTAGCCAATTTAACGAGTAGTCGTATTTCCATGAAAAATATGCGGAAAACACGAATTTTTCAACGAGACGCCTATATCGCAGTCGATTTCTTGACAAAAGAAACGGAAGTCGTGCGTATGAAGAACGTAGAAGGCGAATTGGAAGATTACGCTATGGTACTTGATTTAGAGAATGGCAACCAAAAGCAGATCTATTTTGAAAAGCCCGATGTATCGCCAAACAACGCAATCTTGGATGAATTGAATGCTTTAGCCGATTCAATCAATAACAACACGGAAACTGCCGTTACTTTAGAAGATGGTCACGCAGCATTAAAGCTCGCGCACGATATTGTGGCCAAATTCAACGATAAGTTAACGCCAATAAGTGAATGAGAAACTTTCTACTCCTTTTAGTTACGGCCTTCACGGCCGGATGCGGTTTTAACGAGAAGCCAGAACAAATTCCGGCCTATATCAAGGTAGACGATATTACGGTAAATGTATCGAGCGGTCAAGGAACGGCATCGGATAACATCACCGATGTTTGGCTTTATTATGAAGATCCAGAGTTGGGGTACACCTTGCAGGGAGCTTATGAAATGCCTGCCACCTTCCCTATTCTGGCCGACGGTGTAACAAATGTTCAGATCCGCGGAGGGGTTCGTATTTCGGGGTTGAGCTCGCTTCGCCAATTATACCCTTTTTACCGCTCTTATTTTGATACCATTCAACTGACGGCCGACGGAAATACAGTAATTGAACCCGTTTTGGAGTACTTCCCTGGAGTTACATTCGGTTGGATTGAAGATGCGGAAGACCCCGGATTGAGTTTGGAAGAAACAGAGACTTCAGACACTACTGTTCAACGCGTTTTTGGTGCCGATGCTTACGAAGGCAACGCGTCTTTAGCTTTTTACGTGGATACGGTTCGACCTCTTTTTGCCGGATTTTGCGTTGAGGAATATGAATTACCCAAAGGTGGAAGTCCGGTATTCCTGGAAATCAACTACAAGTGCAATCAAGAATTTGTAATTGGAGTACTAGGTAATTCACCGGATGGAGTTACAGATCTAGTCTCACTTACCGTCCTTCCGAAGGAAGAATGGAACAAACTCTACGTTCAATTGACCAATCAAGTGAGTAATATTCAAAACGTGAATACCGTTGCTTATAAGGTCTACTTTGCTTCGCTTTTGAATCCGGCCATTCAAGATGAAGGCTACGTTTTCATTGACAATATTAAGCTGGTTTATTAATGAATAAACGGCTACATGCTCTAAAGTACATTGTCTTTGACCTGCTAGCCGCGGCTGGCGCCTGGACTCTTTTCTTTGCCTACCGAAAAACGGTGATCGAATCGAACAAGTTTGGAATTAAAGTCCCTCTTGACTACGATCAAAAATTCTTTGTTGGGCTAATAGGGATCGTTTCATTTTGGATTCTATTATACTGGACATCTGGGTTTTATAAGGATATCTACAGAAAAAGTAGACTGCAGGAGCTTGGGCAAACCTTGCTATACGTTCTTCTGGGAACCACCATTATTTTCTTCGTTCTCATTTTGGACGACACTATTGTAAGTTATAAGAGCTATTACAGTTCCTTTTTCACCTTGTTCGCCCTTCAGTTTATACTCACCTACTTACCGAGGTTCGCCATTACGTCAAACACTGCTGGTCGCATTCACCGGCGTGAAATAGGGTTCCCCACTCTTTTAATTGGTAGTAACGAAAACGCCGTAGAGCTATATCAAGAGCTGGAAGGTGCACGAAAATCGAGTGGAAACCGCTTCGTTGGTTTCGTGAGTGTGAATAATAACATTCAATTTTTGGCCGCAAAAGAGCTTAATCATTTAGGCCCGTACACGGAGCTACCAAGACTTTTGGAAGAGCATCAAATAGAAGAGGCAATTATTGCGGTAGAATCAACCGAACACAGTAAAATTGAAGAAATTCTCAATTTACTGGAAGAAGCGCCTATTGTTATTAAAATGATTCCGGACATGTACGATATTCTTTCTGGGAAGGTACGGATGCAATCTATTTTTGGAACGGCGCTCATTGAAATTCGGCACGAACTGATGCCCTTGTGGCAATTCACGATTAAACGTTTAATGGATATCTTTTTATCCCTTTTCTTTTTAATTGTATTCTCTCCAGTTTTGATTTTTACAGCAATAATGACACTGTTGTCGTCACCGGGCCCCATACTTTTTCGACAGGAACGGATCGGATTAAACAGGAAGCCTTTTTCAATCATCAAGTTCCGATCGATGTATCAAGATGCTGAGAAAATGGGACCGCAGCTATCCAGTGAAGAGGATCCGCGCATTACGAAATGGGGGCGAATCATGAGAAAATTCCGATTGGATGAACTTCCTCAGCTTTGGAACGTAATCAGAGGAGAAATGTCCTTTGTAGGGCCTCGGCCCGAGCGCCAATTCTATATTGAACAAATTGAAAAGGAGGCGCCGCATTACCGCCATTTACACAAAGTAAAGCCAGGAATTACCAGCTGGGGAATGGTTAAATACGGTTATGCGGAGAATGTTAAGGAAATGATTCAACGGATGAAATACGATATCATCTACATAGAAAACATGTCCTTATTTATTGATATTAAAATTCTCATTTACACGATCTTGATTGTAGCTCAAGGTCGCGGAAAATAAAATAGTATGAAGAACATCAGTGTTATTGGAGCCGGAACCATGGGAAATGGAATTGCTCACGTTTTTGCTCAAAAAGGGTTCAGAGTTAACTTGGTCGACTTAAGTCAAAACGCCTTGGACAAGGGAATGGCGACTATTTCAAAGAATCTTGACCGTCAAGTGGCAAAAGGTCTTCTTACGGAAGATCAAAAGGCTTCTACTTTGGCTAATTTAACTCCCTTAACCGACCTAACGGCCGGATGTGAGGCTGCCGACTTGGTCGTTGAAGCGGCAACGGAAAATGTTGATTTAAAGCTTAAGATATTTGCACAGCTAGATACCATCTGCCCGCAGGGCACAGTTTTAGCAACGAACACCTCTTCAATTTCCATTACTAAAATTGGTGCTGCAACACAGCGCCCGGATAAGGTGATTGGGATGCACTTTATGAATCCCGTTCCTGTAATGAAGCTTGTTGAAGTGATTCGCGGATACGCAACATCCGACGAAGTGACCAAGGATATTATGGAACTGTCGGCCAGTCTTGGCAAGGTGCCGGTCGAAGTGAACGACTACCCGGGGTTTGTGGCCAACCGCATTTTAATGCCCATGATTAATGAAGCAATTATTACCCTTCATGAAGGAGTAGCCGGCGTAGAAGAAATTGACACCGTAATGAAACTAGGAATGGCACATCCAATGGGCCCTCTTCAATTAGCCGATTTTATTGGCTTGGATGTTTGCTTGTCAATCATGCGCGTTTTATATGACGGACTTGGAAACACAAAATACGCTCCTTGCCCACTTTTAGTAAATATGGTAACCGCCGGAAAACTCGGAGTTAAGTCCGGCGAAGGCTTTTACGATTACAGTGAGGGCGTCAAGAATGCGAAGCTAAGTCGTCAGTTTTCAAAATAAATTCGTCTTCGTCGTTTTGTGGTGGGTAGGTGTAGTTATAGACGTGCAGAAACATAACTACGTAGAAAACACTAAAATAAGCTCCTACCGCCGTTGAAAGCACAAAGGACACCATATTGGGAGCCCAAAACAATAGGGTACTTAAAATGATGCCCAAGAAAGCTGTGATGAGCAGGGCAATGAAAAAGAGCAGAAAAACGGTCCACCAGTTTCGAATAACCATATTATAACTCGCCTTTATGGCATCAAGAAAGGCTAGATCCAGGAATACGACCAAGTAAAGCGACATCGACCAGCAAACAAGCAGAAAGATTCCCGGGATAATAAAAGCGATAAAGGGAACAATCAACAAAATCACCAGAAGTAGTCCGGTCGCCAATACCCACGGCCATTTCTTCAAAGAGGCCTGGAGAATCTCACTCCACGAATAAGGCTCTCCACCCCATTGCCGAAAAACGGCCCATGCATTAACGCAAAAGAAATACATGGTTACAAGCCCTAATAGCCAAGAAACAATTTGAAAATCTTGGAATTCCTCACTGATAGAAAGTATTTCTTCGAAATCACCTTGAACAGCCAACTGAACTATTTCTTGAGCATCGGCAGTAATAAAAGACTGAACAATTGCTAGAGGAACATAGTAAACAAAGAAAAACTGCGCCCAGAACTTTTTATGCTCTCCAATTAAATCGTTTGTATCGGCTAGCATTTCAGAAAAAGACAATCGTGTGATCGGGCGCATAGATAATAGGTTTGTCTTCAAAAGTATTATTCCACCTTACCACCTGCAAAATTTCAGGAGAAAAAGAATTGATTCCGCGAAATAGTTGGCTATTTTCGACGTATGGATTTCAGCATTCTTTTTACATCCGAGGGGTTAATTGCTCTGGCAACTTTGTCTTTTTTGGAAATCGTATTGGGTATTGACAATATCATATTTATTTCCATTTTAACGAATAGACTTCCCGCAGAAATGCGGCCAGAGGCCCGGGCCGGTGGAATTGGCTTGGCATTAGTTGCTCGAATTTTAATGCTTCTCGGAATCACCTGGATTATAGGCTTTACGGAACCTTTATTTGAAGTATTAAATCATGAGGTAACGGGTCGCGATTTAATCTTATTCTTCGGAGGTTTATTCTTACTTGGGAAAAGCACCTTTGAAATTCATCATAAGATTGAGGGTGACAGTACCCATAACCCTGAGGCAGACAAACAATCCACGAAAGAGGCTATTAAAAAGGGGTTCATGGGAATTCTAGTGCAAATCGCTTTACTAGATATTGTATTCTCATTTGACAGTATTTTAACCGCTATCGGAATGACCGAACATGTTGCAATAATGATTGTTGCTGTTGTTATATCGTTGGTAATAATGCTCATATTTTCTGGAGCCATTGCCGGCTTTATTGAGAAACACCCTACGCTTCAAATGCTTGCACTATCTTTTTTAATACTCATTGGGTTCTTACTCATCGCCGATAGCTTTCATTATCATGTACCCAAAGGGTATGTTTACTTCGCGGTATTCTTCTCGCTTTCAGTAGAGTTACTCAATATTCGAATTAGAAATAGAAAATCAAATAAAAATAAGATTCATGGATAAGCCGTACGTAAATGGAATGCTCAGAGAAGATGCGCTAGCAGGGAAGCGCATTGTTGTAACCGGTGGTGGAACGGGCCTTGGGAAAAGTATGGCCACCTATTTTTCTGAGTTGGGGGCAACCGTGGCAATAACCAGTCGAAAACTCGATGTTTTGGAAAAAACGGCGGCTGAAATGAGCAGCGCTACGGGTAATCCGGTTTATGCTCTTGCTTGTGACGTACGTGAATATGATCAAGTAGAAGCTATGCGAGATGCTGCTGAAGAAAAAATGGGCGGTGTAGACATTTTGCTCAACAATGCGGCCGGGAATTTCATATCTCCAACGGAACGACTCTCACATCGAGCTTTCGATACAGTCATTGATATTGTTTTAAAAGGAACGAATTACTGTACGCTTGCCTTCGGCAAGATGTGGATTGAAACAAAACAGCCTGCTACGGTACTCAATATTGTTACCACCTATGCGTCTACCGGATCTGGATACGTAGTCCCCAGCGCCACAGCAAAAGCGGGCGTTTTAGCATTAACCCGCTCTTTAGCCGTGGAATGGGCTAAATACAATATTCGCTTTAATGCAATTGCGCCTGGGCCTTTCCCAACAAAAGGGGCGTGGGATCGTTTGCTTCCAGGCGACTTAAAAGACAAGCTGGATGTTAGCCAACGTGTTCCTTTGCGTCGTGTGGGCGATCATCAGGAGTTAGCCAATTTAGCGGCTTATATGGTTTCGGACTTCTCTGCGTACATGAATGGCGAAGTTGTCACCTTAGATGGCGGCGAATGGCTTCAAGGAGCCGGACAATTCAACATGATGGACTTAGTACCACAGGAGATGTGGGACCTCTTAGAGCAAATGCGAAAAGGTAAGTCTTAAGCTCCCGTTGTCGTTTCAGGTTTGCGTAATTGAACGTATCGCTCGTAGTAAAGCGTGCGCACAATTCCGTCCGAAAGTCCGATTTTAGGCACGTGCACTTTCTGCGCCTTACTGCTCTTCATTACGGCTAAGAATATCTGCGAGGCCGGAACTATTACGTCTGCTCGATCAACATTAAGATCGAGCTTCAACACGCGTTCTTCCAATGTTAACGATTCTAAGCGGGCCATCGATTCGTTTAAATATTTTAAGTCTATCGGCTTACCCAAGGATAATCCGGACATTTTAAACAGCTTGTTGATGTTTCCTCCAGAGCCAATAATTTCCACATTTTTGAATTTCGCTGTGTGGTGGTCAATCCATGAATGAAATTCCTTCCAATGTTTCGGCTTCACCCGGTCTGTCAGGATTCTTATAGTCCCAATATTAAAAGACTTGCTTATGACTTTGTCTTGGCCGCTAAATAATGTAAGCTCGGTACTTCCTCCTCCTACATCTACGTATAGGTAGGTTTTTTTAGGGTTTAGCAACTGCTCAATATGCGTAGAGTAAATGATATCTGCTTCCTCTTTACCACTAATAATATTGATGTGTATTCCGCTTTCTTCGGCAATCTTCGCGATCACCCGTGTTCCGTTCTCTGCTTCTCTCATCGCCGAAGTGGCGCAAGCTTTGTAGTCTATAACTTCGTTTACCAGCATGATGTGCCGAAAAGCTTTCATGGCATGTATAAGGAGTTTTACATTTCTCTTTCCAATTTTACCTTTAGTGAAAACATCGGCTCCCAGTCGAATCGGCATACGTATCAAAGAAGACTTTTTGAAAACTGGGCCTTCCTCCGTTTTAATCACATTACTGATTAATAATCGAATCGCATTCGTTCCGATATCAATCGCTCCAATTTTCTTGTACTGCATTCTATTTACTCTTGAATCTCCTTAGATTGATAATGTTCTTCGAAGGCGACTTGAGACCTAATTCGCTCCATGGACCCCGTGCGCCTATACTTATTATCGTAGTCCATATCGTGCCATCTCGATTTTACGTTATCCGACCAACCTAATTTTAAATTTTCAATAATCTCATTTTTGCTTTTTTCATCGTACACTGGGCAGGTCACCTCTACTCTACTATCGAGGTTCCGCGTCATTAAATCTGCAGACGAAATATACACAAGCGCATCTTCTCCTGATCCAAATTGATAAACCCGAGCGTGCTCCAAGTATTTATCCACAATGGATATCGCCTCAACATTCTCACTCAGGCCTTGTATACCGGGTATCAAGGAACACATTCCTCTAATATTCAATCGAATCTTCACTCCTGCCGTTGATGCTTCGTAAAGTTTCTCCACCATTTCTGGATCAACTAAGCTATTCATTTTAAAATGCAGCAGGGCCTCACGGCCCGATTTCGCCTTATCAATCTCTAAATCGATCAATTTCCCAAATCGCTCGCGTGTAAAATGCGGCGAAACGATTAGGTGTTTGTACACTGGGACCGCAAAATTGTTTTGAAAAAATTTAAATACCCCATTCACTTCTTTTGTAATCCTCGTATCCGATGTATAAAGAGCATAATCACAATAAAGTCGAGCCGTCTTCTCATTAAAGTTCCCCGTAGACACACAGGTGTAACGAGTTTTGGTACCATTGGAATTCCAGCGGTTAATTAAAACAAGCTTACTGTGTACCTTTAATGAAGGTACGCCATAAATTACATTCACTCCTTCATCTTGAAGTCTTTTCGTCCATTTTATATTTGCCTCTTCATCAAAACGCGCCTGGAGCTCAATGACCACAGTCACTTTTTTACCATTTTTTGCGGCATTCACCAAGGCATTTAAAAATTGGGAATTTTTAGCCGCCCTATACAAAGTGGCTTTGATTGATGTAACTTGAGGATCAATAGCTGCCTCCCGCAACAATCGAATTAAATAGGCAAAACTCTGATAAGGATAATGCAGCAGTACATCTTGCTTGTCAAGAACCGCGAACATGCTTTTCTCTCTTTCAAAGGAGGGTACAAGACAAGGTTTCGGGCTTCTGTATTCCAAATGCGCCCCTCCCACATTGGGAAAACTCATCAGGTCCTTTTTGTTGTGGTAGCGTCCGCCCGGAATCAAACTATCGCTTTCAGCATCGGCGCCAAGGCCTTTCATCAAAAATGCCAATAAATCTTCCGGCATTTCCTTATCGTAAACGAAGCGTACGGGTTCTCCTTTTCTTCTAGCCTTTACCGAGCGAGAAATTTTATCAATGAATGAGCGAGAAACATCATTGTCAATGTCCAATTCTGCATCTCGCGTAAGCTTAATCGTAAAAGCGCTTATTTCATCAAATTCGAATGTGGCAAATATTCGATCTAAGAAATAACGAATAACGTCATCTAAATAGATCACGTACTTTTCATCTCCTCGACTCGGCAACACCAAAAAACGCGGGAATACTTCCGACGGGATTTCAATTAAGGCGTATTCTTTGCGCGGATCCGGACCTTTTTTAATCAGTTTAACCGCATGGTAAATTGATTTGTCGCGCAGCATTGGAAATCGATTCACATAATTCAGCATGATCGGAACTAAGGCGGGGCTTAGCTTCTCTTCAAAATACGACTTAATAAAAGCGTGTTGATCCTCATCGAGATCTTTTTCACTAACCAAAAAAACCCCTTCCGACCGGAGGTCGTTTTTAATGTTGTTAAAAATTTCCTCAAAGGATTTCTGCTGATCCAAAACAATTTCATTGAGTTGGTTCAAAAGTTTCTTTGGCGAAGTTCCGGATAGCAAGTCGGCCGCCTGCTTGCCAAGTACCGAGAGCCGGCGAACAGTGGCATAACGCACGCGAAAAAACTCGTCCAAATTATTGGAGAAAATTCCGAGAAAACGCATTCGTTCAATGAGCGGCACGCGTTCATCCGCGGCTTCTTGAAGCACTCTTCCATTAAATAAAAGCCAACTCTTTTCTCGGTCTAACAGGGGGGTCGGATCCATCAGTCTTTTTGCTTATCTCTTTTTCTTGGGTAGTCAAAGAAAACCAATTCTGCATTTCGATCTACTTGCGACCACGAAGAAATATCAAATTTTAAGCAAGCTACACCTGTAGTTGGTACATGGTCAATATGATGTTCAATACAATAATTGACCAATTGCGTAATGGTCGGATTATGACCGAAAATCATGGCCGCATCATACTGATCGTCGATTTCCGATATTAAGCTTACCAGTGTTTGAACGTTTGCTCCGTAAATGGATTCGTTGATCTGAACTTCGGAGAACGGAATACTTAGTCTTCGTGCAAATATCAGGGCTGTATGTAAAGCCCGTGTTGCTTGACTTGAAATAATAAGATCCGGAACATCGGCTTGGTTCAGCATCCACTCAGCAGTATTGTACGCATCGCGCACGCCACGCCCTTTTAAAGGTCGGTCTACATCTGCCAAATCAGCCGTTTTCCAGCTGCTTTTGGCATGTCGTACAACGAATAATTTCTTCATAATTTTTAAAGCAGTTCATTGGCCAAATTCGCCAGTTCTGACCGTTCCCCTTTCTCTAAGGTTATATGTGCAAAGAGCTTATTTCCCTTCAGCTTGTCAATTAAATAGGACAATCCATTACTCTGTGAGTCCAAATATGGAGTGTCGATCTGATGAATGTCTCCCGTGAAAATAATCTTGGTATTCTCCCCCGCTCGCGAAATAATAGTTTTCACTTCGTGCGGAGTCAGGTTTTGCGATTCATCAACAATAAAAATAACATTTGAAAGACTTCTCCCTCTTATGTAGGCCAATGGAGTTACGATTATTTTTTCTTGGTTGACCATTTCGTCAATCCTCTTGTATTCCTTGTCCTGCTCATTAAACTGGTTTTTTATGAACTTCAAGTTATCCCAAAGTGGCTGCATATAGGGGTTAATCTTAGACTTAATATCGCCCGGAAGGAATCCTATATCCTTATTACTTAATGGTACAATGGGGCGCGCCAGATAAACCTGTTTGAAATTTCTTCGCTGCTCCAAGCTTCCTGCAAGTGCCAATAAAGTTTTTCCCGTTCCCGCCACACCTTGAAGTGAAACTAATTTGATTTCCGGATTCAAAATAGCGTGCATTGCGAATGTTTGTTCCGCATTCCTGGGTTTTACACCGTAGGTCATCTTCTTTTCTACCCGTTCAATGGTATGATCGAATGGGTTGTAATAGCACAGCGCCGAGCTCTTCGAACTTTTCAAAATATAATTGTGGTTATTGATAAGCTTGAAATACTTCTCTGCCTTATCCGCATCCACTACCGGAGTTTTGAACAGTGTATCAATAAACTTTTGGGGTACCCCATCGACAATGGCCTTGCCCGAATGCAAATTCTCAACATCTTTAATTTTCCCCGTTTCATAATCTTCAGCATGCATATTTAATGCCTTTGCTTTCAAGCGAAGATTCACATCTTTGGTCACCAGAATGACTTTCTTATCTTTTTCCTCTAAGGTCAGACTCAAAGCCGCATTCAGAATTTTGTGGTCCATTTTTTTACCCACATATACCTCCTCTGCATTTATTTTGAGATCGGGCATATTCATGATCACTTTGAACTTGCCTCGTTTAGGGCCATTGATGGCCGTCCATTCTTGCAGGCTATTGGTTCCCGAAAGGTCATCGATATAGCGAATAAACTGTCGCGCTTCATAATTCTTGGTA
>CBFHRK010000007.1:10062-37295 GCA_965658225.1 Flavobacteriales bacterium | reverse complement strand
TCATTTCCGCGCTTGAACTCGTCGAGTTCTTCTAAAACCGTAATTGGTATTGCAACATCATGCTCATCGAAATTTAAGATTGATCTGTGATCGTGTATAATAACAGATGTGTCGAGAACAAAGATTTTCTTTTGTTTTTTCGCCCGAGTCGTTTTGGCCATGTAAGTATCGATTTTCAGCTATAATAAGTATCTTTCATTAAGAGCGAGTTACGGCCGCTTCATTATTATGAACATTTTATTAAGACTAAGTGCCTACCGGCACGATGCCCATGCTCGTTCCATTTTCCAAAATTCACTTCGACCTTATCATCGATTGGGTCGACTCTCCAGGGCTTATGATGCTCTATTCTGGACCTGATTTCGAATACCCCTGGACCAAAAAAGTACTTTCTGAATATTTAGAAAATGTTAAGGATCGCGAGCGCTTTATTTATGCGGAAAACGACGAGCCTATCGGGTATGGCGAAATACTGTACAATGGCGAGTATCAGCCGCGATTGGGTCGATTGCTCATTGGCGGTTCTCAGAACCGGGGAAAAGGCCATGGCCAAGTGCTGATTCGAGAGCTCATTAGATATATCCGCGCCAAAAACACAGACCAAACCGTTTATTTATACGTGTATTCAGACAATGCTCGGGCGCTCCGCGCTTACGAAAAAGCGGGCTTCAAAAAAGCAATAACGTCACCGTTTGCCTTACCCGATATAAACAAAAGAGTCTGGCTGATGAAGTACGATTAATCAGTAGGCTCGAGTTCGAAGAGGTTCTCAACAGGCATTTTAAACAATGCGGCCATCTTAAGTGCCAATACCGTGGAGGGAACATACTTTTCCCCCTCTATAGCATTAATCGATTGCCGACTAACCCCTATTTGCGCCGCTAATTCAGCTTGTGTCATTTTAATTCGAGCTCGCTCAATTCTTATATTATTCTTCATTTCCCATAGCTTTTTGCTCTGCCCTCAAGCGAACTCTGAATCTTAATACAAATATCAGAAGTAAAGAAAACAGGTTAATTGTCATCACCGTGAAAAAAGGAGATCCATAAATGAAAATAATGGCCAGCAACAGAATGCCGTAATTCCAATAGAGTGCCCACACCAATGACTCGAGTCGAAGCCGTTGAATGAATTCATCTTCCACGGGCTCTTTTGACAAGGCCACGAAAACGCTTCCCACTAATAAGGCTATTCCAATCAGCTCATCCGTCAAGTCATTTTCAATAAACTTGAAAAAGACCGTATCGAAAAAGTTCCCCTCACCCCAAATGGCGAAAGCTGTTCCATCAATAAATCCGATATCATAATCCATGATCATATAGACGATTCCAAATAGTAGGCTTGGGATGAGCAGAACCCATCCGATCTTTCTGAACGAATAGGGAAATAGATAATTTGATTTCATAATGTACATTTTGCTTTACCATATGTAAAATATACTTTACATTATGACAAGCAAAATGAACTCTACAGCAAAAAAAAAGCCGACCCTTTCGGATCGGCTTGTCTTTTGAAAGTGACTCTGATTATTTCTTCTCGTCGTCTACTTCTTCAAACTCTACATCGGTAACGTCCTCTGCTGAGTCATTTGATTCAGGCGCCGCACCAGCATCTGCTCCAGCTTCTGGACCTTGCTCTTGCTGCGCTTTATACATTTCTTCTGAAGCGTTCTTCCAAGCCTCATTGATTTTCTCCATTGCAGTATCAATAGCGGCTACGTCTTGAGACTGATGAGCGGCTTTCAATTCTGTTAAGGCAGATTCAATCGGAGCTTTTTTATCTTCGGAAAGCTTGTCTCCAAACTCTGAAATTTGCTTTTCCGTTTGGAAAATCATTGCATCCGCGCCATTGATCTTATCCACTTTTTCCTTCGCGGCTTTATCTGAGTCGGCATTTGCTTCTGCTTCTTTCTTCATGCGCTGAATTTCCTCATCGCTCAATCCGCTCGACGCCTCAATACGAATACTCTGCTCTTTATTGGTCGCTTTATCTTTAGCAGAAACATTCATAATACCGTTGGCATCAATATCGAACGTTACTTCAATTTGAGGGATCCCGCGTGGTGATGGTGGAATTCCATCGAGGTGGAACCGACCGATTGACTTGTTGTCTGCGGCCATTGGTCGCTCTCCTTGAAGCACGTGAATCTCTACGCTAGGCTGATTATCACTCGCTGTTGAGAAAGTTTCCGATTTTTTAGTCGGTATCGTTGTATTCGATTCAATCAATCGAGTCATTACACCGCCCATGGTTTCAATTCCCAAAGAAAGCGGAGTTACATCAAGAAGCAGCACATCTTGCACATCTCCTGAAAGAACTCCTCCTTGAATACCTGCTCCAACTGCAACTACCTCATCTGGATTAACCCCTTTAGATGGTTTTTTGCCGAAGAACTTCTCTACTACTTCCTGTATTGCCGGGATACGCGTTGATCCACCAACCAAGATTACTTCATCCACATCCGAAGTTTGCATTCCAGCGTCTGAAAGCGCTTTCTTACAAGGCTCCAAAGAACGGTCGATCAATTTTTGAGCTAACTGCTCAAATTTTGCTCGTGACAGTGTGCGCACCAAGTGCTTTGGTCCGCTGGCCGTTGCCGTTACGTATGGAAGGTTTATTTCTGTTTGCGTGGAGCTTGACAGCTCGATTTTTGCCTTTTCAGCGGCATCTTTCAAACGCTGTAAGGCCATTTTATCATCGCGTAAGTCCATAGACTCTTCCACTTTGAACTCTTCGGCTAACCAATCAATAATTACTTGGTCAAAGTCATCACCACCTAAATGAGTGTCTCCATTGGTTGATTTAACTTCAAAAACCCCATCGCCCAATTCAAGAATTGAGATATCAAAGGTACCCCCTCCTAAATCGAAGACAGCAATCTTCATGTCTTGGTCTTTGCGATCGAGACCGTACGCAAGAGCTGCCGCGGTTGGTTCGTTGATAATTCTACGAACTTTTAATCCGGCAATCTCTCCAGCTTCTTTAGTTGCTTGGCGCTGTGCATCATTAAAGTAAGCGGGCACCGTTACCACTGCTTCTGTCACTTCTGTACCAAGGTAATCTTCAGCCGTTTTCTTCATTTTTTGAAGAACCATAGCTGAAATCTCTTGGGCTGTATAGTTTCTATCGTCAATAGCAACACGCACCGTGTCGTTATCTCCTTTTACTACGTGATAAGCTACACGTTTT
Source organism: Flavobacteriales bacterium (assembly GCA_965658225.1). Classification (GTDB taxonomy): domain Bacteria; phylum Bacteroidota; class Bacteroidia; order Flavobacteriales; family ECT2AJA-044; genus ECT2AJA-044. Next base: position 34,106 of record CBFHRK010000007.1, on the reverse strand, counting down.
GCTTCTTCAGAAACATTGCTGTAACTCTCTCCCATAAATCTCTTAATGGAATAAATCGTTTTCTCCGGGTTGGTTATGGCTTGACGCTTTGCCGGATCACCGACTTTTCGCTCTCCACCTTCTACAAAAGCAACAATAGAAGGCGTGGTACGCTTCCCTTCGCTGTTTTGAATCACCACCGGTTCGTTACCTTCCATCACCGACACACAGGAGTTAGTCGTTCCTAGGTCAATTCCGATGATCTTGCTCATTATGTTGAATTTTAATTATACGCTTTGTGAACAGCGCAGTTAGGTCAATGACCGTGCCAACGGCGGGCCATAAAGAAAATGTCAGTTTCGCTACCCTGAAATCGAGCGAAACTGACATTTTTGCTGACATTGCGTCAGAATATTAGTCACAGAAAAATGTATCGACCTGATTATTTGCAGGTAAAACATCGTACCAAGCAAATCTCAATTCACTCGTAAATTGGCTACAAGCCAAAGAGTCATTTGTCCAGTTAAGGTCTTGCGGGTTTGCAGGATTTCTTAATATACGTTCCGTGTACACGTTTTCTGAATGGCGAGAACTAAATAGCCCTACACCATTGATGACATTAGTGTACGGAGGGCGGTCTTGAACAATCCCAGTCTGGGGCTCATAAATTTGCTGATAAAGAGCGAACTCTTCCGTTGAGGCAGACACGTAAAAACGAATACCTCTCAAATACCGATTCACGTTTTCATTTACTGGAATAACTGAAGACATGAAAGTGAAAAACGAAGGATATTGAATTTCGTAATCCATGTCTTCCGTACCTGTGATGCCTCTCGACTCAATATCGTTTTTTATCCGCCATTTAACCGTTTTCATAGTCGAGTCAGAAAGATCAAATCGATCTGTTTCAAGGAAACTCACTTCCGCCCAAACTTCATAAGTTTTTCCATTTACCGCCGACTTCCACTCTACACTGAATCCGTTCGGATTAGCCAAATTAACCGCCTGCAATGATGTTGGTCGAACAATACGATAACTTTCAACTAATTTCGTTTCCGCCTCAACAGGTGGTTCGTTTTCCGCCGTAACAATTTGAAGTCTGTACGTGTGCTCTTCATCTAAATCAATGTTAGATCGATACAAGACCTGATCGGGGCTAGCGAAAATACCGCCTGGCTTAGTGTTCTCAATATAATACTCAAAGGGAAATACGTCACCCGTAGTTTCATCCGTTAACGTAACCTCTATAGTATCTCCGTAATAGAGTGAATCGAACTGCTGCGCCATGTCAAAGGCGTTCGCATCGCCTAAAAAGGTGCGCCCTATTTTTAGTATGTGCGTGGTATCTGAGAAATCGAGTAAGCCGTAAACAACGGTATTCTCTTCATAAGGCGCGTTGATATCGATGTCCGTAGTACATCCGGTAACCAACGCTCCAACAACGACAAAGGAGAGGAGCCAGTTTTTCATAAGGAGCAAAGATAATTAAATTTGTACTTTTGATCATCACCGCAGTTAGCGGTTAAAAAACACCGCATGTATAAGAGTTTTTGGGCAATTCTGGCTCTTGCCTCCCTTTCATTTTCTTCTAACGGTCAGCAGCGAATCTATGGCGAATTTTCCGCACCGGTTTTTGTTGAAGATTTCTACCAATCAAAAGGATCCTTTCCCACGATTACCACCGTTGAAAATTATTATACCGTTGACGATAGCACCTATTTTTTAAATAGAAATAATCCGGTTAGCCCTTTTGCTGTAATGGCTAATTTTCCGAACGAACTAAACACTTTTCATCTTTCCACAAATCTTAAACTCGGTCCTTCCGAAACCAAAGAGCAAACGGTCGGACTCATATTCATGTCGCAACGCGACAGCAATTCTGCTTACGTTTTTGAATTCAACAGGAACAAACGCTATCGTATCAGAAGAATTCGAAACGGAGTAATCACTTCGATGGGCGAATCAATTGACGGCTGGGTAAAATCGAATGCGCTTCTGGGTATTGATGAATACAATAAATTAGAAGTTAAAACAGCCAACGGTGACTTCGATTTTTACATCAACGGTTCCTTTGTGACTTCGTTTTATGACAATACTTTTGAAAACGGAAACATGGGTTTCTTCATCGGACCAATGACCAAGGCCAGGGCCGAATACTTTCACGTTTACACAACAGAACCCAGTATTGAAGACGTTCAGAAATCGGAAAACGAAATGCGTCTCGAACAGCTCGAAAAAGAAAACGCCGCCCTGAAAGCGGAACTTGCCGAGAGCTTAGATGCAAAAATAGTGGAGCTCCAAGGGGTAATTCAAGTCCTGGAAACGCAATTAGTCACTACCAATAGAGATAATGAAGTGCTTCGTGAAGAAATTGAACAGTATGAAGAAATTCGATTTCTAGTAGGAAATATCGACAAAGACCTCATCCTTACCTTGAGTCGCAATTTGCGCGAAGAAATCCTTAAAAACCAAGCACTCACTAACCAGAACGTTCAGTTAAAAGACAGTATTGACATTCTTTCCGAAGAAATGGCCGATTTCAAAATGAATGTTCTCGATAAAATCGTCGACGGAACCTACGTAATTGACGAAACCGGAAATCGGGCCGTGAACCCCGAAGCGGGTGAAGGCCCAAAAGAAAACAAGGTAACTACACCTGCTGGAACTCCCGAAAAGTCGAGCCAAACTGAATTGCCAAAAAGAAAGGCTAAAAAACGAGATTAATATGTCTGTTCATAAAGTAAATGCCAAAAAAGTAACCACACAAACGCTTCAAGAAATGAAGCGAGCCGGTGAAAAAATTTCGATGCTTACCGCCTATGATTTCACCTTGGCGAAACTCATTGACGGGGCCGGAATCGACGTGATTCTCGTTGGTGATAGCGCCTCGAATGTTATGGCCGGTCACGAAACCACCTTGCCTATTACTTTGGATCAAATGATCTACCACGCCAGCTCGGTTATTCGAGCTGTTGACAGGGCCCTAGTAGTGGTCGATCTGCCATTTGGATCGTATCAAGGGAATAGCAAAGAAGCATTGAGTTCCTCGATTCGGATAATGAAAGAATCGGGTGCGCATGCAGTTAAAATGGAAGGTGGTTCCGAAATCAATGAAAGTATTGAACGCATCCTGACGGCTGGAATTCCAGTGATGGGCCACCTTGGATTAACCCCACAATCGATCTATAAATTTGGTACCTATACGGTACGCGCTAAAGAAGACGAGGAAGCAGCAAAGCTAATTAGCGATGCTAAGCTCCTCGAAGCTACAGGATGCTTTTCAATCGTGCTGGAAAAAGTGCCGGCCCATCTCGCAAAGCGCGTGGCGGAAGAAATAGACATTCCCGTCATCGGCATTGGCGCGGGACCAGGAGTTGATGGGCAAGTACTCGTTTTGCACGATATGCTCGGCATGACTCATGAATTTAATCCGCGTTTTTTACGCAGATACCTCGATTTAAATGACGCCATTACCGGTGCGGTTCAAACCTATGTAGAAGACGTTAAGAGACTCGACTTTCCAAACGAAAACGAATCCTATTGAAAACGATAACGGCCCGGGTCCTTTTTGAGGACAATCACATAATTGCCGTCAATAAACAAGCAGGAGAACTTGTTCAAGGAGATAAAACGGGAGACAAAACGCTCCCCGACCTCGTTAAGGCTTATCTAAAAGAAAAGTTTAACAAGCCTGGTAATGTCTTCCTAGGCGTAGTGCACAGACTCGATCGGCCAACCTCTGGCGCACTGGTGTTTGCCCGTACAAGCAAAGCACTTACCCGAATGAACGACCTGTTTCGAAATAGAGAAACGAAAAAGGTTTATTGGGCCTTGACAGAAAAAGCTCCTGAAAAACCGGATGGAACCTTAACGCACTATCTTGCTAAGAACAGTCAGAAGAATAAAAGCTATCCGGTAAGCGAATCCGACAAACGAGGGAGTAAGGCCGTTCTTGATTATAAACTCATTGCTTCTTTAGACAAATACCATTTAATTGAGGTGCAGTTGCACACGGGTAGGCATCATCAAATCAGAGTACAATTAGCCAGTATGGGTTGTATCATTAAAGGAGATTTAAAATACGGCGCAAAGAGATCGAATCCGGACGCGAGCATTTCGCTTCACGCAAGGCACTTGTCTTTTATTCATCCTGTAACGAAAGAAACGATAACGGTAACCGCACCCGTTCCAATCGAGCCTATTTGGCAGGCCGCAGAAAAAAGCGTTTCCTAAATGGCTACTATTGCGCTTGTAGTATTAAACCTATTGGTTTCCATAAAAGGATTCAATGATCGTTTATTCTTCGAAAAATATCTGTTCCAAGTAGGTAGCATCACGAATGGCAAAGAATACATTCGCATGTTGTCGAGTGGATTCCTGCACGGCGGCTGGGCCCATTTAGCCTTCAATATGTTCGCCTTGTATTCTTTCGGCGCTTTGGTTGAAAATCAATTGGGAATTATTTCCTATCTCGTGCTTTATTTTATCGCCCTAACGGCCGGAAATGTAACCTCCCTTTATCAACATCGCAACAATCTTTATTATCGCGCCGTAGGCGCATCGGGTGCGGTGAGCGGGGTAGTTTTTAGCAGCATCATTCTTTTCCCTCAAGGTTCTGTTTATGTATTCCTCATACCCTTCGCCATTCCGTCATGGCTTTTTGGAATCGTTTACCTACTCATTTCCATTTACGGGATGCGTCAACAATCTGGAAATATTGGTCATGAAGCCCACTTCGGAGGCTCTTTGGCCGGAATCGTCATGACCCTTTGGTTTGTGCCCGGGTCCGGACAACAGTTTGTCATCTACTTCATTGGCTAACGGCGAATCACCCGCTTCACTCCTACTTCTCCACGTGCATTTTCGAGGTAGACTAAATACAAGCCCGGAGTAAAAGGAAGCTGTAGATAATTATCCCAAGTAAAATCACGGAATTCTCTAACAATCTCGCCTTCGAGGGTATAAATTGCCACCCGTGCAAAACGATCTTCGGCTCCTTTGAAGAAAAGCCTTCCGTCCCTATTTGGATTCGGATAGAGCACTGCGTCTATTCGATCTTGAAAAACTTCCGTTTGACTCACACTGGGGCCTTCAAACGCGGCAGCAACTAGTGAAGGAGATTTATCTGCTTGTTGATACATGTTCCGGAAGGTGTCAATGGCGGCACTTGAATAGGAGAACATCTCAGTCAAATAGCGCGGCGGAACGGGCTGGTAATACACAAACACGCTAACATTCAAGTCATCCGCATAGCCATTTAATGGAATGTGATAGAAAACGTCATCTGAACCAGATCCTTCGATTCCGTTCTGATAGTTAAAGTTCAAATCAGCTGCGGCAGCACCAGATATTTTAACACTATCATAGGATGGGTGATTTACCAAAAATCCTTCGGGTGGAATCCGATTGTCTTTGAGCGCTGTTTTGGCTCGCTCCAATACCGTTGTAACATTATCGTTCACATCGCCCATTACCTGCTCGTAAATCTGAACTTGGTTCTCATTCCAAATAATATTGTGGTGAGGCTCATAGGCTGGGTCAATGCCATGCAGCTCATAATTCGCGTCGAGTAATCCACTCGCAAAAAGGGTATCCATTTGCTCATTTTGCACAATAAATTGAATGTACGCTCTCCGCGCCGGATAACCACTCGGGAATTTATGTCCGGCCAAATTCTGCAATCGCACACTGTAGACGGCTGTATCCGATGTTCTCGACACCGCATTTAAATCAATTTCCAAAGTGTGTTCCCGAAGAAGGCGTTCCGTTCGCGCAATGGTAGAATCGAATTGTTCCGTAGTTGCGGTTATGCCTAGCGGCACGATGTTATCTTGAAGCAAACGCAACATAAATGCATTCCCTCCTACTAAATGGTGCAAACCATATGGCCGCCGTGGCGATAAAAAAGCATAATTGGCGGCAATGATAATGTTGTCGTCAATTCGAGGTATATGGCACGATTGGCACTCAATTTCGTTCTGGTTAAAGCTTGAATTCAACCACTCGTGATAGGTAGCTTGTTCTACAAAGTAATCGCCCGTATAATTCCCTTGGAGATCTACGGTCTGGGTTACCAGTGAATGGCAACTAGCACAAACTTCTGAATCGTTGATATGCTCACTCCATTCAACGGTAAAGCCAATGAATGAAGACATAGGATCCGCAAAAGGGTTTTTATACGGTCCGTAAACTGTTTTATCTGAAGTATAATCTATTTGTCCACTGAAGTCTAACCCTAAGGAATCTGGGGGCAATACTTGGTGACAAGCACCGCAATTTACCCCGTCCAAGCCAATAGTATCTACGAGCAGTTCCGCCATGCTGTAATGAGGCAGATTATTGAAATGCGCCGTATATCGGCCCGCAGGGGCATGGCAAGAAGTACAAACCGATTCGAGATCTTGCTTATGAGCTGGATTCACTAATCCTTCATGACTCACCTTTGCGCGCCAAAGAGGATCTTTTGCCGAATTAGCCATCATTGTGGCTCTCCAATCGTCGGCGACATTAACATCATGACCATTGGAATCAACCATGGCTAACCCGGCCGGATCGAAACCATGGCAACCAGCACAGACTCCACTCGTTGCGAAGTAGTTATTCGTATCAATTGGGAGGTCTGTTGAAAGCGCCATAAACGCATCCAGTTCTTCTGGACTGTGAAATGACTTTGTTTTCTCCGGAGCCAAGCTACGCCCTACGCTCATCGTTAAAACGATAAGTACTAATCCGAATACCCACTTTAAGTGATTCATTTTCATTGCTTCCCCAGGGATAGCGCAAATTTCACACTAATGCGCAAAAAAGGCTAATTTTACTGCTAAATTATTTACAATACGGGTATGAAACATTTTTTCCTTCTGCTTTTGTTCACGAGTTTATGCACGGTTTCGCTGGGTCAAGCTGGCGGAGAAAACTGTGCCACCGCAACTGTCATCACTTCGATCCCTTTTGTCGGGACAGGCTCAACAGCCGCCGCTGTTGATGATTACGCTGAAAATTGCCCGGATGTGGGTAATCAAGGTGGAGCGAAAGATGTAGTATATAAGTACACTACGGGCTCTTCAGTAGAGTATGTAACGCTCTCGTTGTGCATTGCCGCCACTAATTACGATTCACAATTGTATGTTTATCAAGGAAGTTGTTCATCTGGTACTTCTTATGCTTGCCAGGAAGACGGTTGTACTAGTCCGGCCTATAACAATCCGTATAATAGTGAAATCTTCAACTTGATGCTTCAAGCAAATACGGACTATTATTTCGTAGTGGATGGATATTCTTCAGGTGCTTCTGGTAATTACCAATTGAATGTTGACTTTGGAATCGCCCCACCAACAACTCAAATAACGTTTGGAGACAGCTCTCAGCTGCTTCCAACCAATACGGTTGCGGCTCGCTCGGGCTCTCCATTGGCTATTAGTGACATGAATAATGATGGACTCGACGACATCATTAGATTGCACAATTCTCAAACGGTTTTAATTGCTTATCAGCAGCCGAATGGAAGCTTCACGGAATTGAGTTTAGGGAATATAGCACCATTCAATAAAGTGTGGGCCGTTTGTATCGCAGATGTTGACTCAAATGGTTATAACGATATTGCCACTGGCGACTACAATGGAATCAAATTATTCACCGCAAACAGTACAGGTACAAGTTATAGTCAGAGCACCGTCAATAGCTTGAGCATTTTTGCTCAAGGGATGAATTTTGTGGATATCGACAATGACGGACAACTCGACTTATTCGCTTGCAACGACGTTGGTGAAAGCCAATTATATGTTAATTCAGCTACAGGACTATCCTTAGACCTTACAGCCCTCGACTACACAACTACTCCTTCAAGTGACAAATCAGGCAATTACGCGTCTATTTTTACCGATCTAGACAACGATGGGGATCTAGACCTTTATATCACAAAGTGTCGTCAAGGAGTGACCAATACATCGGACGGGCGACGAATCAATCAATGGCTCGAGAATACCGGCACAGGGCCATGGGCAGAAAATACCACTACCCTATTGCGCGACAGTGCTCAAAGCTGGGTGACTGATTTTGGCGATATAGATAACGATGGAGATTTAGATGCCTTTGTTGTAAATCACGATCAGGTTTCTCGTTTCTACAGAAACTTGGGGAACGGTATTTTCGAAGATTACACAACCGCGTCAGGACTCACACAAACGGGCTTTGCCGGAATTCAATCGTATTGGCGTGATTTCAATAACGATGGATGGCTCGATCTACTCGTTACCGGTTCAGAGCATAGATTGTGGATTAATAACCAGGACACCTCGTTCACTCTAGATGTGGACCCTTTTAGCGTTTTAAATGACTGGATGTTGAGCGCCGTGGTAGGTGATTTGAATCATGACGGTTTCCTTGATATCTATGCGAGCTATGGAACTATTTACAACACTGCCTCTACCTCTGCCATTGATCGATTATGGATTAATCAAGGTGCTTCAGGGCACCAGTTTCTTCAATTGAATTTAACAGGTGTTGTAAGCAATACGAATGCAATAGGAGCGAAAATAATGGCCTACGGACCTTGGGGCGTTCAAGTTCGTGAAGTCCGCGGTGGTGAGGGTTATGGAGCTCAAAACTCCTTTACGCAGCACTTTGGTCTCGGATCTGCAACGGTAATTGATTCTTTGGTTATAAAATGGCCGTCTGGAATTTCGGATCATTTGTACAACGTTGGGAGCAATCAATGGCTTACTGTGGTGGAAGGGAGCAACCCGCTGCCTCCCGTGGTTCTGTCAAATGGGCTAAGTTCTAATGTCACGGACTCATCGGCGACGCTTGCAATCGATTTCTTGCTGCGCGAAGATTTTAATACTGATATTCTTTTTGAATACTGGCCAGAAGGCGGTTCTTCAACTGCCGGGAATGGTGGCACCTATAATCTAAATGGTGGTTTGCCACAGAGCTTCAATCCGTCGTTAGATCTCTTCGGTTTATTGTCGGATACCACCTACTATTGGACAGTTCGGGCATTATTTGATCCGAACGGAACGAACCAAGTATTTGATTACGATACCTTGTCTTTCAGCACCTTGTCTTCAACACCGTTCGATTCAATTCCCGTTGAACTGAGGAATTTTGCTGGCACGAATCTCTTTTGGTCAACAGCAGCATTATCTGTTGACACAAGAGTGCGCAAAGATGGCCCAGTTTTAATGGAAGCCCATTACTGGCCTGTTGCCGACCCTAATTTTATTGTGGTCGATTCTCTAAATACGTACAACCTTCAAGGAGGAAGTTCAACAACCTTTTCAAGTACGGACACTATTCTTGTTGCTGGTAACGGGGAATACGATTTCTTTATTAAAGCCACGTACCTGCCCGATGGTGCCTCCGAAATGTTTTTTACAGATACCATTCGCTTATTCATTACGAGTTCGATGGAAGAATTGGAAGAGGGTCTCCTTACGATTTACCCTAATCCAACCTCTGGAACCATATTCATTGAAGCGACTTCAGAGTTAATGGGAATGCGGCCTGCTTATCGTTTATTCGATTCGAGCGGTAAAATTATTCTACATCGAAACAACCCGGTGCAATCTGAAAACATTGAAATAGATCAGCCCGCTGGTGTTTATTACTTAGAGGTGTTGACTTCAGGAGGTCGTCAACGAACTTATCGAATTGTAAAGCAATAAAAAAGGCGCCCGATGGGCGCCTTTTTTTGTACTTATCGGGCCGTTAGGCCCTTTTACCAGCGCATTAACGCCGATGCCCAAGTAAATCCGGAACCGAAAGCTGCCAAACAAACGAGGTCTCCCTCATCCACCTTACCCTCTTGAACCGCTTCAGAAAGTGCGATCGGAATAGAAGCCGCCGTTGTATTTCCATAGCGCATAATGTTGTTGTAAACGTTATCATCGCCGAGCCCCATTCGCTTTTGAATAAACTGAGATATTCTCAAATTAGCCTGATGTGGAACGAGCATATCGATATCTGACGGCTGATACCCATTCGTTTTTAACGCCTCCATGATCACCTCGGCAAATCGAGTCACCGCATGTTTGAAAACAAAATTTCCATTCATGTAAGGGTAATACGATGTATCCTCAGGGTCATTTTCTTCCATAATAGTATCTACCCAACGTGAGGTAGCCGGACCAATAAGCGCGAGTTCTTTGGCGTGTTGCCCTTCAGAGTGCAAGTGGGTCGATAGAATTCCGCGGTCCTCGCCGTCATAGGCCTGAACAATAGCAGCGCCTGCACCATCTCCAAAAATGACGGAAACACCTCTCCCACGCGTCGTCATTTCGAGTCCGCCCGAATGATACTCAGAGCCAATTACTAAAACGTTTTTATACATCCCCGTTTTGACAAATTGGTCGGCTACAGAAAGGGCATAAACAAATCCGGAACATTGATTCCGAACATCCAGCGCGCCCACTTCTTTGATACCCAGCTGTTGCTGAACCAGCACTCCAGGGCCCGGGAAATAATAATCCGGACTCAAAGTGGCAAAAACAATGAAGTCAATATCATCTTTGGATATTCCGGCATTTTCTATAGCCATTAAAGCTGCCTTGGTGCCCATTGAGCTCGTTGTATCTTCTCCGGGCACAACAAATCGGCGCTCCTTAATCCCGGTGCGTTCTGTGATCCAGTCGTCATTGGTATCCATTAACTCGGACAGATCGTTGTTTGTGACTATCCGTGGTGGCAAATAATGCCCCATTCCCACGATTCGTGATTTCAGCATAAAAATCTTGTTTTGGTTCCTGACCTCTCTCAAAGTATTGGGTCGTAATGACGTTTTTACTACGGTTAGTGTTCGAGATCGGGTCGAATATACATAAAATCCAAGGTCTTAAAGTACGTCAAATTGACAGCTAAATGTCAGTCACTGTCGCTTGGCACGAGAATTGACCCTTGCCACACAAACAAAATTGCACGTAAAATGGCTAAAGGTAAAATCAACGTTCAGTCGGAAAATATTTTCCCCATTATTAAAAAGTTTTTGTACAGCGATCATGAGATTTTTGTTCGTGAACTTATTTCCAATGCGGTAGATGCCACCCAAAAACTCAGTACACTGAGTCGATTAGGCGAATTCAAAGGAGAGGTTGGAAACACAACGATCGAGGTTTCTATCGATAAAGAAGCTAGAACACTCACCTTTAAAGATCGCGGTATTGGAATGACTGGCGAAGAGGTGAAAAAATATATTAATCAAGTCGCTTTTTCTGGAGCCAAGGAATTCATGTCGCAGTATGAAGGCCAGATGGAAGGAAAAGGAATCATTGGAAATTTCGGTCTTGGATTTTACTCTGCCTTTATGGTTTCCGATAAAGTGGAAGTTCATTCAAAGTCATTTAAAGAAGGTGAAGGTACCGAAGCCGTTAAATGGGAATGCGAAGGTGATCCTGAGTATAAGCTGACTAAAAGCAAGAAAGAAGACCGTGGAACTGAAATTGTTCTTCACGTCAATGAAGAGTCAAGTGAGTTCTTGGAAGAAGCGCGTATTGGAGAAATACTCAACAAGTACTGTAAATTTTTACCTGTTGAAATTCAATTCGGAACGAAAGAAGTTACAGAAGGTGAAGGAGAAAATGAGGTTAAGGAAACCGTTCCAAACATTATAAATAACCCTGCACCAGCTTGGACAAAGTCGCCAAGCGAGCTTGAAGACAAGGATTATAAGGACTTCTATCGCGAATTGTACCCTATGCAGTTCGACGAGCCCTTGTTCCATATCCATTTAAACGTAGACTATCCTTTCAATTTGACTGGAGTATTGTTCTTTCCAAAAATTAAGAACAACATTGAAGTTCAAAAAGACAAAATTCAACTGTATTCGAATCAAGTATTTGTTACCGATTCGGTTGAAGGTATTGTACCCGACTTTTTAACCTTGCTTCAAGGAGTTATTGATTCACCGGACATTCCTTTGAACGTCTCGCGTTCTTATTTGCAGAGCGATAGCAACGTAAAGAAAATATCGGCCCACATATCAAAAAAGGTAGCAGATAAGCTAGAAGAGCTTTTCAAAAACGATCGTGAACGCCTTGAGTCTATTTGGGAGGATATCAAGGTGATTATTGAATACGGAATGTTGAGCGAAGAGAAATTTTTCGACAAGGCTAATAAATTCAATTTATACCCGAATGTCGATGGAACCTACTTCACTCTTGACGAATACACGGAAAAGATCAAGGAGGCCCAAACAGATAAAGACGGCAAATTAGTGTACTTGTATACCAATAACCCCGAGGAGCAGCATGGATTTATTGCCGCTGCAAAAGACAAAGGGTACGATGTCCTCCATTTAGATAGCCCTATTGTTGGCCATTTACTTCAGCGACTCGAAATGAATGGTGAGAATATCCAATTCGTTCGTGTAGATAGCGATCCCATTGAAAAATTGATCGCCAAGGATGACGAAATGCCGAGCAAGTTGTCCGATGAAGAAAAAGAAGCTCTGAAGCCAATCATTGAAGGGGTTGTTCCAAAGGAGCAATTCACCATTTCCCTGGAAGCTCAGAGCGAATCTGCGCCAGCCTTTACGATAACCAGACCCGAGTTTATGCGCCGAATGAAAGAAATGAGTATGACTGGCGGTGGTTTCATGGGGGCAGGAAACTTACCCGACAGCTATAACCTTATTGTGAATGTAAACCACCCGTTGGTGGGTAAAATTCACGAAGAGAAAAATGCCGACGCACAAAAAGCCTTAATTAATCAGGGAGTTGATTTGGCAAAGTTATCTCAAAATATGCTCAAAGGTGAAGCCTTAACCGCTTTTATCAAAAGAAGTTACGAGCTTATTGACGCATAATCGAGTACGATTTCAATTATTGAAAGCCATCCTGAAAAGGGTGGCTTTTTTTTGTCTAATTATCCTAGTCTTTCAAACGGGTTACTATTTTTGTTCTTCGCAAAAAAAATTGCAGTAAATATGGAAGAGCTCGACAAATACTCAGAAACGGCAATGGATTATATCCTCACGAATGGCCCTAAAGTGATTATGGCCATTGTCGTGCTGAGTATTGGACTAAGAATTATCAAAGTCCTAACGCGCCAATCGGTTCGAATCATGGACAAAAGAGACGTCGATGAAACGCTTCGTCCTTTCCTGAAAAGCCTAGTAAGTTGGGGCCTTAAAGCCCTACTCTTTATTTCCGTGGCCGGTATGGTGGGTATTGCAACCACTTCCTTTGTTGCCGTTTTAGGGGCTGCCTCCCTAGCGGTCGGATTAGCATTTCAGGGAACCCTCGCCAATTTTGCCGGTGGTGTGCTTATTCTCATGTTCAAACCCTTCAAGGTGGGCGATTTAATTGAAGCTCAAGGACACAAAGGTGTTGTTGAAGAAATTCAAATTTTCGTAACCAAACTGGTTACCATTCAAAACAGAGTGGTTATTATTCCTAATGGTGTTTTGAGCAACGGAAGTTTAACTAATTACACGGCGAAGGAACATGTCCGCGTCGATATGACTTTCGGCGTTTCGTACAATTCAAATATTGAACAGGCAAAAGCCATACTAATGAAAGTGATTTCGGAGCATCCATTAACGCTGGACGAGCCCAAGCCATACGTTGGGGTAAGCGAACTGGCCGATAGCTCGGTAAACATTATGGCACTTCCTCATTCAAAGCCTGAACACTACTGGGATGTTTTCTTCGATTGTAACGAAAAAGTGAAATTAGAACTTGAAGCGGCCGGATTGGTTATACCTTTCCCTCAACGAGATATTCATATTCATCAAACAAACTAATTATGAAGGCTATTTGGAAAGGAAAAGTGATCGCAGAAAGCAATGATACCCTGGTAGTGGAAAATAATCACTACTTCCCCCTTTCGTCTATAAAACCCGAATTTTTCACAGATAGCGATTACCATACCGTATGCCCGTGGAAAGGAACTGCCAGTTACCGGAATGTGGTTGTGGATGGAGAATCTAATGAAAACGCCTCTTGGTATTATCCTTCTCCAAAGGATGCAGCGAAAGAAATTAAGGATTACGTTGCGTTTTGGCGAGGCGTTGAAGTAAGCGAGTAATTGCAAGCGGAGCTTCCAAAAGATTTTTTAATGCGCCTACGGCGCGATGTCCCAGATAGCGCCCTTTCCATTGAAAACGCGCTGAAAGAGTCGCCCGTGTCGTCTGTCCGATGGAATAATAAAATCCCTCCTCCCTCCAACTTAGACCGGATTCCATGGAACGAACATGGTTTTTACCTCGGTGAACGGCCTGTTTTTGCCTCCGACCCGCTATGGCATGCCGGTGCGTATTACGTGCAAGAGGCGAGTTCCATGCTCATTGCACATGCAATCAAAGCGATCAAAAACGATCTTCCAAAAAACTCTATAGTTCTGGACCTCTGTGCAGCACCTGGGGGCAAAAGCACATTACTCGACCAAGAGCTTCCGGCCGAATCGGTCATCATTGCAAATGAAATCATTCCAAAGCGCGCACACATTTTGCGCGAGAACGTCTTGCGTTGGGGAAGTCATCGCATGCGCGTTACGAATAATCATCCGGCCGATTTAGGCCGACTCGAAGAAACGTTTCAATTTATACTTGTAGATGCACCTTGCTCCGGTGAAGGCATGTTCCGAAAAGATGAAGTGGCACGGACCGAATGGACGCCCGACTCAGGAGCCTTGTGCAGTGCTCGTCAAACCGAAATTCTTAAAGACATTTGGCCCGCCCTCGCCCCGGGCGGATACCTACTCTACTCCACGTGCACCTTCGACACCCAAGAAAATCTGGACTCTTGGAAAAGCTTAAAAGCTGAAGTCATTGAATTGCAAATCCCCGACGCGTGGGGAGTAGAAAAAATGGGTGATAACGACCGGTTTGGCTATCAATGTTACCCCGACCGAGTAAAGGGCGAAGGGTTCTTTTTTACCTTACTCAAAAAGCCGGGTTCTCTTCAAGAGCCAGAAACGTCAGCACCTTCTTCGGAGCAAAAACAAATTCTCCCGTGGCTGTCTCCAGAAATACAGACTACTGTCTACGGCGATAAGCTTTTTGGTTCGCTGGCCATGTTTGATAGCCGTGAATTGCGCCAGGTAAAGCCGCTGAATTACCTTTTGCGCGAAACGCCCATTGCCGTAAAAAAAGGAAACGACTGGAAACCCGAAACGCCCTTAGCATGGTCAAAAAGCCTTCGGATATCCCTACCCGAAGTTGAATTGACCCGAGACGAATCACTCGATTATTTGCACGGCCAAGATATTCGGAAAGACTTTGGGACTCATGGATATGTCGCACTTACTTATCGAGCCGTGAAGCTCGGGTTCGGAAAACAAGTGAAAGGCCGAATCAACAACCTTTACGCTAAATCGTTCCGATTGAGAAAATCGCCCAACGAATTAAAGTCGCTCCCTCTCCCTTGGTGAAAATTAACATTGGCTAATAACTGCACTTTCAGGCCATTAGTGATCGGAGGAAAAAACTTAACATTCGGTTCTCATTAGTTTCATTTAATTTTAACGCCGAATGATTACCAAAGCCGCTCGTAAGGACAAACATGAATCTTGTAATTTTTGACATTGACGGAACAATAACGAAAACAAACCCTGTAGATCAGGAGTGTTTCCGCTTAACATCCGAATCTATTTTCAAACAGGAAATAGAGACTATCGATTTTCACGAATTCCGAAACATTACGGATAGTGCTTTAGTATTTGAGTTATACCAAAAGTACGAGGGGCGCAATCCGAGCCTTGATGAGTATTTCAAATTCCGAAAACTCTTCAAAAAAAACCTGAAAGACTTATTTTTTTCGAATACCGAGGGATTTGAAGCGGTAGATGGAGTTCAATCCTTACTTCATGAACTTGCCGAGCACGACAAATGGTCTTTTATAATTGCAACCGGTTGCTGGAAATTTTCAGCAAAATTTAAGCTGGAAAGCTCTGGCTTTTACGTGAAGGAATTGGATATGGTAACGGCCGATGATGGCCTCACACGTGATCGGATTATTTTAAATGCCATTGAGCAAGCAACGAAGAAAAACAAAGGGAATTCCTTCAAGCGCATTGTTTATGTCGGTGATGCGGTATGGGATATTACAAGTTGCTACAATTTAGAAATTCCGTTTATCGGTATCGAAGCCGAAGAAAACGAAAAGAAAAAAGAAGAATTAGGCAACTTCCTTAACATTCACAAATATCCTTCATTGAAAGAGTTTGTGAAAATCGCTAAAGAAGCAGAAGTACCTGGGCTTCCCTTTGTGCATCCTCTCTTTAGACCCAAAGAAGGAAGAAAAAATGAATTCTGAGTATAAAAAGCACTTGGAGTTAGCCGCTCAGGAAGGCAAAGCAATCCGAAAGACGTTCCAGCATTGGAAACGCAAAGCCCCGAACAAGCTCGATGAGCACTTTCACGACGCGCACGATGAAGCCTTTAAGAAAATTGATTGCCTGGAATGTGCGAATTGCTGTAAAACGACAAGTCCTATTTTCATTGATCGCGACATTGATCGTATTGCTTCACATTTACGAATGAAGCCCTCCGCCTTTGTAGCTCAATACTTGCGGCTCGACGAAGATGGCGATTACGTGCTTCAACAATCGCCCTGCGCGTTCCTCGCAGAAGACAACTACTGCTCTATTTACGATGTTCGGCCGCGAGCTTGCCGCGAGTACCCGCATACCAACCGAAAGAACATGCAACAGATACTGGATTTGACCAGAAAGAACACAGAGGTTTGTCCGGCCGTTGCCAAAATCGTTTTGCAATTGAAGTCCTATCTTTAGGACATGCCAGAAGCGGAGAACCAAAAAAAGATTTATAGTCTCAACGAAATCAGCAGCTCTTTAGAGCGTATGATTCAGCAATTTTACGGTGAAAAACTATTTTGGATCCGCGCGGAAATATCCGAATTCCGGATTGCTCCAAGCGGACATGCCTATTTGAACTTAATCGATGCCAACGAAGAGGTGGTAAAAGCCGAAATGCGCGCCATGATTTGGAAGCGATCGATGGAAGGGATTCGAGCCGATTTAGGCGATGAATTTGAGCCATTGCTGAAAGCGGGGGCTCAAATTGTATTTCAGGCCGGAGTGCAGTTCAGTAAGCGTTACGGCATTAGCTTAAACTTGATCAAGATCGATTTAAGTTCTGTTTTAGGCGATCTTGAAAAGAAAAAGCAGGCAACTATTCAGCGCCTTCGGCGCGATGGCCTATTCGACAAAAATAAAGAGCACAAGCTTCCACTGGTTATCCAAAGAATTGCCGTTGTTGGCGCTCCCGACAGTTCTGGTCTGCAAGATTTTGAAAAGCAGTTAAGCAACAACGAATGGGGAATTGATTTCAGACTAACTATCATTCCAGTAACTGTACAGGGAGAAAAGGCAAAAAGCCAAATTACCGAAGCAATACAATCTATTGACAGCGAGCATTTCGAAGCCATCGCATTGTTACGCGGTGGAGGTTCAAAAATTGATTTAGATACTTTTAATCAGGACGAGCTTTGCCGGGCCATTGCCCATGCAAATTTGCCTGTATGTACCGGTATTGGTCATGAAACCGATTTTTCCGTTGCCGATATGGTAGCACATACTTTTTTGAAAACGCCCACTGCCCTCGCCTACTTCTTCTTGGAGCGAGCGGGAGCTTTCTTAAATGAAATTGAACAGGGACGGGTGAACTTGTCGCATTTGGCTTTGCAGAAGGTATCATCGGCCCGTGAGGGCCTAAATAGAAACCTCGAGCTTATTGGACACGAGTGCCTGCGCCGGTTGCATATTGACGAGCCGCGCGAACTTAATCAGCAACAAAGCGAACTCGTTCATTGGTCCGAATTAATGCTTCAGCGGCAATATGATCATATCCAGAATTTGAGCCTCCGGCTCGATGTGCTCTCACCTGAAACGGCCATGAAAAACGGTTATACACTTACTCGGGTGAATAAGCAGTGGCTCCGAAAAGGGGCTAAAATAAACAAAGGCGATATGCTCCTTACTGAAACCGAAGATCTTTTGATACAGAGTGAAGTGACCGAAGTAACCCAGAAAAAATAATACCGCGAATTCCAATATGTCTGAAGAATTGAATTACGAAACGGCCTACAGCGAATTAAAAACCATATTAAGCGATTTGCAGAACGATCAAGTGACCGTAGATGTGCTCACGGAAAAGGTGAAGCGCGCTAAACTGTTGTTAGAGTTCTGCCGCAAGAAATTAGCCGATGTAGACGCCGATGTTCAGGACCTGCTGAGCGATTTAAAAGAGGAGTAAACAAGCTATTTAAAAGGTTTTACACTGCCTTTACACTACTTTACACGATAATCATTGGGCTTTACTCGCCTTCGTGTACGTTTGCCTCAAAATCATTAATTCAAAACAATGAGTGCGATTAAAAATCAATTTATAGGACCCTTCATTCGTCTTGCTTTCCTTTTCATTGCTTGCATATCGTTTTCTTGTTCGGTGGGCCAAACGCCTAAAGAAGAGAATAAGGCCCTTCGGGCCGATGAGGCCCCAAAGGAAAAGCTGGTTAAAAAACCAAAAGGGAAAGCGTTACACCCCTATGGTGGCTGGTCGTGCCCCGATAATTTATTTGGGTTTCCGGCAGTGAATGCCGCTGAACTCGATAAAGTACCGGTTGTAGTCGGTCGACTTCCAACCAAGGAAGAAACCCAAAACGGAACTTCGTTAATGTATTTTGATACCACTGAAATCCCCTCCGCTGAGCCAATAGATATAAAACTGCCGCGGTTGGCACGCTATTATTCTAGTCACACCAAAAAAAATGAATGGATAATTGTTATTCAGGCCGTTAGGGCAGAAAACGATACCGTAGTTGGATTTCGCTTTTTAAACGGCGGAAACGGATCGGCCTGGTACAATGAAGTTACTTTCGCAACCGAAGAAGAAATAGACGCGTTAGGGGAAACCCCGTTCATTTCACAAAAGATAGCTATCGATGCTTCCAAAGAACGCATTTGGTCCATCATTACTGGTCAGCAATACGCTAAAGTATTGGGAAATGAGTTCGATGAAGGTGCCTCGTATCGATCGGAATGGAAACGCGGCAGCGAAATTGAGTTTATTTATGAACCCGATAGTGTAGTCGCTACGGGAGAAATTACCTCCTTGTGGATCGATACTTATTTACAAATCGACTACAATTTCGATGGATATCACTATGCTGAAAAGTACCTCATCATTGAGGACGAGGCCTCTCAGAAAACGACCTTAACCATTACGGCCGGGCCTTATGGTAGCGATTTTGAAGGGCAGCAAGTTGTATGGGGGAATTGGTTGAATAAAGTAAAAGAGCTCAGTGAAGAAGCCTTCAATTTGTATCTGCCCGAATAGGGCATAAAATACCCTGTCTTTGTTTTATATTGCAGGAAATTAAAAATAATTGAAATGAAAAGAATTGCAGCAATACTCTCTTTTGTACTCGTACTTGGAGGGTTAAGTACTCAAGCCCAGAATAAGAAAAGTCCCTTCCAAACAGTGCAGGGAAAAATTGGAAACGTGGGTATCACGATCACCTACAATGCACCATCTATGCGCGAACGTGCTATTTTTGGTGAGCTTGTTTCTTACGACAAAGTGTGGCGTGCCGGAGCCGATAAAGCAACAACCATCTCGTTTACAGAAGATGTAACGATCAATGGAACAAAGGTGCCCGCCGGTAAATATGCATTTTTCACAATGCCAAAAGAAAAAGGGAATTGGCCCATTATGCTCAACTCAGTTTGGGATCAATGGGGAGCTTATGACTTGGACGCATCTAAAAACGTTCTTGAATCAGAAGCGAAGGTTTCTAAAATCAAACCGGTTGAAACGCTGACTTACAGTATATCTGACGGAATGATTCATATGGAATGGGAAACTACCCGTATTTCATTCGCAGTAGAATAATTGAACTTCTTTTGAAGGAATAAAGGCGTGCTAATTGCTTAGTGCGCCTTTTTTTTTCTGTTCGGATATTGTAAGCAAAACTTAAAAGAGAATTTACACTTTAAAAAAATGGAACGTGATAACCAGTGCATTTCACTACGCTTTTAAGGTGAAGGACATCGAATCCACGCGCGCATTTTACGTCGATTTACTCGGATGCAAAGAAGGCCGCTCCACGGAGCATTGGATCGATTTCGACTTCTTTGGAAATCAGTTATCGGCTCATGTGAGTGGCCAATTGACAGAACCGGATTACTGCGGATTAGTAGATGGTGTTCAAGTACCTATTCCTCATTTCGGATGTATCTTGAAGCAGGACGATTTTAAGCGTATTCAAGAAAAACTAGAATCCGCCCAAATTGAATTCATCGTAAAACCACAACAACGATATGCGGGTCAAGTAGGCGAACAAGTAACCATGTTCGTATTCGATTACAGTAGGAATGCGCTGGAGTTTAAGTCGTTCCGTAACTCCAACGAGATATTTTCGGAACAAGGCGATTCATAGGGATTAAAGACCGATCTAAAGAACATGCAAACATTCATTCACTACTTTTTACACCTCGGCTTTCCGCTTCTTATTGCCTACGTGTTTTTTAGGAAGGACTGGAAAAAGGTGTACCTCATTTTCTTGTTGACCATGCTGGTCGATGTGGATCATTTACTGGCCGACCCTTTTTTTGCTCCGGACCGCTGCAGCATCCAGTTTCATCCGCTCCACACCTACGTCGCCATGATTGGGTACGCCGCGTTGCTCTTTTTCAAGAAACCTTTTAACCTTATTGGTATTGGGCTCCTTTTTCATATGCTCACCGATTTAATTGATTGCATGATGATGTATACAGCTTGTTCGAGCTGCCTCAGTGATGCTCCCGCCATAGGCTTACTACAATCCATTGCTGATTTATTGGGGATTTGATGCATCGAGCCGTTAGGCTGGAAAAACAAAATAGAGAATTTGATTACCCAGAACACTCCTGGGGCACCGTAGCCAAGTTTTTGGACCCAGATGGTAATCTATGCGCCTTCAAAGACACCGTGACGTTTAACGAACAAGTAACAGGCCATAATAGCGATCAATGAAAACACTCTAATAATCCCGGGGGCATTTTAATCGCGGAATGGAAATGCTAACTTTCCAACTCTTACAATCTTTATGTTCGAAATAAACATCAATCTATTTAAGATAAAATGACCCATCAAGAAATAATAAAAACGGTGAAGGCGAAAACTATAATTATGCTCAGGATCACTGCTTTGTAAAACTTTCATCGCACCGCACCAACGGCGAACTTTGCTTTGTGGAGGACACACTTAAGCCCGGTTTTTACTTGGGACGCCACCACCATAAAATAATGACCGAGGTATTTTACATTCTCGAAGGCACGGTAGAATTAATTTTTGACGATGAAACGGTTGTAGCCGGTCCGGGCGATACCATTACTGTTCCACCGAATGTTTGGCACGCGGCGAAATGTGAAAAAGGCGGAAAAATGCTCACAATATTCAAAAATGGTCGGTTCGATCTGTACTTAGAGCGATTATCAAAAATGACGGATGCCGACTTTGCAGATGCTGAATTAATGAAAGCGGTCTCAGCCGAGTTTGATATTTACGAGGGATAATAAGCACATGTTGAGTAGCTTTTTTCGGCGAATTCAGGCTTATCCCAGGAATCTCTTTCTTATCGATGCTTTCGGAGCCCTGTTGTCGGCATTTCTATTAGGGGTCGTGCTTGTTCGGTTCGATTCACTTTTTGGCATTCCCATTCCAACCCTGTACTATCTTGCCTCCTTCCCTATCCTCTTTACCTTATTCGACGTTTTTATGTACTTCTCAAGGCCTATTCCGCTCAATCGCTATTTACGCTGGATTGCCTTATCCAATTTATTTTACTGCGTACTTTCCTTATCGGCCGCTGTTTATTATTCCCATTCCCTTACCCCATTGGGTTGGATTTACATACTTACTGAGGTAGCTATCGTGACTTCTATCGCTGTATTGGAATTAAAAATTGCGACTTCACTAGGCAAATAGTTCTTGCCTACGTCGCTCCGCGCCTCGGCAAGATGGGGCTCTAGGCCCACACCTTCAGCAAGAAAGTATGGTTTTTCATACGTTATTGGCTCACAATAGAATACGCGTTAATAAAGCTATCGTTGAATTTAGCCTTTAATTATAAGGCGGATCATCGGCGTTCTAACTAACTTCGCGCCTCAATTTTGGAATTACCTAATCAATTCCGACCGTCCACAAAACTGTTCAATTAAAATGGCCAACGACAAAGAAAAAACGGAATTGAGTTCCGATCAAATTGAGCAGTGCATTGCTATCCTTGAAGCCTTGAACAACGACGCGAGTCAGATCTTTGAGATTCCGAAAGATCGGCGTATTGAGCTAATTACCCAAGCGGGCCGACTTTCACGGCCAAATAGAGATGAGTTCAAGAAAAGAAAAAAGGACGCCAAGAAAAACGCTCGTCGTAAAGCGCTCGAACGGGATAAGCACGCACGAAATAGAACGGGAATACGAAGTGCCCGGGAAGAAGTAATTTTTGTGGCACCAAAAATGATCGGGCCGAGAGGCCCCGAAGAAAAAGGAGAAAAAACCGACGTAGCTCCCCGGAATTGTTACGTATGTAAAGAAGTATTTACCACGCTCCATCACTTTTACGACACCATGTGTACCGAATGTGGAGACTTTAATTATGCCAAGCGCTTCCAATCGGCCGATCTTACCGGTCAGGTTGCATTGGTTACCGGATCACGGTTAAAAATTGGCTACCATATCACCTTAATGATGCTTCGGGCCGGAGCAACCGTAATTGCCACTACCCGATTCCCGGTAGATTCTGCCGCGCGTTTTTCCAAGGAAGAAGATTTTGCCGATTGGGGGCACCGACTTAAAATTCACGGACTCGATTTGCGCCATATTCCGAGCGTTGAAATCTTCTGTAACTTCATTGAGCAGCAATACGACCGACTCGATGTATTGATCAACAACGCTGCGCAAACGGTGCGCCGACCGGCCGGATTCTATCAGCACATGCTCGAATTGGAAGAACGGCCTTTTTCGGAACACCCAAAATTGGTTCAAGACCTGTTATCGGACCACGCGGCTTGTTTGAATGAGCTGGGTGCCATTAGTTCTATGATTGGCGATCAGAATAAAAATCTGCCCGTTAGTTGGCACGGAAAGCAAGTGGGCATTGGATTGAGCGCATCGGCCCGTTTGTCGCAAATAGAATACACGGTTGATCATGCCTTAACTACCGATGAAGTTTTCCCCACAGGGAAATTAGATGCGGATCTTCAGCAGGTCGATTTGCGGAAAACGAATAGTTGGCGTTTGAAATTGGGTGAAATACATACCAATGAAATGCTCGAAGTGCAGCTCGTGAATTCCGTAGCTCCCTTTGTTCTGTGCAATAGGCTCGTACACCTAATGAAAAAGGATAATACGGGTAAGAAACATATTATAAATGTTTCTGCTATGGAAGGAAAGTTTCATCAATACCATAAAGAATCGCGCCATCCCCACACCAACATGGCCAAGGCGGCATTGAATATGATGACGCTTACCTCTGCCGGCGATCTAGCTCAGTACGGTATTTTCACCAATGCAGTGGATACAGGTTGGGTAACGGATGAAGATCCGATCGAACTGGCAAAACGCAAAGAGGAAATCCACGATTTTCAGCCTCCGCTCGATATTGTGGATGGCGCTGCCCGTGTTATGGATCCGTTGTTCGATGGAATAAATACCGGTAAACATTGGAATGGAAAATTCTTGAAAGACTACAGGCCAATTAGTTGGTGATGATAGACAGGGGGCGCTTTTCTAATTACACTCTTTTTTGTGGGGATCTAAAATAAGGAAGCTTATTTCATGTGAAATAAGGCATTTCGCCGCGGATGTTGGGGCTAAAGCAAATACCGCTCCCCTTGAGCAAGCTCCTTCGAACCGCTTGAAACCGACGAACAAGTTGAATACTACTTCGCCGGATAAGCCTGAGATTTTCGGAAACGAAAAATGATAAGCAGCTATGACCTTGTCGCTACATATTGCGAATAAAGCTTGAACTCCCGCCAAATCCCGCAAAAGCTACAGCTAGTGCTAATGCTAATGCTAATACCCAGGATTTCGCCTGCGTCGCGCGGCTCCTCGGCGAGATCAA
>CBFHRK010000007.1:0-9962 GCA_965658225.1 Flavobacteriales bacterium | reverse complement strand
CGGGGGCTCCCAACAAGCAACCCGCTCGCTTCGCTCTTTTTTGGCTCATGCAACGCTCCTCGAGCAAGCTCGATCGCTTCGCCTGAAACCAAAAACGGATGGCTTTCGCCAAGTATCTTATATTGATTTGTGTGGTACAGGATTTCGCCTGCGTCGCGCGGCTCCTCGGCGAGATCAACGGGGGCTCCCAACAAGCAACCCGCTCGCTTCGCTCTTTTTTGGCTCATGCAACGCTCCTCGAGCAAGCTCGATCGCCTCGCCTGAAACCAAAAACGGATGGCTTTCGCCATCCGCGGGTTGCTTGTGATCCCTACAGGATTCGAACCTGTGACCGTCTGCTTAGAAGGCAGATGCTCTATCCAGCTGAGCTAAGGGACCCGTTTGGGTTGGCAAAGATAATTGTTTTATCAAGATTTTCTCCCCTACTTTAGCAATGAACTTTCACTACTCCTTACTTCTTAATGCTTCTATGAATAGATACGACGTAATCATCATTGGTGGCGGTCCTATTGGAATGGCCATTGGAATTGAATGTGAAAAGGCAAATTTGAACTACCTTATACTCGAAAAAGGAACGCTGGTTAATTCCATTTATCGGTATCCGCACAACATGACCTTCTTCTCTACTTCCGATAAACTAGAAATCGGAAACGTCCCTTTTATCTCGCATAATGCGAAACCTACCCGACCAGAAGCATTGGAGTATTATCGTCGCGTCGCAGACGCATGGAAATTGAAAATCAACCTTTATGAAGAGGTGCTTCAAGTGGAACAAACCGAGGCAGACTTCAGCGTTAAAACGAACAAAGCTCGCTATACAGCAAAGAACATAGTTCTCACGACTGGATTCTATGACGAGCCTCATTTAATGAATGTTCCCGGTGAGGATCTACCAAAAGTGCATCACTATTATCGCGATCCACACCCCTATTTCAGACAAAACATCGTCGTTGTTGGCGCAGCAAATTCGGCCGTTGATGCTGCACTCGAAACCTATCGGAAAGGAGCCAAAGTAACCATGGTGGTTCGCGAAGAAGAAATCTCACCGAAGGTGAAATACTGGGTGCGACCCGACTTAATTAATCGGATCGAAGAGGGAAGTATTCAAGCCTACTTCAATTCAAAACTCGTTGAGATTGGACCCAATCATGTTCGAATTCAAAAAGGTGATGAAACTCCGTTTGAAATTAAAAACGACTTTGTTCTAGCAATGACTGGATATGAGCCTGATTTCAAACTCATTAGAAGCTTGGGTGTGGACATCTCCGATGAAAAAACAAAAGCACCGGTTTACAATGAATTAACTATGGAAACGAATCGGCGTGGAGTATTTGTGGCTGGAGTAGTCTGTGGTGGACTCGTAACGAATAAGTGGTTTATTGAGAATAGTCGAGCGCATGCGGAACGTATAGTGAACCACTTAGTCCAAAAATAGACGCTCCACTCACTGCTTTACCTTCAAATGAAGCCGAAAGCAAGCTTTGCGGACCTCATTTACACATCATGCAGTGTTGGCTTCAGGATTACCTCCCTGCGGTCGGTGATCCTTGGTGGGGTGGATTCAAGCAAAATGAAGGAAGCCACCCTTCGGGCCTTTTTCTTTTTGCAAAGTCCGAAAGCAAGCTTTCTGACTTCACATCAAAGAAAAAGCCCGCAGTAAATACTGCGGGCTTCCTTCATTTTGGTTGTCGGGGTAGCAGGATTCGAACCTGCGATCTCCTGCTCCCAAAGCAGGCGCGATAACCGGGCTTCGCTATACCCCGAACGAGGAGTGCAAAAGTAAACGATAATTATAAATTACCAAACACGGATTTGAAAAACTTTCAGTTCGATTAAAGCTTTTTTTCAAAGCCACATTTTATGGTTTATAATTCTCACAAAACCCGCGTATAAACTAAATTGGGATTACCATAACGTGATCCCTAGCGGGAGGCCAGCAGAACAAAAGCCTGCAATCGCTGCGCTATTCGCGTACTTTTTCTTGTCGCTTTCGCAAAAGAACCCGATTTCAATTCAGTCAAACGGGGATTACCTTTCGGTGATCCCAAGGGGGAAGCCGACAAAACAAAAGCCTGCAATCGCTGCGCGATTCGCGTACTTTTTCTTGTCGTTTTCGCAAAAGAACCCGGCTTCAATTCAATCATTTGGGGGATTACCTTTCGGTGATCCCAAGTGGGAGGTCTTGCAAACCATTGGAAGCCCGTTCAAGCACTAAAGTGCTTAAACGTATTTTTTATCGCCATTTTCGCTCAAGCAAGCTTTCAGCGTTTGAAACAAATCGGGGATTACCTTACGGTGATCCCAAGTGGGAGGCCAGCAAAACAAAAGCCTGCAATCGCTTCGCTATTCTGCGTTCTTTTTCTTGTCGTTTTCGCAAGCAAGCTCGCTACACGCCAAAAAAAAGCCCGCGCATTTCTGCACAGGCTTTTGTTTTGCGGTGAGGGGGGGATTCGAACCCCCGGTACGGTTTAACCCGTACGCCAGTTTAGCAAACTGGTGGTTTCAGCCACTCACCCACCTCACCTTGGCTGTTCCGATTCTTTCAAAACGGACGGCAAATTTAGATAATAAGTTGAATGTAACAAACACCTTGGCGCGCTTTTTCACATTCCATTCCGCGGATCAATTTCCTATCTTCGTTTGTACCTAAAATACTTCTCATGAAACAAGTTGTATCCGGCTTATTAGCGCTTTTCCTCTATACAAGCTGCGTTGAAACTGCTCAAAACCAGACCGACGACACCGATTTCTCCGTAGTTATTCATACCAGCTACGAACCGAACGGACTCCACCCAGTCAATGATTTTTCGAGCATGCGTTCACACATTTACCTGTACACCCATCGCCCACTGCTCAAAATCAACCTAGAAACATTTGATCTAGAACCACTTTTGGTAACCGAACCGCCCACTACCGAGGATGGATTAAAATACCTGTACACGCTTCGGAACGATGTCACCTGGGACGACGGTTCACCCTTTACCCTCCAAGATGTTCTATTTACCGTGAAAATGAATCTTCACCCATTAGCCAACAACCCAGCGCTAAAACCGCTTTACGGAAGCGTAATTGCCGGTTTAGAAGCGCATCCCGACGACGAAAACAAATTCTACCTCATCTGCAAAGAAATGCACGCGGGAAATAATCAAATCCTTACCGAAGCCAATATTCTTCAAAAGACTGCCTGGGACTCAATAGGAATCTTCGACACGGTCACATTAGCCTCCATTCTGGACGACTCCTTCCAACGCAGCGACGAAGTCAATTCCTTTTTCGAACGTTTCAACGACCCTTCGAATCAATTCGAACCCACCAAAATCAATGGACTCGGTCCCTATCAATTAACCGAGTGGGAAAAAGGCCAATACCTGACTCTTGAGAAAAAAATAAACTGGTACGATTCCGGTAAAGCCGGAACCTACAACCAAAACAACCCGGAAAAAATAGTGTTCAGGATCATTAAAGACGACAACGCCACGTTACTCGCTTTTCGAAATCAACAGGTCGATGTATCGAATCGACTCGGAACCGATGAACTACTGCGTCTTCAAGAAAATGAATATTTTAATGCCCAGTACAACAGTGCGTTTGTCGACCAATTCGCTTATTCCTATATGGGAATGAATTGCCGTCCTACAAGACATCAACGTACACCTTATTTCACCGACCCTTTGGTTCGCCGCGCTATGGCCCACGCTACACCCGTGAAGTCAGGAATCGAAGACCTCCTACACGGCAAGGGTGCTACCGAGCAAATAACCATGGTTTCCGCACTAAAAACGAAGGAATACAACGACACGCTGCCTTTCCTAGAATACGATCTAAATAAATCCAATGAGCTGCTCACCCTCGCCGGGTGGATTGACACCGATAACGACGGAATACGCGATAAATCTATTGACGGAGAAATCACACCTTTTTCGTTCCAGCTCAATTACATCTCAGGAAATCAATCTACCGAAGATATGTGTCTGCTTATGAAAGAATCGTACGCGCAAATCGGAGTCGACTGTCAGTTGAACGCACTCGATTTTTCCGCGTTCTACAAAGAAGCTTACGATCAAAACTTCGATGCGCTCATGGGTGCCTGGAGTGAAAGTGCTGGCTACACAGATCCTCTACAGTTGTGGCACACTAGCTCGTGGACCTCTAGCGGATCTAATTTCTGTGGGTTTGGAAACGATTATTCCGATTCGCTCATTACCCAGTACAATCGCGAAATGAACGAAACAGAACGCTACAATTACATCAAGGCGCTACAAGCAGAAGTTTATGATTTTCAGCCCTATGTATTCCTTTATTCGACCCGCAGAAAGGTCGCCATGCACAAACGATTTACGAATCAAACAGTATACAACGAACGCCCGGGGATTGTGGTAAGTGAATTCACCTTAGACCCAAAATATGTTTCAACGGTAAGCACCCCGGAGACTACTGAATAAACAGCATGAGTCGATATTTAATCAGACGCGTTCTTTGGGTTATTCCCACCCTCCTAGCTATTGCCCTTTTCAGCTTTTGGATAAGTATCGAAGCACCCGGCGATCCTGTTGAACGCATGATGCAGTTTTCTGATGATGGAACGCGAGCCAGCGATCAACAGCGAACGGCCGATCTAAAAGCCCAATGGCGCGCTCGACTCGGACTCGATAAACCGCTGTTCTATTTCTCGATTCAATCGGCTTCATTACCCGACACCTTGCATCGTATAGCCGACGACAAGCACCGAGCGCACATAGAAATGCTCGTGCGCGAAAAAGGTCACTGGCTATTAGTTTCAAGTTATTACCACACCCTCAAAAAAGATCCAGTGGCACTTGCCGCGTTGTCTCCCGAGACCAACTTCGCGAATTGGTTAAAAAAAGTGGAATCCACCCAATCCAATCCTGAACTAATTCAGGCAGTTTTTTCCATTGTAAATGCCAAGCCACATTTCGCCCGACACCTACCAAAAATATCTTTATATGGGGGTAACAATCAATTCCATTTTTGGCTCCAAAATGCCATCACCGGGGACTTCGGTTACTCATATTACGACGGCGAAGCCGTTTCTACGAAGCTTTGGCCAAAATTGCGCTTATCCTTCATTCTAACCGTATCTTCTCTTTTACTCGCCTTTTTAATTAGTATTCCGATTGGCGTTTACGCGGCCTCACGGCCCGATGGCTGGTTCGACCACGCATCAGCCGTTTTGCTTTTCATGGCCTATTCACTGCCTACATTCTTCGTTGGCACCCTGCTCCTTTTCACCTTTTCGAATCCAGATGTACTCTATTGGTTTCCAGAATCAGGACTCCAAAACCCAGTTACCTTCGACCCGACAGGGTCATTCATTGAAAAACTTAACCATTGGATTCCCCATTTAATTCTTCCATTTATCACCTACTCGTACGGCTCACTGGCCTATTTAAGCCGTATTACCCGAAGTAGCGTCGCCGAAGAAACCACTAAAGACTACATCACCACAGCCCGCTCAAAAGGTTTGTCGGAGAATAAAATCCTTTGGAAGCATGCACTTCGCAATGCTTTATTGCCATTAATCACTGTTGTAGGTCAGCTCTTCCCTATCGCCATTGGAGGTAGCGTAATCATTGAAACCATTTTCTCATTACCGGGAATTGGTTGGGAAGCGTATCGTGCAGTGATGAATTACGACTACCCGGTCATTGTCGCTATTTTCACCTTGGGCGGACTCCTAACCGTGGTGGGATATATAACCGCCGACCTACTCTACGCATGGGCCGATCCAAGAATTCGATTCGATGAGTAAATTAGGATTTTTAAGCGCCCTCGTTCTCTTCGCCTTGATGGTGATCGCGTTATTGGCTCCGCTAATTGCG
Organism: Flavobacteriales bacterium; assembly: GCA_965658225.1. Classification (GTDB taxonomy): domain Bacteria; phylum Bacteroidota; class Bacteroidia; order Flavobacteriales; family ECT2AJA-044; genus ECT2AJA-044. The sequence goes on along the minus strand of CBFHRK010000007.1, from coordinate 4,122 downwards.
AACGATCTACCCTTGAAAGTTACGTATGAAGATCATTCATACTACCCTGCCGTTGCTGTCTATTTCGGATCGGGAAGCGCTCGAGAAGTCGAGACACCATCGGGCCGTGAGGCCCTCAACTACAAGCGGTACGATTGGCAAAATCAAGCCTGGGACAAAATTGTTATGCCCATCGTTCCCTTTGCCCCCGATGAACTAAATGCCTCGGGAAGCGCCCTTGCGAAACCCGGAACCAATGGACATTTATTGGGTACCGACCGGATTGGAAGAGATGTACTGGCCGGACTCATACACGGAGCACGCATTTCATTGAGCATAGGTTGGATAGCCATGGGCATCGCGGCACTTTTAGGAGTTCTTCTTGGCGCGCTGTCCGGATTCCTAGGAGATAATAGTTGGCGGGTTTCTAAAGCCTCTTTCTGGATGTTCTGGATTACAATGCCTATTGGGTGGTTTTATGCCCAACACGTGCAATTCGACACGCTTATCATTACGGTGCCTATCGCCCTTTTGATTCCTTTAGCTTTTTCATGGATCGTGAGTAAAATCTCCCCTCTGAACAAAAGAACCATGAACGTGCCCGTAGACGGTATTATAACCCGGATCACAGAAATATTAACCTCACTCCCCAGACTACTTATCATTATTACAGTAGCATCCATAACAAGCAAAAGTATTTGGATGGTTATGGTCGTTATTGGACTTACCAGTTGGACTTCCATCGCGCGCTATACACGGGCCGAAATTCTGAGAATTCGAAACCTAGACTACATAGCGGCAGCTGAGGCGGCAGGGTTACAAAAAAGTAAGGTACTTGTTCGCCACGCTATTCCAAACGCCATGGCTCCTGTTTGGGTAAACATCGCTTTTGGTATTGCCTCCGCTATACTTATTGAGAGTGGACTTAGTTTCCTGGGAATTGGCGTTCCCGTTGAAACCGTAACGTGGGGCTCCATGCTCAATCTAGGTCGATTGAACTTTGAAGCGTGGTGGTTGGTCGTATTTCCGGGTGTGGCGATTTTTGTTACCGTAACCGCCTATAACTTGCTGGGTGAGGCCTTGCGCAAATGGTTACAACCCAAAGAACGGACTTAAGCCTTCTTTAAAATAGAAGTTAAAAGAACGACCTGACTCTTCCCGATTCGACACTCCACTTGAGTAGGATCATCCGTTAAACGTATATTCTTGATCTTTTCACCACGTTTGAGTCCCTTGGTCATCCCCTTGATCTTAAGGGTTTTATTAATAATTACGGTATCTCCTTCGTTGAGTAGGTTTCCGACGCTGTCTTTAACTTCCATAAAATCTTATTAGTCCGGATACTCAATTCGGAGGTGATAAATATTAAGTAGTTTTTTCTTGAGTACTTTTCGCACCAAATTGATTTCTTTCAAGGTAATATCTGCCTGAGCGAACTGCCCCTCGTCCATTTGATGATCTATAATATCATTTACAAGGCGATCAATAGCTTCTGCTGTAGGCTGTTTTAAGCTTCTTGATGCCGCTTCAACACTATCAGCCATCATAAGCACTGCTGTCTCCTTACTGAAGGGTAATGGGCCGGGATAACTGAATTTAGCCACGTCAACGCGTTCATCTGGAAAACTTTTTACGTACTGCCGGTAGAAATACTGCACGGTTGAATCTCCGTGATGTGTGCGGATAAAATCAATGATGCGATCGGGCAAATTATATTTCTTGGCCAATTCAATTCCTTGATGAACGTGTTCAATAATAATACGAGCACTATCATCGAAGCTCAAATCGTCGTGCGGGTTCATCCCCGTAGATTGATTCTCAATGAAAAATAATGGGTTTACCATTTTACCAATGTCGTGATACAAAGCGCCCGTACGAACAAGTAAGGTATTCCCATTGATTTCTCCGACCGCTGTTTCGGCCAAGTTGGCTACTTGCAAACTGTGTTGAAAAGTGCCTGGAGCTTTCTCTGCCAATTGCCTCAATAATTTGTTATTCGTATCGGATAACTCGAGCAAGGAGATGTCACTGACTAATCCAAAGGTCTTCTCAAAGGCGTAAATCAGTGGATTAGAGAACAGGGTTAAAAATCCACTCCCAGCAAAGAGGGCGAAATACGAGAACTCAATGCCTTCAAAAGAGCCCTCCTGAAGAATAGCCAAGGCGAAGTAGCAAACGAAGTAAATACCGATAATTTTAGCCGCGGAAATAAAAAGCTGCACCCTTTGGTACAGATTCGTTACTGTCAAAATAGATACAATACCGGCGATTAGCTGTAGGAGTACAAATTCGTACGGGTTTGGCGCTACGAAGCCGATGATGATAACGGTGACTAAATGAGTGAAAATAGCCACTCTTCCGTCAAAAAATGCCCGCAACATAATGGGAAGAATACAAAAGGGTGCCAAATACAAATAGGCAGGCGCTAGGCGAATAAGTACAGTCCCCATCAACACCATCATTACGATGTTCAGAAGAATAAACCCGATTTGGTTGTTGTCAGCCAAAATCATAGGTCGGAATCGCTGCAAGAACAAAAAGAGAACGAGCAGTACCACGCTCACTAAAATCATTTGCCCTGAAACAATGATGTAGTAATTGCTTTTTGACCAAACATTCGACTCGAACTCATTCTTTAAGGAGTTAATTTTCTGGTAACTGTCTTCGTCAACTACTTCTCCTCTAAGTATAATGCTTTGACCACGCTGCACCATTCCACGGGTAATCGAGATATTGTCTATTTCACTTTCACGTACTTTTTCGGTGGTTTCAGCATCGTAGAAAATAGTGTAGTCCAACGATTCTAGAAGAAGCGGTTCCACAACTTTTCGTTCTTCTTTTGTCCAATCACTATCCGCTAAACGTTCGTCAATTCTTTTCGAAGCGCTTCTTATGTTGAACCATTTCGCAGTTTTTACATCTTCCGCCACGCCCGAATTCAACAAGCGAACTTCTTCCCATTCTTCCTGGGCAATGCTCTCAGGCCAGCGAACAATGCCTGCGGCGTAAATTTCTTTAAGAAGGTTTTCTGCCGTGGATAAGATCTTATCGCGCCGAGGAGGCGCCAAGGAATCAAAAGCAGAAAGCGCATTAAACTGATTTCGAAAAGACGTCAAAGCTTCATTAGAAACGTTTTCGTTACGCTCGAAGTAGAGGTCGATCCGTTCCAATACTTCAGATCGCTCGAGGTCAATTTGATCCTGAGATTTCACGATCGCGAAATCAAATGGGGCAATTAGGTTTTCGTGAAGCCACGGCTTCCCTTTTTGAAACTCGTACTTGAACTTCCCTTCCTTGGGAAACAAGTACACAATGAGTCCGATCGCCAAAACGAATAAGGCGCCTTTATATATAACCTGATGGTTGTCGCGCAGTGCGGATAAACCTTTACTCATAGGTACAAACCTACAATAATTCAATCGCACCTTTTCGCTCCTATTTGGTTAACTTTGCACATCAATTACTACCAAAAAGAGATTTTCATGAAAGACGTTGTCATTGTATCAGCCGTTAGAACCCCCATGGGGAGTTTTTTAGGATCATTAAGCTCGGTTTCAGCGCCCAACCTCGGCGCCGCTGCAATTAAAGGCGCTTTGAGCAAAGCTTCTTTAGATCCAGCGTTGGTTCAAGAAGTGTTCATGGGCAACGTTCTTCAGGCCAATACCGGTCAAGCGCCCGCTCGTCAAGCAGCCATGTATGCGGGTATTCCCAATACCGTTCCTTGTACCACGATCAACAAAGTGTGCTCTTCAGGTATGAAATCGATTATGCTGGCGGCGCAGACCATAAAGTCGGGTGATAACGACATCGTAATTGCCGGAGGTATGGAAAATATGTCTCAAGTTCCTCACTATATGGCGAATGCCCGTACCGGTCAAAAATTGGGCGATCAGAAATTGGTTGACGGATTACTTCGCGACGGATTGGTAGACGTATACAACAAAACGCACATGGGCAATTGTGCAGAGCTCTGTGCAAAGGAAGGGTCGTTCACTAGAGAAGAACAAGATGCCTTTGCCATTGAAAGCTACAAGCGTAGCGCAAATGCGTGGAGCAATGGAAAATTCAATAATGAAGTAGTTCCCGTTGAAATTCCTCAGCGCAAAGGAGATCCTATTCAAATGACTGAAGACGAAGAGTACA
>CBFHRK010000006.1:21158-62279 GCA_965658225.1 Flavobacteriales bacterium | reverse complement strand
GTTTGGAATGCCTACTGGGTTTTACCAATACCAAACAACTTCGGAAGTTTGTGGGTAAACTTTAACTCACCGCTTCTTTGGGATGTATTTGCGATTTCAACCTACTTATCGGTATCCTTGGTTTTCTGGTATATGGGATTGATTCCTGATTTCGCGATGATTCGCGACCGGGCAATTAAGCCAATGCAAAAGAAAATCTACACAGTTTTGAGTTTTGGGTGGGGTGGAAAAGCCAAGCACTGGCAGCGTTTTGAAGAGTTGTCTCTTGTTTTGGCCGGATTAGCAACGCCGCTTGTACTTTCTGTACACACCATTGTATCGTTTGACTTTGCCACTTCAGTAATCCCAGGATGGCACACGACTATTTTCCCACCGTATTTCGTTGCTGGTGCTATTTTCTCAGGTTTTGCTATGGTGCAAACACTATTGATTATTATGAGAAAAGTGGTGAAAATGGAAGCCTACATCACCATTCAGCACATTGAATTGATGAACATCGTAATTATGCTTACGGGTTCTATTGTGGGTATCGCTTACATCACGGAGCTATTCATGGCTTGGTACTCAGGCGTTGAATACGAACAATACGCATTTTTGAATCGCGCTACCGGACCTTACTGGTGGGCTTACTGGTCGATGATGACGTGTAATGTAATTTCTCCTCAGTTGATGTGGTTCAAGAAATTGAGAACGAGCATCGTTTTCACGTTCTTCTTGTCGATCATTGTGAATATAGGTATGTGGTTCGAGCGTTTCGTAATTATCGTAACCTCATTGCACCGCGATTACCTTCCTTCGAGTTGGACCATGTTCTCACCAACTTTTGTGGATATTGGAATTTTCATCGGAACCATTGGTTTCTTCTTCGTACTGTTCTTACTGTACGCACGTACCTTCCCTGTAATTGCACAGGCCGAATTGAAAACGATTTTGAAATCTTCTGGAGAAGAACAAAAAAAGCATCACCATGAGTAAAAAACTGATTCACGGTCTATATAACGACGATGATGTACTCCTCAGCGGAGTGAAAGCGCTCCGTGAAAAAGGAATTTCCATTAAGGAAGTATATACTCCTTTTCCCGTTCACGGTCTAGATCACGCTATGGGATTGGCACCAACGCGCTTGTCAATTGCGGGTTTTATTTACGGATGTATCGGATTGTCATTTGCCGTCTTAATGATGTACTACATGATGATCGTAGATTGGCCTCAGAACATTGGAGGTAAGCCGAGCTTTACCTATCTGTTGAACATGCCGGCCTTTGTGCCGATTATGTTCGAATGTACCGTTCTTTTTGCCGGTCACTTAATGGTAATTACCTATTTGGTGCGCAATGGGATGTTCCCAGGGCGCGAGCGTCAGAACCCGGATGTGCGTACTACCGACGATATGTTCATGGTAGAGATTGAAGCAGACGGTTCAGGTGAGGATATTACTTCTGCATTGAAAGCTACTGGAGCGGTTGAAGTAAATGAAAAAGAACTTTAATTATGAAGTACTTGAAAAATAACGTTCTAGGTTTATGCGCAGCAGCTTGCCTTGCTATTGCAGGAACCTCATGTAAGCGCGACGTAAAACAACCTGGTATAGAATATATGCCAGATATGTACCGCTCGGAGTATATTGATACGTATGAAGAGTCGGAATTATTCGCTGATGGAGTTAGTGCATTGAAACCGATTGAAGGAACTTTAGCTCGTGGATTTGTCCCTTACGAATACGAGAATTCGGAAGCAGGATACGATTCAGCAAAAACTACATTGATTAATCCTTACTCGCTCAGCCCTCAGGCGAATAATGAAGTTTGGATGGAAAATGGAAAAGAGCTTTATGATATTTTCTGTAACCACTGTCATGGTCCTAAAGGAATGGGTCAGGGTATCTTGGTAAAGAATGAAAAAATATTAGGGGTTCCCTCGTACGATGATCAAGGTCGTGCAATTACCGAAGGAAGCGTATACCACGTTATTACCTACGGAAAAAATATAATGGGAGCTCATGCATCTCAGATTACTCCGGAAGAGCGCTGGAATATTGTGAGTTACGTGATGAAGTTGAAATCTGATCTTGAATCGGCTAAATAATTAGGGATATGTTCGAAATGCCTAACAAATTAAAAAGACTCGCCTATATTCTGATTGCAATTGGAGTATTGGCCTTTGCGTACGGATTTATCTCCGATGCTCACAGAGCATGGCCTGCTCTTTTAGTCAACAACACCTTCTTCTTGGGAATCGCCCTTCTTGGGACTTTTTTCTTGGGGATTCAATATGTAGCGCAAGCCGGTTGGTCTGTGCAACTGAATAGATTGATGCAAGCCATGGGTAGCTTTCTCCCTATTGCGGGTGGAATTATGGTGGTTATAATCGTAGCAGGTGGAATGCATCTGCACCATATGTATCACTGGATGGATACATTCATTACTACGGAAGAAATTACCGTTACTGAGCTTCGCGATTACGAAGCGGGGTTAGTAAGCCATCACGCCGAGGAGGCGCATGCAGAAGAAGCCCATGAAGATCACGGTGATGGCCATGCTGCAGAAGCACATGATGATGGGCATGGAGAAGAAGCCCATGCTGATGAGCATTCCGGTGCGGGTCACCACATGTACGCGGCTATGTATGAAGGTAGTAATGGAGACGAGGTTATAGAGAATCCGCATTATGACTCCATCATTGCTGGAAAAACACCTTTCTTGAATTTCTCATTTTTTATTCTCCGCGCAATCATTTACCTACTGGGTTGGATTTGGGCTACGCGTTTATTGCGTAAGCTAAGTATTCGTGAAGATGAAGTGGGAGGCACAGAGAACTATCGTAAGAGTGTTCGTGTGAGTGCTATATTCACCGTATTCTTTGCCGTTACGAGTAGTATGATGGCCTGGGATTGGATCATGTCGATCGATACCCACTGGTTTAGCACCTTGTTTGGATGGTATGTTTTTGCTTCGATGTTTGTAAGCGCGCTTACTACATTGACGATGATTGCTATTTACCTTAAGAAACACGGTTACTTAGAAGGATTGAATGAAAATCATATCCACGATCTTGGTAAATTCATGTTTGCTTTTAGCGTTTTCTGGACGTATTTATGGTTCAGCCAATTCATGCTTATTTGGTATTCCAATATCCCGGAAGAAGTAACTTATTTCATGGCTCGATTTGACAATTATAAAGTTCCTTTCTTTTTAGCACTTTTCTTGAACTTTATTATGCCGCTATTGGTACTAATGAGTAGAGATTCGAAAAGAAATTTTGGGTTCCTGATTACAGCGGGATGCATTATCCTTTTGGGACACTGGTTCGATTTCTTCTGTATGATTGTTCCGGGAACAATGGGCGAGCATTGGTATTTTGGAATTGTTGAAATTGGTGGCCTTTTAGGCTACGCAGGATTGTTTATTTTGGTAGTATTCGGCACCTTGGCAAAAGCGCCATTAGTGCAGAAAAACCACCCAATGTTGAAAGAAAGTGAGTTGCATCACATCTAATTAGAAAGTAGAATGATTCAATTATTATTAGCCGTTGTAGCGGTACTTGTAGTTGCTTCCGTAATTCAAATCGTTCGAATTCTCGAATTAACGAGCGAACTGAAAGGCGGTAACACCAATGCGGTAACCGACAAAGACAATCGGAATCAAGGACTTTTAATGTTTTTGGTCATGATCGGCATGATGGGCTCCTTTATTTGGATGTGGGTTGCTTGGGGCGACTTATTATTGCCAGGAGCTGCCTCAATACACGGAGAGCAAATTGACAATTTGATGGCCATCACCATGGGTATCATTATCATCGTGTTTTTCATTACACAACCACTGCTTTTCTACTTCGCCTACAAGTACAGGGGTAAGAAAACAGGCCAGGCAAGTTATGTCTCGCACAACAACAAGCTCGAGTTAGTTTGGACAGCTATTCCTGCCATTGTTTTGACGGTTCTTATCGTTTACGGACTTAGAACTTGGTCGAGTATTGTCAACATGGATACTTCAGATGCTCAAGTTGTTGAGTTTTATGCTCGTCAGTTCGACTGGACAGCCCGATATACAGGTGCAGACGGAATGCTTGGTGAAGCTAATGTGCGTAACATTGAAGGTGCCAACATCGTAGGTGTGGATCTCCAAAGCGAAGAAGGTCAAGATGACGTGCTCGGTCGCTCTGAGATTTATCTGCCCGTAGGGCAACCAATGCTTTTCCGTTTTAGAAGTCAAGACGTGCTGCACTCAGCTTATTTTCCGCACTTCCGCGTTCAAATGAACTGTGTACCAGGAATGAATACTCAATTTGCCTTTACCCCAACCAAAACGACGGATCAAATGCGTCAGGAAACGGGAAATGCTGAATTTGATTATATACTGCTTTGCAATAAAATTTGTGGAGCAGCGCATTATAATATGCAAATGACCATTAAAGTGGTTTCGCAAGAAGAATATGACCGTTGGATGAGCGAACAAACTCCTCTAGCAAATAGTTAAAATACCGTTAATCAAAGACTGATTATGGCTCACGATCACGCACATCACGAAGAAACCTTCATTTCGAAGTATGTTTTTTCGATGGATCACAAAATGATTGCTAAACAATTCCTTATCACAGGTATGTTGATGGGGTTAATTGGATTATTAATGTCGGTTTTCTTCCGACTACAATTGGCATGGCCAGGCGAAAGCTTTCCTATATTGGAAACCTTCCTTGGTAAATGGGCTCCGGATGGAGTAATGGATCCAAACATTTATTTGGCTCTGGTAACAATTCATGGTACCATCATGGTTTTCTTCGTCCTAACGGCCGGATTATCAGGTACGTTCTCAAACTTGCTTATTCCCTTGCAAATTGGTGCACGCGATATGGCGAGCGGATTCATTAACATGCTTTCGTACTGGTTCTTCTTTGCCAGTTCTATTGTAATGACCGCTAGTTTGTTCGTTACAAGTGGACCTGCATCTGCCGGTTGGACGATTTACCCGCCACTAAGTGCCTTGCCACAAGCGATCCCAGGATCGGGAATGGGAATGACCCTTTGGTTGGTTTCTATGACCCTATTCATTGCAAGTTCTTTATTAGGCGCATTGAACTATGTTGTTACCGTATTGAACCTGCGTACCAAAGGTATGTCGATGACTCGTCTTCCTTTGACCATCTGGGCCTTCTTTGTAACCGCTATTATTGGTATCCTTTCATTCCCAGTACTTCTGTCAGCAGCTTTATTGCTTCTGTTCGACCGCTCTATGGGAACAAGTTTCTACTTGAGTGATATTATGATTCAAGGAGAAGTGCTAACAAATAACGGTGGATCGCCAGTTCTTTTCCAACACTTATTTTGGTTCCTAGGTCACCCAGAGGTATATATCGTACTTCTTCCTGCTCTAGGGATTACCTCCGAGGTAATTTCAACAAATGCGCGTAAACCGATCTTTGGATACCGCGCCATGGTTGGATCCATTCTGGCCATCGCTTTCTTATCGTTCATCGTTTGGGGACACCACATGTTCATTACAGGAATGAACCCATTCTTGGGATCTGTATTTACCTTCACTACCCTGTTAATTGCGATTCCATCCGCTATCAAAGCGTTCAATTATATAACAACGCTTTGGAAAGGTAATATCCGATTTACCCCAGCGATGCTTTTCTCCATCGGTTTGGTATCTACCTTTATTACGGGTGGATTAACAGGTCTTATTCTAGGAGATAACGCTCTTGATATCAATGTACACGACACCTATTTCGTAGTAGCTCACTTCCACATCGTAATGGGATTATCAGCCATTTTTGGAATGTTTGCCGGAGTTTATCATTGGTTCCCGAAACTATTCGGTAAAATGATGAACAAGCAAATGGGCTATTGGCATTTCTGGCTAACGTTCATCAGTGCCTACGGAGTATTCTTCCCCATGCACTTCCTTGGTTTAGCAGGAGTTCCACGACGCTATTACAGCAACACCGCATTCCCGATGTTTGATAACCTAACCGATATCAACGTCCTAGTAACCATGTTTGCCATATTAAGTGCCGTTGCACAGGCAATCTTCATGTTCAACTTTATTTACAGTGCCCTTCGCGGTAAAAAAGCCGAACAGAACCCATGGAAATCGAATACGCTCGAATGGACTACTCCAGTAGAACATATTCATGGAAACTGGCCAGGTGAGATTCCAGAAGTACATCGCTGGGCGTACGATTACAGTAAACCAGGCATGGATGACGATTTTGTACCTCAAACCGTGCCATTGCAAGACGGAGAAGAAGTACACTAGAATACATCCAGTTTTAAAACAGAATAGAAACGCCCTGTTTATGCAGGGCGTTTTCATTTTCCGCCAATTCGGATATGTGATTTTTGAATTATCTAGGTTTGCCCAGGGTATGACTCCTTGCTACATTTGGTTCAGATGCTAGTGAAAAAGTGTTTTTGTTTGTACTCTTTGTCTCCCTCAGTTGTTTTTTCACTAGTAGCCAATTGTATGATTAGTTTGGGTTAATAGATCACTTAATTGGTTGCTTCCTCTGCCTCGGTAGAGGAAGCTTTTTTTATAGTCCTTTGTGCCTTCGGCACGATGACTTTTTGCCTTACCTTAGAACCCATGAATGAGTATTTGGATCCAACAGGCGACGAACTTAGTCCAGAAGAACAAGAGTTTGATCGAGCCCTGCGCCCCCAAAAATTTGGCGACTTTGCAGGACAAAAACACGCGGTTGAAAATCTTGAAGTTTTTGTGGAAGCCGCAAACCGAAGAGGTGACTCCTTAGACCATGTTTTACTGCATGGCCCTCCAGGACTCGGTAAAACAACTTTGGCCCATATTATTGGTACAGAACTCGGAGTGAATGTTAAAGTAACCAGCGGTCCGGTTTTAGACAAGCCGGGCGATTTGGCCGGACTCCTAACTAATCTGGAAGATCGAGACGTACTCTTCATCGACGAAATCCACCGAATGTCCTCCGTTATTGAGGAGTACTTGTATTCGGCTATGGAAGATTTCAAAATCGACATCATGATCGATAGCGGTCCCAATGCCCGAACCGTCCAAATCAATTTAAACCCTTTTACCTTAATTGGGGCAACTACACGGTCCGGACTTCTTACATCGCCTTTGCGCGCACGTTTCGGCATCACGAGCCGACTCCAATACTACGATGTAGAATTACTCACCCATATCGTGCAACGATCCGCTGAAATACTAGAGGTCCCCATAGCCCAAGATGCCGCCTTTGAAATAGCCAGTAGAAGTAGAGGTACCCCTCGAATAGCGAATGCCTTGCTTCGTCGAGTACGCGATTTTGCAGAAGTGAAGGGCGATGGAACCATCGGTATCGATATTGCTAAGTCAAGCCTGACTGCTCTACACGTCGATGAACACGGTCTCGATGAAATGGATAATAAGATTCTATTAACCATCATAGAAAAATTTAAAGGTGGGCCGGTCGGACTCAACACCATCGCCACAGCGGTTGGAGAAAGCGCAGGTACACTCGAAGAAGTGTACGAGCCCTTCCTAATACAACAAGGCTATCTCATGCGCACGCCTCGCGGTCGTGAAGTGACCGAATTGGCCTACATCCATTTGGGACTCAATAAACCGGGTAGCCAAAACGCACTCTTCTAATGAGTAAACCCGATCTCGAATATCGAGCACGGTTTATTAAGAATCAGGCCGCTGAGCTTGGTTTTTTGGGATGCGGCATCTCAACTGCCGATTATCTCGACAAAGAGGCTCCACGGCTCGAAAAATGGCTTCAAAAGGGTATGCACGGTTCCATGGCCTACATGGAAAACCATTTCGACCTTCGCTTAGATCCCAGGAAGTTGGTTCCAGGCGCCAAATCGGTCATTTCGCTAACCTTCAATTATTTCACTCCCAAAAAGCAAAAGGATTCAGAGGCGCCCAAGATTTCACAATACGCCTACGGAACCGATTACCATTTTGTGGTTAAGGACAAACTGAAAGATTTGCTCGCTCGAATGATCGAATCTTTTGGCCAAATTGAGGGCCGAGTATTCGTGGATTCCGCGCCCGTTTTAGACAAAGCTTGGGCGGCAAAAAGCGGTCTTGGCTGGATAGGCAAAAACACGAACCTCATTCACCCCAAAGAGGGTAGCTTCTTTTTTATCGCCGAAATCATTTGCGATTTGGAGCTCCCAGTCGATATTCCAATGAGCGATTATTGCGGCTCCTGTACCCGGTGTATCGACGCTTGCCCGACCGAAGCGATCGTAGCGCCCTATGTGGTCGATGGCAGTAAATGTATTTCCCATTATACTATTGAGTTGAAAGGCGCCCTCCCGGGCGGATTAGCACCCCACTTCGAAAATTGGATGTTTGGCTGCGATATTTGTCAAGACGTTTGCCCGTGGAACAGATTCGCGAAAGCGCACAACGAACCTCAGTTTGAACCCCATCCCAAATTGCTCGATAAAACGAAAAAAGAATGGATTGAGCTCACCCAGGATACGTTCAATGAGCTTTTTAAAAAGTCGGCAGTCAAAAGAACTGGGTACGCCGGGTTGAAAAGAAATATCGAGTATCTATTCGGTCCGGAGGGCTCTGAGCGCCTCGGAAGTGATTAAATTAGGGTAGTCTGTAATTAGACCATCAACACCCCACCCAAATAGTTTGCGTGCTTCCTCGATATCGTTTACAGTCCAAGGAATCACCCGTATTCCGAGGTCGTGCAGTCGAGTAATTCGGTTTAGAGTTACAGCTTTGTAGGATGGACTGTAAATGTCGGGTTGAAAGCTCAAATTCTTGAGTGCCTTTTCTGGCGATTGATCTCCACCAACCAGTAGGGCGATTCGCCATTTCGGATAGGCTAGTTTTGCGTACTCCAAGGTTCTGGGATCAAAAGATTGCAATATTATTTTATCCTTAAAAGGAGAATCATTCACGACCGACGCAATCGCATCGACAAATGCGGAAGGATTGGGATGAAAAACCGAGTCACCTTCCGGAGTCGATTTGGTCTCTAAATTCAATCGAGGTAGTTCCAATGAATTTTCTGCACAATGTTTTACAACGGCATTCAAAACAGACTCAAGTGAGGGTTTCGATGTGGGCATTTTCTCTTGATCCGGGAAGCGAGCAAGCACTCTACTCCCGCAATCAAAAGCAGCGATTTCCTGAAAATTCATTTGATAAATGGAATAGCGCTCTTTATCCGAAACCAATTCTACTCCGGCCGAATCGCATATTTCCGAACTAATCCAAGGTTCATGCGAAAGCAGTACCACCCCATCTTTTGAAATGACTAAATCCATTTCTAGGGTCACAACTCCTAAGTCAACGGCTTTTAGCATCCCTGGGATGCTGTTTTCCGGAAGTAAGCCGCGACACCCTCTATGACCCTGGATATCAAATTGCGCCATGGAATGAAGACTAAAACAAATTCCTATTAATACAATTGCATATTTCACGGGCCTGAATTTATTAGTTGTTCGGAGTATCCGGCCGGGAGGCCGAAAAAATCATCTGATACGGTGTATTCTTCTATCGATACTAATTCGGTAACATTTTTTGGTTTATCGTACTCGTATTTGATTGTTCGTACCGGTAACCCATCCGTTTCTTCAATCAAAAAGAAATTATTACCGCCCAACGAGCCACCGATAGTTTCAGCGACAACTGCCATCAGGTTTGAAAACGATTGCAAGCATTTCACTTCCTTTTTAGAAAGCCCCAAAATAGGGCATGAAGCTACCCACAGTTCGCGCGCTAATTCGCCATCTTCATGTACAAGGTAACGGGCGCTTTCGAAACCGTTTATTTCGGTGTTTTCACCTGTTTTTGAGTATTCAGAGTAGGGCTTCTTTTTTGGGCCCTGCTGATCCATCATCTTCTCGGCCATTTCGCGCTGCTCTTCCGGCAACGACTTTATTCGCTCTTCCATCATGGCCCTCATCGACTCAATCTGTACTTTCAACTCGTTAGCCCGCTCCTCGTCCATTTGCAAGTATTGCTTACTCGTATGATCAACCATGTACACGCGTTCCTTAGCGCGATCATATAGGACACTTTGAAGTACTTCAGTTCCTTTTCTGTTATCCATTCGCATAAAATCGGAATGAAAATACATTAAGGATGTTTCCAACGGAATAAAGTCGGGCGCGTCAGCGCTTACTGCAGAATAAGGCCGCTCTTGAATGGTAAGCACATGAAACTGCGCTTGAAGGTTTTGCCCTATGAACAGAATGCCGAGGGCGAGTAGCCAGGAAATCCGATGATGAGTTAATTTCATTTGAGCGTGTCCGTTGTCAACGTGAAGTATTCCTTTTCTAGTTTAAAGGAACCTTTTCCTTTGATTTCTAATTTAAGAAATTGATCATTCTCTTTCTCCGATCGAATGAATTCATACAGGGTGCACATCTGCCCTTGAAATTGCATCATGGGGATTTGATCAATCGCCTCAATTTCATCGCCCATTTCTATTCCGGCCTTCTCGGCCGGACCGCCCTCTGTTAAGCTGGCAACAACAACGCCTGTCCGAGTATAGCGCATTCCAATGCCCCAACCCGGTTCGGTAGGATATTGAGATACCGTATCTCGTTTGGACCATTGAACGATTCCGTCCGGAAAATTCAAAAACAAGTCGTAGTGCTTGAACAAACGATTTCCCATTTTCGCGCCTGAACCCGATTGAATTTCCATTTCGTAATTCCAAAACGAACTGTCGGCCATCATCAGCGTTTGATTGGGGCTCCTGTATATAGTATCTAAATCGGTTCCCCAAAGTCCAAAGCTGGAGCCGTCGTATTTGCGGAAATAGGACCAAGTATCTGTGGCGGTATCTTTAAGGGTTGGAATTAAATCAGGCCCTCCGTCCATAAACCCATTGTAACCGGTGTCGATTAAAACATTGCTCACCCGATAGCTATTTAGGTGGATGTCTACATGAGGGCGACCCCCGTCAAAACGAAATTCTTGTGCTACCCTATTCGGTGATTGTGGCAGCGAATCAGCTACATCCGAAAAGTAGATCATCTGCCTTGAGTAGTCGATTTTCCAATGAAGCTTCTTCATTAAATTGGCGCCGAGAATTCCGTCCGCGGCAATACAACGCAACAAATTATCTTCATCATAATTCACGCCTACAGCGGCGTGATTGGTAAAGGTCGTCGATCCGAGTTCGACCTCTGGGAATAAATAAACCGGTGTCGTTTTTCTGTTGCCGTGTGTATCACCTACCGAAATATTAGAAACGGACTCTAATCCGCTTTTGATCGCATTATCTTTTCTGATAACAGAATAGCTCGCCCCTGTATCGAAAATAAGGTCCCATGGTCTTTGTTCACCCGGTACTTGGATTTGTATAACCACACTTTCAAACCGCCATTCAAAGGGGATACTATCTAAAAACGACTGCGACGAAACCCGGGTGGAATCGCGCAGTCGAATATTTTTTGTTGTTCCGCAACCTACCAGAATAAGCAGGAAAGCAATCGGTAGAAGTAGAACTTTTATTTTCATAAGAGCTTAAAGGTAATTTCTAATTCTTTTTCAAATTCGAAGAGTTGATCATCAAAAGAAGGTGGTCCAAATTGACCGCGAGCATCATTTGAAAAGCCATATGGCTCAACGGGCATACCGAACATATTGGCGTTCATTTCTTCATCGGCGTTCAAGTCTTGATAGGCTGCCGCAGCGTATTTACCCGGTTCAAGTCCTTCGAACGTACAAACAGCTTTACCGTCTATAACTTCGCTGACACATTCGTTTATCTGCTCATTTTCTGCGTTCATCAAACGGAGGTAAATAGTGCCTGAGTTCTTTTTTGTAGTGATGGTAATTGTTAAGCTTCCTTTTTTCGGCGCCATCAAAGAGGGGTTCGCCTCGAAAGCAGGGTTATTATCCGCCCGAAGGGCGTTGGGCATAATAAGGAGAGCGGCAACTACAGCTGTTAATGCTAGTTTACCTACCCGACGTTTGTGCCATGAAATAATAGGAACAAAAAGAACAGTTGGCCATAACCACTGCACTAATCCGGGAAGGAAATCTAAGCTCGTTGCTGAAAAGGCCGTAACGGCAGCAATGTATCCACTGAGCATACCACTTATGTGAAAGCGCATCCAATCGGCTTTAGTTTGCGGTTTAAAGGTCATGTGGTAATTCTTTGTTATTCCAAACATACCTAAAGCTCCGAAAACAAGAGCTAAAACCCACACATAATTATCGGGGTTAGTGGCGTATCCGTAAATCCCATATCCGAAGAGTGCCGCCGCAAACAGAATAGCAATTCCGTGAATCCAATGGTCTATTCTGCCGGGTAATTCGCCTCGGTAAAATTTAATGGCTCTATAACCCGCAAATACATTGTAGAAACTAAAAACGCTCAGCATTAACAGGAAAGGAATCCAAATGAATAAGCTATTTATAAAGGCCGTCCCTGTCGCTATCGCCATTGCCCAAAAAAAGATTCGGCCAGCTGTGAAGTGATTGGCTCCTCCTTTTCGGGCAATTAATGCAGCAGGTGCAGCGAAAAAAGCAGTGAATCCAGATAAGATGTGTACCCAACGAGTAATTTCTAAAGTTTCCATGTTGTTTGATTTTTGAGCAAACCTATGGGCTAGAAGTACACGCTGCAAAAAGGAGTGATGAAGGACCTACTTTTGACGTGAACGGTCGTTCTTTGGGCTATTCGGCAAGGGTTAGGGACGAACGGTTCGGTCAATTATAGGCTTTATTTCGCGCGCCTTGCGGCGCGATACCGGAACGAAGGCATCGGAATGATTGAAGTGCAATTGAAGACCTTGGCTATTTCCAGACACGCGATCAACTAAATCTAAATTGGCCAAATAGCTTCTGTGTACTTGATGAATCGATGAGTGCCCCTTAAATTGATCGTGTACTTCTTTGAGCGTCGATCGAATCATTTCTTTTTTCAAGTGGTCGTCTTTCAAAAAAGCCATGGTAACATAATTCCCCTCAGCCTCGGCGAAAAGAAACTCATTCACCTTCAGTTCTATTCGTTCTTTTTGATTGGACCCTTTTACGGAAAGAGCCGAATGGTCGGGTTCTGCCGAAACTTGGGGGTGAAATGCCTCTGCTTCTTTTTTGTAGCGCTGAGCGAGTGTATGCTGCCGGACAGCGATGCCAAAACCAATAGGGATAGATCCAATACCGAGGGTGTAAAGGCTCATTTGGCCGTAGGCCGCCCACGTTAATTTTGTTGTGGTGAAGAATACCATGTAGGCAAAATTAGCCGTGGCAATGAACCAGACGTTGTACAAAATGAGTGCGACTTCTTTCCAAAGGACCCATTTCTTTTCGCGAAACCAATTAGGTGCTAATAAGGGAACGAGCCAATCGTTCACGAGGGATGAAAGAAAGGTAATGACCCCAAACCCCCAGAGTATGTAGTCGTACTTACGGTCCATACTATATAACCCGAACGGTCGAAAGAAAACCAAGAAAGCACCCACAAAAAAACCGAACAACAGTCCTTGTCGGAGTGCTTTTCTCAACCCTAGGTTCACGGGGAAGGGTTGATAGCAATAATGGAGGAGCCTATTCACATTCCGAATTTACGGAATTCCATTACCCTTTTATGATCGGGGTTACCGCTTGCCAGGTTTCGCCTCGGAGCTCCATCAAGTAGGTGCCGGATCTTAGAGAATGCGAGAACGACTGCGTTTCGAGTGAACCGGACCAATAGGTTTTTTGCTCGTATACAATCCGACCGTTTAGGTCGTAGAGAATTAGACTTCCATTACCCGCTTCTGGGGCCGTGAATTCTACCGACCACGTTTCGTTAAACGGCATGGGGAATACGTTCATTGGAAGTTGCTGGTATTCATCCATTCCAGTGACTTCTCCGTATCGAGCGCTGAATTCTTGGAAGAACATATCGGCGAAACCGTGATCGTAAATAATAAGCGTATTTTCATCATTGACTGTTTCTGCAGAGGTAGACCAGTTATGGGCACCTGTAAGTACCGCAGCGGTGGCCGGGTTTTGACGGTCTACAATCAGATACTTATGGTGCATTTGGAAGCCGAAGCCTTCGTGTGACTGCACCAAAACGCCATTATCTATTAGATTTTGATACTCGCTTCCTTGATTACTCGCGTTTTCAATCACTCCTTGCGCGAATTTTCCAAACTCGTTGTTTAAATCGATCAATGATTGAGCAATGTCGTCACGGGTGAAAGATAAAACGGCAAATTGCGCTTCGGAGGTAGCGTTTTCAATGAGGTCGGAGATTTGACTCGTTACACCATCGGTTGGAGAGAAGTAACACTCTACTCGTGAGCCGCCAATTTTAAATAGATGCGGGGTGTTGTCGAGTTTATCCGCTCCCCACTTTACACTGGAAAGGTTGGGCAAGGCAGTATTACCGCCCCACATTTCATTGAATTCGAGCAGATATGTTTTCGCCAAGCTTTGATCTTGAATAATGACCAAATTATTGGGATCGTCAAATAAATTGTTTGGTGTCCAGTTGGTACTTCCAGTGATTACGTAGGAGTTGTCTACACTCGTGGCATCAACAACGACGAATTTATTGTGCATGATGCCCGGCAATGCATCGGGTTTTTGAAGAACGGGAATGGCCGGATCAAGAATACTCAATCCTAAATTGGCGTTGCCACCTTCGGCAATATAACGAACTTGAACGCCTCGGTTATAGGCGTCGTTAATAGCCATCATAATCATGGAGTTATTGGCATTATAAACGGCTACATCGAGGGTGTTTTGAGCTTTGTCAATGTAGGCTTTAATGGTATCGTTGAAGAAACCCGGGAGTTGAATTGCATTTACGTTTTGAGCGACCGAATTATCGACGGTCTGATTAAAATAAACGGCCTTATATCCAGAACTATTCGATTCTGTGGCGTAAGCGCCAACATTTCCCCATGCTGTATCGACTCCGTTATCGGAATAAGGTTGAACGTAATAGATCGATCCGGCCGTTAGGCCGATAAAATTAAGCGTATGGTTGCTTGTGCTGGCACCGTTATTTATATCGCCCAATTCAAAGCTCGGTGTAAGTCCGTAGCGAACGTTCGTAGTTCCATTGGAAGAAGTGGTCCAAGACAATGAAAAGCCAGTGGTCGAAATATTGCTTTGGGTAACTCCGCTGGCAAAAAGTATCGACGAGGAAAAAAAGAGATCGTTGGTATCTCTCGGCAATAATTGGTAGCCCCCAACTCCCGAGAAGGAGAATTGAGACATGATCCCAGTGAGGTTTAAAGGCCCAAGCGGTATAAGAGTGCCAATTAATGGACTCCCGGAACGCAAATAGATTGTGCCCGAATTTCCGTTACCATCAATAAATGAGTAAGTACTCGAGGCAAAAACACCTCCGCCGGCGGGAAAGCTGACGCCAATAAATTCAACGAGCTCCCCTTCATAAGTCTCCCCAATTTGAGATATGCTAATCGTTTGAGGAGTGGGTAGAGCATTCCCGCTACTGTGAATGGTTACACTTTGAACAGGGTCTATTTCTAAGAGCCCGTTGTAGTCTTTTAACGGACCAGTAACTGTAATGCTATCTCCTCGAAGAGGAGTGAAGGCTACGGAGCCAGATCCTGGATATACAGCAATTCCGGCGGTGCCGTCTTCGATATAGCGAATAATCCCTAACTCATCGCCATGAGTTACCACCCCAGAAACAGTTACGGTAGTCCCGAGTGGAGATAAACGAGCAGTTGCAATGTCTTGAGCAAAGGCTGCGGTTCCGATTAAAAGAAGGGAAATGGAAAAAAGTGTTTTCTTAAAAAGCATAGGTAATCGAAATATTAAAACGACGGCCTTGACCGAAAAAGACTCCGGCCGAATTTGCATTAAAATCGCCTGTATTGATACTCAAAACGTTTCCGTCATTGTTTTGGGCATCACTAATGTACATCGCGTCCATAAAGTTGAGGATACTCCCTCGTAAACTAAGGCTTTGGCTACCAAATTCGAAGCGGTATCCACCGTGAAGGTCAAAAAGGGCATAAGCGGGAATTTGCCATGAATCGCGCCCCGCATTACTGCCGTTCAATGTGAGTGGATCGAAATCGGCATAGTACCGATCAAAGTAGGTACCTCGGACCCGAATGTAAGCACCTCGTACCGGTTCAAACTCCAGACTCAATCCGAGTTGTGTTTGAGCGGCATCACCCACATGTACGCCTCGGGCATCAAAATATACTACGAATTCCTCTCCAGTATTGGGATCAATAACGGGATTGTTATCGTCATCCGTTACACGTACAGAATCGGTGCTATTCCATTGCCAATCTCCCAGGCTTATCAATCCTTGCAGGGTCCATTTTGGGAGGAATTCATAAGCAAAATCGAGTTCTATTCCCACGTGACGGGCATCCATTCCGTTTATATTGGTTCGGTACAATTCATCGTCAATAATGACACTTGGGGCCCTCGGAGCAGGCCGATTATCCCATTGTGTGAAGTAGGAGTTGAAATTTGCCGAGAAACGATTCGAACGAAAGGTATAACCCAGTTCAAAGGCGCGTACCACTTCATTCTCGATGTTCTGAAACTTCCGATTGTCGAAGTAAAAAACATTGGCGAATCGCGGAGCTCTGCTCAAGTAACCTAAATTGGCATAGGCGCTATGCTGCTCATTGATATTGTACTTGGCTCCCGTTTTAAATGTGAAGCTGGGAATCCATACCCACTCCGTTGTAGCGAAACGCGTTTCTTCAGATCCATTGTGATAAACCTCTCCGTTATACACGATGGTGTCTTGGTATCCCAACACTTCACTCATAGTCGTATCTGAAAGCACTAAATCTTTCTTTCTGAAATAATCGACTCGCTGAAAACCGCTCATGGAGCTCGAAATATTCACAAATGCACTCCACAAGCCCTCGGTATACTCGAGTTGGTAAAATCCGCCTCCCCAGAGAACTTTTGCGTCGTTGTGATAACTTATTATGTCCCCTTCGCGTCGTACGGGCGAAGCGGCATTGGGGTTTGAATTATCCACAAAATAATCACCGCCCAATAAATCGTAGACCTCGCGATAGTGCTCTCCTTTGTAGGATCGGAAATCAACTCCTCCGCTATGGGTGAAGCGATCGTTTTGATTGAACGTGAAGGTCGAGACTAAGCCATACCAAAAGTGATTGTTGATGCTCGATCGCAGAATATCGGATGATTTATGTTCTGTATCGGAATACACGGGATCAATGCTAAAAGGTCCGAATTTATTCGCGTCGTAGATTTGCTGAAATCGAACTTGACCGTTTTGGTCGCGTGGAGGACTACTATCTGAAAGACTTGTGCCGCCTCCATTTCCAATGGATAAGTAAAGCACATTTGACCAATAAAGACGGTCATTAACTCTCCAAAAATCTTTCAAACTAAACTGGGGCTTGTGGTAGTAATTTAATCGCTCCGTAACCCGTTCTTCCCCGTTCCGAAGGGTATCCCCGTCCACAATGTCGTACCGGTCTAAATAACCCCAGTGTTGGTTGTATCGAATTCCATAATTACTTCCATCCGTGGTATCGACGAAGTTCTCAAGCGCATTGTTGTAGTCGGAACGCGATTTTCCGATTGCGGCGAGCTCCGTATCGAGTTGTTCATCCGTAATGTCGCCCTGATTATGGGCGGTCATAACGTTGTATAAATCGTCGTCGCCCTCAAATAAATCACGACCGTATTGAGTATCGTGATCGGCAATGGAGACTTTCCAGCTTCTCTGCGCGTGTTGTTGTGGCGCTCCAAAACCGGTAAAGCTCAAATTGTGATTCCCCAGTTGCTTGTCAATTTTAAAGTAATAAAACCAACCCTCTGTGTGTGTATTGTCCACCCATCCGTCGCCTCGCTTATACGATCCGGCAAAAGTAAATCCCCAGCCGGATTCCAAACGACCTGAATTGACTCCGACCGTGGTTCTCAAGAATCCGTTGTTTCCTGCTTCTTGTTTTACTCTAAAGCTTTTCTTTTGATCAATGCCTTTTGTCAGTATATTAATGGTTCCTCCTACGGAGGGAATAGCAAGCTTCGAGGCTCCGAGCCCGCGTTGAACTTGCATTTTTTGAGTAATCGCATCGAGCCCGAACCAGTTCGACCAATATACCCAGCCGTTTTCCATGTCATTTACGGGCACTCCATCGACCATTACGGCCACATTTCGCTGACTAAACCCTCTAATATTGATTCGCGCATCTCCATCACCTCCCCCTTGTTGCGTAGCATAAATACCCGGAGTTGCATTTAAAACCATGGGTAGGTCTTGAGAAGCTAATTCACGTTGTACTTGTTGCGGGCTTACATTGGAAAAGGCAACGGGCGTTTCGCGCTCAATGGCCATATCTGAAACAACCTCCACTTCGGTTAGCATGGTAGTTTTAAGGGATATTTTTAAATCGATTGTTTTTCCGGCAACAACGTTCACCGTTTTTTCTTTGGGCTCGTACCCAACATAGCTGAAGGTGAAAGTGTAGACCCCCGCCGGTAATTCGAGCTCGAATCGTCCGTCGAAATCGGCCGCTACTCCCTGATTTTCACCGTAAACGATATTCGCACCCAGAAGGGTTTCGCCCGTAATTGGATCTAATACGACGCCTCTAACCGTTCCAGTTTGTGCACTGACAAGTGTCGAAAATATTAGAGCAGAAAGAAGAAAAATACGATTCATAAGTCAGCATAAAAAAAAGCTAGCAAGACGGTCCCTACTAGCTTTTATTTGTATTCAAATTCATTCAATTAATTCAAAATGAAACGTTTTGTAACGCCACTCCCATTTTCGAATTCCACTTGAACAAAATATACACCAGGCAATGCTTGAATACGATCGATGACAACTCGCTCGGTTGCGAAGGTCAATTGACCACGTGAGATTCTTTGCCCTACAATGGAGTACACTTCGTATCCTTTGATTTTGTTTTCTGATGTTAAGGTGATCGATTGACCAGACATCACTGGATTTGGAAATAATTTCAAGGAAACAACCGCTGTTTCTTCAATAGAAACATAGTTTGGATCGCAAGCGCAATCGTGTGTTCCGAGTTCGGTCCAAGTATCTTGAGGTAGTGAGTCGTATTCAACGGCAGGGTTAAAAAGAACTGGATTTGAGGTTACTCCTCCACCTACAAGCGGCTTGCGAACTAAAGTGTGGTTTCGAGTCCACCATCTTCCGCCATTCGCATCTGTAAAACCTGCGGTGGTATCCGTAGTCCAGGCACCTCCTGGATTTTCACCTACTTTGCCCAGGATGTCAATAATTGTGGCACCTTTTTCAATGGTCATGGCATCATTTCCATTGAAGTAACAAGGCGCTGGGTAATCATTATCTAAAATATCAGCGAGTGCTCTAAGGGCTGGATCGCAGGGAGGAGAAATACCTCCGCCAGAAAGGGTTACTGAGTCTGTTTGACCGTTTGAAATCACTACAACCCCATATGCAGGAATGGTTCCTGATAAAACAAGCACGTCTGGATTTGAGGTACTACCGTTGCTGTAGCGTTTCAGTGTGTATTCACTTAAATCGATGGCGCTTGCCGTCGGGTTGTAGAGCTCAATCGCTTTGTTATTTCCTGAACCCTCAACATACTCTGAAATAAAAATATCCGAGCATTGGCCAAGGGCAACGACAGTTAAAGCAGTAAATAGAGCAGAGAGTAAAAAGTGTTTCATATACCTGATTTTGGAGCACACAAATATACGATTTTCAAGCAGGGCTCAATTCAATTTGAATGTTAAACAAACGTTACGAAGCGCTTAGTTTTTTAAAAGCCGTATTGGTTCGAAAAGGCCTTCTGAGCTCTGCAAAATGTACCATCCCGCCGGAAGGCGGTTTAAATTAAGTTCCGCCTTCCCGGCAGGAACCGAACCACGCCAAACTAATTGGCCGATTGCATTCGAAATCTGGATATCACCACCAAGAGATTCAAGAGTCACATTATTCGAAAAAGGATTTGGATAGATACTCAAGGTGTTCTCTTCCACTTCATTCAAACTAACACTGTTTCCATAACGATCCGAAGCATAGGCTCTATTGTTTACTTCCATTTCGATGAAATACCCGTTTACGATCGGATTGTGGAGTACTTGACCCGTTGAAGCATCGATGGTCACCAAACGATTTTGCTGCGGAACATTCGTTACTCCGTAAAAAATAAAGCTACCCGTGGCTTGATCATAAACACTCGCACCTGGCGATAAACCGATAATGCCCGGAATCGTATCGATGATTGTATACGTGTTCAAAGCGAGATCATATTCGGCAAATCCCATGTAGTTTTGATTGTTGTCGCGGTACAAACCATACATCTTGTTTGTGGTTTGGTCTAATTCCCACTCGTTAAAATAAGTGCCCTGAGCCATGTTCAGCGGGTTATTGCTAATTATCGCCCCCGTTAAAGCATCAATAACATACATTCTCGATTGAAAAAGAGTATCAATTCCTTCCACAATAAAATGCGCGCTATCCGAATTATAGGTACTATTCCCGAGCACAACTGCCGAAATTTCAGGAAGTTTAGCAATTTCGATAACGCTTCCGGTGGCCGGATTTAAAGTCACTAGACGAGTTCTATAATCGGGCGGTATAGCCGTTGTATCTACAATGTATCCGCCAAGACCAAATAATTTCTGCTGCTGCATGTCATATTGGTACTCATTCACGGTTGCATTAATGCCTGGTGCCGTGATGACTTGCCCTGTAAATACATTGGCACGAACCAAACTCATGATATTGCCCGGAGATGAAGGTCCTGAGAAAATATACTCTTCATTCGTTTGATCAAACGTCGAAGATCCCATTACTACCGCGCCAATACCTGTAATGGTATCAACAGCAACGGGTACGCCCGTCACGGGATCCATGGTTGCTAATGGAATGTAACTCGCGTCCCAAGGACCAGTGCCGCCTCTGTATAGGCCATAAAGTTTAATGGATTGAGCCTCTACCAATAGAAGAGAACCGCATAAAAAAACAAGACCGAGAATATACTTTTTCATAACATTCCAAAGTTAAAAGTTTGATTTGTTCCGAATACCTATTTTTGTCTCAAATTGAAATCAGTGGTTAAAGCCTTAGTTACCATACCTACGTATAACGAAGCCGAAAATATCGACGCCATCATTCGCGCCGTTTTCGCCCTTGAAGAACCTTATGAGGTCTTAATTGTCGATGACGGATCTCCCGATGGAACAGGGGATATGGTGGTTGCTTTACAGGCTGAATTCAAAGAGCGCTTACATCTATTACGCAGAAAAGGCAAGAATGGTTTAGGTACTGCCTATTTAGCTGCATTTGCATGGGCATTGGAACGCGATTATACGCACGTATTTGAAATGGACGCCGATTTTTCGCATGACCCCAATGATTTACCCCGACTTCTTCACGCGTGTACCGATGAAGGCGGCGACCTAGCGGTCGGATCGCGCTACGTGAAAGGAGTAAACGTAGTGAATTGGCCAATGAGTAGGGTGCTTCTTTCTTACTTTGCATCGAAGTACGTGCGCACGGTTACCGGCTTGCCCGTGGCCGATTCTACAGCCGGATTCAAATGCTACCGGCGAGAAGTACTCGAAACGCTACCACTCAAACAAATTCGATTTGTAGGCTATGCATTTCAAATAGAGATGAAGTTTACTGCCTGGAAATGTGGCTTTACCATTAAAGAAGTTCCCGTGATCTTCACAGATCGAAAATACGGCGATTCAAAAATGAATCGCGGTATTTTTACCGAAGCAATTTTCGGCGTAATTTCGATGAAAATTCGAAGCTGGTTTAAAAAATATCCGACTAAAGCATAATTATGGAAACTCTGTTGAAGAATGCCCGGATGATCAACGAAGGAACTATTACTGAAGGTGACTTGCTGATTAAGGGAGACCGTATTGAACAAATAGATACACATATATCGCCACAAACTTCGAACGTTCGCGTGCTCGATTTAGAAGGACGTTATTTAATTCCCGGAATTATTGACGACCAAGTTCACTTTAGAGAACCAGGACTTACTCACAAAGGCGATATCGCCAGTGAATCACGAGCAGCAATAGCCGGAGGAATTACCTCCTACATGGAACAGCCCAATACAAAGCCGGCGGCGCTAACCCAAGAGTTGCTTGAAGAAAAATACCAAAGGGCCGCTCAGGTTTCCCTCGCTAATTATAGCTTCAATATGGGCGTCAGTGAAGACAATCTCGACGAGGTATTTAAAACAGACCCCAAGCGCGTGGCTGGGATCAAAGTATTCATGGGTTCGAGTACTGGAAATATGCTTGTCGAGAACGAAAAGGTGCTGAATAACTTATTTGCCAACGCACCTACCATGATCATCACACATTGTGAAGACGAGGCCACAATCAATCGGAATTTCCAGGAATATCATGCTAAGTACGGCGACAATATTCCCTTTAGGGCGCACCCATTAATTCGAAGCGAAGAAGCTTGTTTTAAGTCGAGCAGCTATGCTATTTCTTTAGCGAAAAAACACAATTCGCGGTTGCACGTATTTCATATCAGTACGGCTAAAGAAGCAGAGCAATTCAGTAATTCGAAGCCCCTTCACAAAAAAATGATCACCTCCGAAGTGTGTATTCACCACCTTTGGTTTAGTGATGAAGATTACGATGCTAAAGGGGCGTTTATTAAATGGAATCCAGCCGTTAAAACGGCAAAAGATCGCGATGGACTTTGGAAGGCTTTATTGAACGATAAAATTGACGTTATCGCCACCGATCACGCACCTCATACACTGGCCGAAAAGCAAAATCCTTACACGTCTGCTCCTTCGGGCGGACCTCTAGTTCAGCATGCGCTTGTAGCCATGCTCGAGAATCATTTGCGCGGTCGTATTTCGCTCGAAAAAATTGTGGAGAAAATGTGCCACAATCCGGCCATCTTGTTTCAGGTAAAAGAACGCGGGTATTTACGTGAAGGATACAAAGCCGATTTAGCCGTATTTGATTTATCGAATCCGTGGACGGTGAATTCGGAGAATATTCTTTCGAAGTGCGGTTGGTCACCCTTCGAGAACAACTCGTTCAGAGCTCGCGTGGTCCATACTTTTGTGAATGGCCAATGGGTGTATAAGAATGGCAAAATTGATGAGTCGGTGCGCGGTGAACGTTTGCTTTTCGATCGTGATTAAGCGCATAATTTATATCGTTCTTGTATGTTTCACTGTTTCTTGCGCTCAAAAAGAACGTCCGGAGAATGTGTTTTCCCCCGATAAAATGGCCGATGTGATGCTCGATGTGCACCTAACTCAGGGAATTACTCAAGCGCGAATATTGACCAAAGATAGTACCCTGGTTTCGTCGGAAGCGCTTACCAACTTCGTGTACGAAAAGCACCAGATTACCGAAGAAGATTATCAACGATCGTTCGATTGGTACAGCGATAACTTAAAAGACTTTGACGCCGTTTATGCCCGAGTAATTGAAAAACTCAATCAAATGGAAGCAGCGCGCATGGTCGATCCGGTAGACGATTAATTCTTGGGGTAGTAACGTCCAATTTCTTCAATACTACGGCCTAGCGGCCGGAAATTAAAGTCGAGCGCTTTTCTAATTTTCTCGTTGTTGTAGCGAACCTCTTGCTGCGCGGTACGCGCGGTTTCTTTAGTAACTAAAGGTGCTTTTCCGGTGAGAATGCGTCGCAAAGCAAATACGCGCCACACGATATTCGCCAACCATGGGGGCGTTTTGCGATGAGGTGGTTTTACACCCAGCGATTCGGCAATTTTGGTGAAAACCACCTTGTAGCTTTCGTTTTCCGCACACAAGATATACCGCTCGTTTTCAATAGTGCTTTCGGCAAGCTTAATAAAGGTACTCACCACATCACGAACGTCCACAAAGCCATTGATCCCTTCCGAGTAGAACGAAAAGCCATTAGCAATACTCGAGAAAATTTTAGACGAACCTTCGTTCCAATAACCAGGACCAAAAATGATACTCGGATTAATGATTACTGCGGGCAACCCCTCTTCCGTTCCTCGCCAGACTTCACGCTCGGCTGCATTTTTTGAAATGGAATAATTAGAGTTTTCCGGTCCGTTTTTCCATACCGCGGATTCATTGATCATTCGGGCGCCATCGGCCCGACCTAGGGCCGCAACACTACTCACATAAGCGAGCTTTGATACCTTGGCAGCCAAAGCTACGTTCACCACATTGGCCGTTCCGCGTTCGTTAATCAAAAACAATCGATTGCGATCGGCCGGATTAAAAGACACGAGCGCCGCACAATGATATACGAGTTTTACTCCTTCCATTCCGCGCTCCAACGAGGCAAGGTCAAGCAAGTCACCAGCGATCCACTCAATTTTATTGAATTGACTTTCAGGCTTATCCGCGTAGTAGCGGAAAACTTCTAAGACGTGATTTTTTCGCTCTTCGGATCGGTACAAAGCCCGAATGGGATCGTCTTTCTTCGTTAATTCGAAGAGTAAATGAGCACCTAACAATCCTGTTCCACCGGTAACGAAAATCATGCGGCTAAATTAGGTAAATTTGCCGCCTAAAGTGAGACACCATGAATGCCTTTATTGAAGAACTCGAGTGGAGAGGAATGATACATGACGTAATGCCCGGGACCGATGAGGCGCTCGATGCTGGAATGGCAACGGGATATGTTGGTTTTGACCCCACAGCTGAGTCGCTTCACATCGGGAATTTAGTTCCGATTATGCTGCTTACCCATTTTCAAAGAGCTGGCCACAAGCCACTGGCCTTGGTGGGGGGAGCTACGGGAATGGTAGGCGATCCATCGGGAAAAAAATCGGAACGTCAGCTTTTGAGCGAAGAGGTGCTTCAAAGAAATATTGCTGGAGTAAAGGCGCAACTCGAGAAATTCATGGATTTTGAGGGCGAGAATGCTGCTGAAATCGTGAATAACTACGATTGGTTTAAAGATTTTTCACTTCTAAATTTTCTGCGCGATGTAGGGAAACACCTCACTATCAACTACATGATGGCCAAAGATTCGGTGAAATCGCGACTCGAAACCGGTTTGTCGTTTACGGAATTTAGTTATCAGTTAATTCAGGGGTACGATTTCTTTCACTTGAAAAAAGAGAAGAACTGCATTCTTCAAATGGGCGGTTCAGATCAGTGGGGAAATATTACCGCTGGTACCGAATTGATCCGTCGTATGGATGCTGGAACGGCCTTTGCACTTACTTGTCCGCTTATCACGAAAGCTGATGGATCTAAGTTTGGCAAGTCGGAAGGAGGTAATATTTGGCTCGATCCAAATTTAACCACGCCCTATAAATTCTACCAATATTGGCTGAATGCGTCTGATGAAGACGTTCCGAAATGGATGCGCATTTTTAGTTTGAAATCGCGCGCGGAGATAGAGCAGTTAGAAGCGGATCATGGGGAGGCACCACACATGCGTATTTTGCAGTCGGCGCTTGCGGAAGAATTGACCGTTCGAGTTCACAGTCAGGAAGAGTACGAAAAGGCCTTGGCTGCTTCTCAAATATTGTTTGGCAAGTCAACCAAGGAACAATTGATTCAGCTCGACGAAAACACGCTACTCAGCGTATTTGACGGAGTGCCCCAGTTCGATGTTTCAAAGGCCGAAATTGACGGGGTGAATGTCATCGATTTACTGGCAGAGCACACGGCTGTATTTGCTTCCAAAGGTGAGGCGCGTCGCATGATTCAGAGCAATGCTGTATCCGTAAATAAAGAAAAAGTAGGAATCGATTGGTCGCTAAGTGCGGATGATTTTTTGAACGATCGTTACGTCTTGGTTCAAAAGGGAAAGAAGAATTACTTTTTGTTGAAAGCTGAGTAAAAGGGCCTATCGGGCCGATGTTAGAGGACCATCAGATTACACCCGCGTACTTCGGCATCGTCGAATCGGCCGAGTACTTCGATTCCGCCGTCGGAATGAACCCGTCCCAGGTCTTGGGTGGCAAGAAACGCACATGAATAGATGTTTACAAGGTCTATGATGTTGATTCCTCCTGTTTTTCCAGGACGTGCTGCGTTGAGTGGATCTTCTGTATCGCGCAGAGAAAGACGCATCCAAGGCGGGGTTAGGAATCGGCCCGAATTAGGGGCGTAGGCTTGCGAAAGGAGTTCGGTCATGCCATACTCGGAATGAATCTCATCTACGCCGAGCCCATTTTTCAGTATTTCGTGTAATTCGGACCGGATCATTTCTTTTCGCCGCCCTTTCATGCCGCCCGTTTCCATTACAATAGTGTTATCGGGCATTTGGATTGAGTGCTCCGTCGCTAAATCGAGGAGGGCAAAACTAACGCCCAAGAGAAAAAGCTTCCGGGAATCGGTCCTGGTTTTTTGTATTTGGGCCTTCAGTGCATCGAAATCGTTTAAGAAAAATCCTGAATCCGGGTGATCACTTTCGGTTATGAGTCCGGCCGCCATTTCAATGAGCGAACTGCCGTCGCGTTCGAGATAGGAGGGCAAAAGGGCGAGGAAAATGTACTCTTTGGGGTCGCCATAGAAATGGTGGAACCCTTTTTGGAAACTGTCTGTATAGAGCGCTTTGTCTACGACGGGATGACGCGAAGGTATTTGCCCTGTAGTGCCAGAAGAGGTGAAATGAAGCTCGGGTGTGTATCCGGCCGCTAGGACGTTGTGCGATTTAAAAAAAGAAACGGGTAGAAAAGGAATGTCTTCGACAGACTGAATTTCGGATGGAGAAACCTTCAAAAGGGACAAGAATTCGCGGTAGGGCGGTACATTTGCCGCTTGCCAGCGGAAGAGCTCCAGAGCAAGTTCATTAAACTCATTTTCGGACGAGCAGCGAAAAACCCTATTTTTGAAGCTCTTGAGGTTCATACAAACGAAACAAGCAGTAAGATCGTTATTAGTAATACAATGAGAAGATCAAAGATAGCACTCATGATTGGTATAGGAGCGATGCTTATTTCGTCGTGCTTGCGCACGGAGGAGTATCCGCCCGAGCCCATTATTACTTTTGACGGATATCAACTGGTCGACTCTGTAGACCAATTGGGCAATGAGAACACGTTCTGCATTGTAACGATTGCCTTTACGGATGGCGATGGGAACGTTGGATTGAGACCTGGAGATACAACGGGTCGGTTTCACCCGGATTCGCTTTTTTACCACAACTTATTAGTTGATTATTACGAGTGGAACGATTCTATTAACGACTTTGAATTAATTGATGATTTGGATCCGTCTTTCAGTGCGCGAATTCCCTATTTGACGCCCACAGGTAAGAACAAGACCCTGAAGGGCGATATTATTTACGACTTGAATGTGAGTTTTACCAACAGTGATACGGTTCAATTTGGATTCCGATTGGTAGACCGGGATTTTAACGTTAGTAATATGGAGCTATCGCCAGCGGTTATTATTAATTAGAAAACGGGCATTATAAAGCAGAAAATGGGCCTTTTGAAAATCAAAAGGCCCATTTTTAGTTTTGGAAAAGCACCTGGATTTATGATTCAAGTACGATTGCTTCCGAAACATCGAATACGTGGTCTCCAATTTTTTCTAGGCTGTGAATGAGATCAATGTAGTACATGCCCGAATGAATGGGGTACAGTCCTTTTTCAACATTTTTGAGGTGTTCATTTCTCAATTTATTTCTCAACTCATTTATCTCGTCTTCAATATTTTTAGCTTCAGTGAGTGCTACTTTTGTGTAGTCTTGGTTTAGATTTTGAATCATAACGGCAACAGCTTTTTCCACAATCACGAACATATGCTCCGATCGCTCGCGGAGCTCGGGTGTAAAATAGGCTTTAATTGCCCTGCGACGCTCTAAGTTTTGTCCTATTTGGTAACAAAGGTCTCCTACCGTTTCTAGATCAGAAATGATACTGAGCATGCTCCGAACCCTACGCGATGCATCTTTACTCAAGTCATTGCTCGATGCATTGGTTAAGTACTTTGCAATTTCGATTTCCATGCGGTCGGTCATATCTTCATACTTGGCAATCCGCTTTAAAAGTTTATTAAACTTTTTTTCTTCTGTGGCGTGCAAGAGCTGCGGTACTGTGCGGTATAAATTACCCGTAAGCTCACCAAATTTGGTAATCTCTTTACGGGCTTCAATAATAGAAAGTTCGGCAGTGCTCATCATTCCAGTACCGATATAGCTCAAGTGGAATACCTCATCATCTTCTCCTTTAGCCGGAAGAATTTTGATCACTGTTTTGGCAATGAAAGGAACAAACCATACTAAGAAGAGCACGTTCAATATATTGAACACGCTGTGAAAAATGGAAAGTGCAATGGGAATGGAACTGGCCTCTTCCATGGGCTTTGCTCCGAGCTCAGTGACTGTGATATTTGAATTTTCCAGTCCCCAAGAAGCAAGCTGAGCATCCATCCGTGAGGATGCGAGTGAATCAATGTTTATGCCCGCTTCGCTTGCTTTGAATAAGCTGTAATGAACGGCAATTGTTTCGGGGTTTGTGAAGTCGAAATCTACAAAGTCGCCGACGTCACTGAACCTAGTATTGAGATCAGACTCAAGTGCGGGGATATTGGCACTTGAGGTTATTGAGTACGTTTTTCCACCGACGCCACTAATACCTGGATGATCACCCATGTAGTTATTAATGTTTGAAATAAATAGTGGGAATGCAATGATCATCCAAATGACTCCGAAAACGTTGAAAAGGAAATGGGCTCGAGCTGCTCTTTTGGCATGCACATTGGCAACAAGCGCTGCTAAATTGGCCGTAATTGTAGTCCCAATATTCTCGCCCATAATCATGGCAGCCGCTAATTGGAAGGGAATCCACCCTTGGTAGCACATAACTAATGTCAGTGCCATGGCAGCCGAAGAAGATTGCACGACAACGGTAATAATGGTTCCTACGCCTATGAATATGAGCGTTGATAAGAGACCTTTATCTGTATAGTTTGATAAGAATTCGAGTACTTCCGGATTCGATTGTAAATCGGGAACGGATTCTTTTAAGAATTCAAGGCCCATGAAAAGAAGCGCAAATCCTATGAGTACTTCTCCCCAAGACTTCACCGTGCTTTTTGACGAGAAGAGCATCGGAAACCCAAAAGCAATTATAGGGAGGGCCATGGCTGATATCTTCACTTTAAACCCAAAAATGGAAATAAGCCAAGCCGTTAAGGTAGTGCCAATGTTGGCCCCCATGATTACTCCGATAGACTCAACAAGTGAAAGTAATCCGGCATTTACAAAGCTCACGACCATTACCGTTGTCGCTGAGGACGATTGAACCAATGAAGTGATCAGAAAGCCAGTAAAGACCCCGAACAGGCGGTTCGAAGTCATGGCACTCAAGATTTTTCTCATTCGGTTTCCAGCGACCTTTTGAATTCCGTCGCTCATTACCTTCATTCCGTAGATGAAGAAACCCAGGGCTCCGATCAACGAGAGCAGGTCTAATAAAGAGTAGTTCATGCTTGCTTTGTGTTCAAGTCTTTAGTTTGTCTTATTTATTCTTTACAAGACGAACAGTTGTACTGTATTGATCATTTTGAAGAGTAGCGAAATAGACACCGGAAGCCCAGCTTTGAGTATCAATTTGATCGCCACTATCCACAACCCCTTGGTAAATGACAGTTCCGTCAATGCTCGTTACGTTTACAGATACGTTCTCTAAAGTCCCAAGATCCAAAGTGAATTTTCTAATAACTGGATTCGGATAAAGTTGAATGGATTCTTCAAATTCATTGATTCCTATGGTTGGAATAATGTCCGCTGAATAACGCGGAAGAATTTGGTATCCTGAGTCATACGGGCTACTTGAATCAAATTGCCCTCCGATTCCGATTAAGTTAAAAGGTGTCGTTGGTGCGGGCAGTGAGTACAGATCTACATCGCTATCAATACGCATTGCGTAGGTACTTATTCCGTCCGTCACATCTACATTAAATCCAGAGCCCGATCCAGTCCATTGCGTAGGATCCACAATAGTGAGGTTCTTAATTTCCAACAATTCAGACTCCGTAGTTTCATCCAAGAAGGTGACAACTGCAGGGGTCACAAGTGCATTCCCTTGGCTCAATACGACAACACTATCCGCATCCATTTGCGTTAAGCCGTTAAAAAATGCGATGTCACCATATACGCGTAATTCATCTCCTTCCGTAACGGTATAATTGCTGATCGCGCCACTTGAGAAAATATGAATTCCGTCTGACCCGTCGTTTAATGTGAATTGAAGCCCTGAAGGGCGCAAATTCTCGCCGTAAACGACACCCTCAATGGAGCAATAAACACCGAGCGAATCAGGTTCGCCTACGCTATTATTATTTGATACTTCGCCAATGTTATAGGAAGGAACCACAATGTCGTTATCCAGAATTTGAAGGAAAAAAGTTCCTCCGACAATTACGGCGTTATTGGTAGCATTTTGAAGTGCAAAATCAACCGTTTTATTTCCGTCTGAAATCATATCATCGATGATGCCAATAGTAATCGTTTGTGGTGTTGAGGAGCCCGCAGGAAACGCTACTGTTGTCGGGCTTGTAAACGTATAGTCTGCTGGGTTATTAGCAGTTCCGCCTGTGACGACAACTTGAACCGAGGTACCAGAATTTGGATCCGGACTTCCAATGAGTACGTCTACTGATACGCTGCCGTCTGCTTCGTTGACGGTCAGAGCTCCGGAAGAAAAGCCCAAGGTTGGGTTCGTATTTCCACAAGGATTCATGGTGTGAGATCCAAAGAAACCAAAGGTGTTCTGTGGATAAACATCCCATTGAGTTGCACTGATAAGCCAATTGTTAATTCCTGATTGAACGCCAATTTTACGAACAAGAGTATGGTCAATAGTATTTCCAGTACCTACTGTCCAACCACCTCCGGATCCAGTTCCTGGGTCAACGCCTACTTCGCCAATGATGTCGATTGTATCGGTGCCATTCCAAAGAATTAGGGCGTCATTTCCATTAAAATGAGAAACACTTGGGAAAGATAAAACAGTATCTGCTACGGCCTGCATGGTGGCATCTGATTGGTCGGTACACAATACGTACGTGGCCCCTGGTGCGATGGTTCCCGATATGTTCAGCGTATCGGTAAATGAACCACCGTTTCCGCTTTCTATCACAAGGTACGGGCTAAGATCAATGGTTGTTGATGTTGGGTTGTAAATTTCTAAACCCTTGTTATTTCCAGATCCTTCAATGTATTCCGAGAAGAATAGGTCGGAGCACCCGAGTGAAATGAAATCATTATCGATAATGGTAGCTACGACAACGGTGTCGTTTCCGGCCGTTAGGCCGGATGTAAGAGATTCAATAGTAAACGTCCCTGTCTCGTTAGACTCAACCAGTGTATCGTCGGTGATAATCAAATCTATGGTAAGAGAGTCTTGGCCCGCGACAACGGGTAAAAGAATATCACCTGTTACAAGGTCAAATGCCGGCACGGTAGAACCGTCTGCTGTGTCAAGTCCGATTCCAGCAGTTAAACGAACCGTTACGGTTCCAGCATTTGAAGCAGGAGGGACAATGCTTAAATCTATTTGAACGGTACCAACATCTTCGAGAATAGAGAAATCTTGTGTGATAAAAGAAACTACTGAGTTTACTGGACCGGTTGTGAAGGTCAAGTTACACAACGGCCAATTTGTGGCTCCTGCAACGGCTGGGTCATTATCGGTAATCCAGTTTGCTTGATTGTATACTGCTGCACGGAGCGTAGCGGTATCTGCTGCGCTAATTGCGCAGTTATAGTATCCATTGTCAATGTGTGCTGAGGCAAAAACGAATGCGCTGACGCCGTCAACGAGCCCCGGAGCGAGATAACTAATTGTTGAGAGGGCATTTCCCGTAGTCATCCATGAGGTTTGATTATTGCTTGAAGGCGGAGTCATTATTCCAGCAATGAACGTAG
This sequence comes from Flavobacteriales bacterium, assembly GCA_965658225.1. Lineage (GTDB taxonomy): Bacteria > Bacteroidota > Bacteroidia > Flavobacteriales > ECT2AJA-044 > ECT2AJA-044. The sequence continues at coordinate 30,518 of CBFHRK010000006.1, read as the reverse complement.
GGTTGTTCATGCTCCCAGTTAAACAGAAAATATTATCACCAGATCCCGAAATTCCGGTCAAAGCATCCGAGGTAATTCCACCGGCTCCGAATATGAGCATATTAGAACCAGAGGTAGGCGCTTCAAATCGAATATACGTACCGGCAACCACTCCCGCTGCAGGGGTAATCCAGCTCATTGTGTCTTCGCCAGATGGACTGTACCAATCGAAGTTTCCACCATTTTGAGAGCTTGGTCCCCAAGAACGATCGGTGAATATGATTTCTAAGTTTCCAGGCAGATCCACCATAGGGATTATCGAAAATCCATCTGGAGTATCCCCCTGAAATCCTGCAAAAACGATATCTCCCGGATTCAAAGGGCTTGCGATTGGAGCCGCATTCACTTGGATAGTGCCGACCATATTTTGTCCGGCGTGAGGATCACACTGGTAGGTGTATGACCCGGGGGTGTTAAATACATATTGATAGGTCCAACTTGAAGAGGCTGCTCCTCCATTTCCGAATGATTCGGGATTGTTCGCGTAGATGCCTTGGTTTCCATTGATATTGTGAAAACCACCTCCATTAGTCCAAGTGATGGTGTCACCTTGCATAATGGTAATTGCACTTGGTGAAAAAGCGTTTCCTAAACTCCCGCCAACGGCAATTTGGTGATTTGTCGCCATGGCAAAAAAGCCAATTATAGACGAAAAGACAAGGGTGAAAAATGATCTCATAGTATTCCTGTAATTTCCAGGAGGAAGTTACCAATATTTGGCCAATTGAAAGGCCTAGAAACAAAAAAGGCCATTCGAAAGAATGGCCTTTTTTAGTGTGTTTTTAACGTCTTAGTTACGGATGCTTCCGTCAACGTTTCTTGCCCATCCGCCTGTAGTCCAGTCAGATGATCCTTGAACTGCTCCACGGAATGTATTGCTCATGAACCATGAGTCAACCGTTGAAGGATCAGCTCCGTTAGCTCCGGTTCCTACGAATCCGTTTAACGCTACAGTTACTTCGTCACAGTTGTTGTTTGTAACGAAAGACTGGCAGTCGCGGTAAGGCTCTCCGTCCAAGTACGATGTTCCAAATACGCTAGAGTGGCTTACAAAAGCTTCACCTGCAGTAACGTGATCTAATGTTTGTTGATCTGATACGCGGATACCGTGGTTAGGGAATCCAGTTACAAGAGCGTTCCAAATTTTGAATTTAGCTCCTTCACGTAAACGCATTCCTGTGTTTGAAGAGTCACCGTCATCTTGACCAACTAAAGTTACGTTAGCAATCATTGGGTTTGTCCAAGGAAGAGCAGAGTTGTCATCACCGTTGTTGTCAAATTCGAATCCGCGGTCACCGCTTACGTTATCTTGGTGAACAACGAAAAACTGACCTTTTCCAGCCCATCCGTGCGTACAGTCAAATGAATCGTCTCGGTTTCCAGTGGAGATTGCGTAGCGAACGTTTGCCGCTCCACCGAACCACTCGATACCGTCATCAGCTCCTTTGTAGATTTGTACGTGATCGATTTGTGTACCACTACCGACAGCGTTCAACGTCAATCCGTTCAACTCGTCATCTGTTGCACAAATAAATCCAGAGTACTCAAGACGCAAGTAGTGAATCTCTCCTGAGTTATCAGCGTTATCAGTTCCACCGTACGTACCTGAGTTGCACTCAGCAGTTGCTGTAGAACCGTTGTTGATTTCTCCGTATCCGTTTACGATAAGTCCACCAAAAGATCCTTTCTCTTGAGTCAAAGCAGTCATGACAACTGGATTAGCAGCAGTTCCCATGCACATGATTTTAGCGCCTTGATTGATCGTCAAGAAATCAACTCCATCCGATTTGTCACCACAAATCTCCGTTCCTTCTGGAATGGTAATCGTTGATCCAGACATTACAAATACACCGTCCGACAACAAGTATTTATTTGCAGCGTTTAGTGTTAGGTTTTGGTTGATGTTACCAGCCACTTTTTTGAATGCTTGGCCACCAATCGTTACATCCGTAATGGTGAATGTTGCGTTGTTTTTGTTATCATCATCATCATCATCATTACAAGCTGTCATTGTTACGCCGAGTGCCAAGGCAATTGCAAGCATGCGGCTGAACTTCAAATGTTTCATTTTCTTTTGGTTTTGGAAGTTGAATTTCTGCGACAAAAATAACCCCTAAAGGTCAAAGGTATCTTGTGTGAGTTTTACTTATTTGTTAAGGAAGTAGAGTCTGATGTTAAGCCGGAGTTAATGTCAAAATACATCATAAGTAAGTGAAATACTGAAGTCTACTCCGCGCTGGTAACTATTCACGATAACCGCTTCTCCATTGGGGTTTTGCGGATTGTTCGACTCTTGTTTTTGAACGATTTCAGGATTTAATAGATTTCGTGCGTAGAAGTTAACGGACCAATGGTTGCTTACTTTATTTCTCCATGAGAAGTTGAGCATATTAACAGGTCGCTCATAAACGTCGCCAATTCCTTGTGCTCCGGCTGAAAATATACGGGGGCCGAATACGTTGTAGCTAAGCGTAGCAGTACTTTTTAGTTGATCGTCTTTTCCGAATCGCTTGGTGTAAGTCAAATCCGCATTGACAAGGTAAGGTGAGGCGCCCTGTAATGGACGCTGATCGTTTGTAGAAATTACAGAGGAGCCTCCTACTGTAGCGTCTCGGTTGATAGTAACATCCGTATACATTGCAGAAGCATTGAAATTAAGTCCGAAATTTCTCCATTCCGAATCTTCTCCAAACCATCTCCCTAAATTCTGTACGTATTCGAATTCAACTCCTGAAACAATGGCGCTTTCCGTATTTATAAAGCTTTCTAACTGTCCAGACGCGGTCGCGATAAGTACGCGTTCTATTGGACTGTCTAAGTATTTCCCGAACACGGTTACGGCGACTAAGTTTCCAGGTTGTGGGTACGTTTCAAATCGCAAGTCGACATTGTAATTTGCTCCGTTTTGAAGCTCTGGGTTACCGATGCTTTGACGTCCGGCGAAGAATTCTATGTACTGGAATGGACCGACTTCTCGATAGGCCGGTCTTGAAATGGTTCTCGACGCACTAGCTCTTAGGGTTGAATTCTCATTTAAGTCATATTTATACGAAGCGGTTGGCATGAAGGCAATTTGATCCAGCGTTTCCGTTTTTGGAATGGCCGGTTGTACTTGATCTCTGTAGTCGAGTGTTTGAAGTCCGTCTTCCATTCTCAGACCAATCATCCCTTCTGAACGAGGGCCTATTTTTCCGCTCGTCGCTACATAAAAAGAATTGATATTCAAGTTTGCTTGGTACGCAGAGGCTAAACCGGCAATTTCTCGGTATGCTATTTTTCCGTTATCAAAGTTTTCTTGATTGATAATGGACTCCATGTTGTCGGGATCCGCATCTGGGCTGTCGGAGACGACGTATTCATTAAAGTCGATATTCACTTGCCAATAATCGAAATCGCGTTGCTTTCTTTTCATGTCGGCACCCAATGTCAAGTCCCAAGTAGACTCCCCGTCTTTATCCATTCGTAAAGCGTAGGTACCCATCAATCGGCCATTGAATTCATTTTCTTCTAGCTCAGAATAGAATCGGTGATTTTCGTTGAAATCCTGTGTGTTAATAAGGAAGCTCGAATTATTTTTCAAGTAAACGAATTGACGTCGATCAGGATCGGTTGAGGTAGCTCTGTTGAAAGAAGCATCCCATCGCAAATTCCAGCGACCAACTTCGTGCTCTCCATAAATCTGATTCACGATAAGCCCGTTTTGTCTCCACGTATATCGACGAGTAAAAATTTCTCGCTGATAGTCAAAGTGAAAACCTGTTTTGTCTCCAGTTTCTCTAAAGTCGTCTGAACTCAAGTTCACGTATAAAAAGTTGTAAGAGATTTTATTGTTTCGATCAATCTCATAAGCAGTATTGGCCAGTGCTGAAGTGTTCGTTTCCTGACGCCATGATTGAACATCGTAGTCGATTTGGAAATCGTCTTGACGGTTTACTAGTCGGTAAATACCCGGTTGATAACTCGCTTCGTTTTTATGATCGATGGAAACTAAAAATCCGAAACCGCCTTCGCCATCCTTATTTTTGTAGTAGTTACCGCCCGTTATTCCAAAAGCCGTATTGATCGGAGTTGTTATCGTTTGCTTGTCGAACAAATTGGGGAAGGCATCTTCTTGGCCATCGACTCGACTATCGTAAAAATCAAGCTCTCTTACTTTGTCTGGATACTGACGGGTTCCATCGTCAAAACCCCAATAGTCCGAATTTCCGCCTTGGTAAGTGAAAAATTCACCTCCATTTCGTTGGGTGTTAATTCCCGCTCCTAATCGAACCTGGAGCAGAGGCTCCGTTGGGTAATCTTTCGTGGCGATATTTATAGCTCCTCCGGCAAAGTCACCGTATAAAGGCGCTTCAAATGCTTTCTGTACGTTCAGGTTTTTCACGATAACCGTTCGGAATATATTCAACGGAATTACTTTCAAGTCTGGATCTGGTGAAGCGATAGGCATACCGTTTAAGTAGGCGCTATTATATCTATCTCCCATTCCACGAACAAATACGTTTTGACCACCCACAACGGAAACTCCAGCCACACGGCCTAATCCAGCGGCTACGTTGCTAGAACCTGTTTCTTTTAGTTTTTGAGCTCCAATATTAGAAACGATTCCCGAGGCCTCTTTACGTTCCAAAAGCAACGTCGCCTCCGACTCTTTATTCGCTTTAGTAACCACATCTACAGCAGCTAAAGAAACAGAACCTTGGTTTAAAGTGTGGTTTAAAACGGTCGTTTGCCCCGCGGTGATTTTCACACCTCGAACCGTATCAACGTTATATCCGATAAATGAAAAGATCAGGTCATAGGTCCCCGCCGCTGCAGTAATGGTGTATTTTCCATCAAAATCAGAGGTCGAACCCAGGTTCGAGCCGACGGTTATTACATTGGCGAAAGCCATTGGCTCATTGTCGTTGGCCCCGTCTAGAATAACTCCAGAAATGGTTCCCGATCCTTGAGCAAAGGACCCAATTGAGGTCAAACATATAAGGATCAGCGTGATGGAATTTTGTAACTTACGCATGCTCAATAATTTTTTGCAAAGGAACGTCCTTGACGTAAGCGCAGAGTTAATAGCGGATTACCCTTGGGTTAAGGTTATTAACCTTTGGTTAATGTGGAAGGCCGCGTTGTTTAATCGTTATTTTTGGTGTCAAATCTCTAAGCTATGAGTCCAAACGGATACAAGATCTTACTCGTTGATGATGAAAAGGATATCCTTGAATTTCTCAGTTATAACCTGAGAAAGGAAGGCTATACGGTATTCACTTCAAATGATGGAGCGGAAGCTATCACCATTGCCAAGAAAGAACAACCCCATCTCGTAATTCTGGATGTTATGATGCCCGGAATGGATGGAATGGAGGTTTGCGATGTTCTTCGGAACACTCCAGAAACGAGTAACTCGTTGATTGCGTTTTTAACGGCACGCGGTGAAGATTATAGTCAGGTCGCTGGTTTCGATGCCGGCGCCGATGATTATATCACCAAACCGATCAAACCGAAGGTTTTAGTCAGCAGAATAGGAGCTCTTTTGCGTCGGTTCGGAACCAAAATGGAGATGGATACACTGATTGAAGTCTCAGATTTGAGTATCGACAAAGAAAAATACCGAGTTACAAAGGACGGAACCCGTATAGAGCTTCCGCGAAAAGAATTTGAATTACTCAGCCTATTGGCAAGCCGCCCGGGAAAGGTTTTTAATCGCGACGAAATTTTGGATATGATTTGGGGAAGCGAGGTTATAGTGGGTGGTAGAACTATAGACGTTCACGTTCGTAAACTCCGCGAAAAAATAGGCGAAGGTTATATTAAAACCGTGAAAGGCGTAGGGTACAAGTTTGAAAATTAATGAGATTTGACAAGCCCGATCAGCTCGCTGTTTTTTCGAGCTTGGTTACCTCATTGTTCGTACTATTCAGTTTTTGGTTAGCACATCAAATCAACGAATCGCCCATGGACTGGATGGTCGATTTAGTGGTTTCCTTTTTGTGCTTTATCGTCGGCTTCCTCATTTTCCGATTTGCCGTTTACCAATTCATTTACAAGAAGATTGAAGTCCTGTACAAAAGCATTCATGCTATTCGAACGGGAAAATACCGATCGGACGAGGTAAATACGGACCTCGATGACGTAAGTAGAGAGGTATCGGAATGGGCCGAAAAACAACGTCAAGAAATTAAACTCTTGAAAGTCCGTGAGTCGTACCGCAAAGAGTTTATCGGTAATGTTTCACACGAGCTCAAAACCCCCATTTTTAATATTCAAGGGTATATCCTGACCCTTCTTGACGGAGCTTTAGAAGATGAAGAGATCAATCGAGAATACCTTCTAAGAGCGAGCAACAGTGTGGATCGTATGATTCGACTCGTCCACGATTTAGAAACCATAACAAAAATTGAAGCCGGCGCACTTCAAATGAATATGGTGAGCGTGAATGTAGTTGAAATTGCCCGCGAAGTAATGGATACGCTTGAGTTAAAGGCCAAGAAGAAAGATGTAATTCTCGCCTTTGAAAATGCATCGCAAAAATCAATTCGCGTACAATGTGATCCGGAACGAATCAAACAAGTGTTTACGAACTTGATTGTTAACGGAATCAATTATTCAAAAAAGAAAGATGCGTGGGTGCATGTCCGGTTCATCGATATGGGACTGAACTGGTCTGTTGAAATCGAGGATAATGGAGTGGGTATATCCGATGAAGATGTTCCTCGCTTGTTTGAGCGGTTTTACAGGGTCGATAAAAGCAGGTCGCGCGACGAAGGCGGAACAGGGCTTGGACTCGCCATTGTGAAGCACATCGTTGAGGCGCATAGGCAAACTATTGTTGCTCGAAGTAAAAAAGGTGTGGGCTCGGTATTCGCTTTTACCCTTCAAAAAGGCTAAAGCACCCTTTCCAATCAATTTCTTGTTGATCGAACTTGGGTAATCCAGTATAATCGATGCTTTTAATGAGTGCCGATTTCAAGTCGAAATCATTCTGTGTATAAAAGGGCGCATGTTTTTTCTTATCCAATTCAACAGCTAAATACTCTTGTTCGGTCTGACCAGGAGTAGGGCAGAAGATGGCTTTTTTACCCGAAACACATAGATCCATTATGGTTGAATATCCTGATCGGGATACTACGATTTCCGAATCGTGCAGCAAGCCCTCTAATTCGCTCCCTGTGCAGTAGTTGTAAAAGTGGATCCCATCGCGTTCTTCTATTTTTTGCTGTTCTGTAATTCCGCGAACTACGGCACCCTGTAGGCCTAATTCCATCATTTGATTCACCACAATTTCTTCAAAGAGCGTACGCTGAGGTTCGGGTCCAGAAATAAGTGCAAGGACCTGAAATTGCGGTTCTTTTTTTGCTTCTCGCACCTGAAACCGGGAAAGTGGGCCAATATATTTGTAGCTACCTTCGGTAGGAAAACGATGTGCCAAATCTCCAGATAAGTTTTCAGGACCGGCAAAATCCGGTATCCAGCACTCGTCGTATTTCTGGATAAATTTTTGATTGAACTTATACAGAATTTTCTCACCTACTGGGGCCTTAATCATTACTTGATGCGTCAAGAATACGCAAGGCACTTCATTCGAGTAAAGACCAAATCGATTGTCGCTTATGACTCCATCGATTTTGTTCGCTTTAATTAATTCTTTCAATCGACCCTGCTCCTCGTTTATTTTCTTGATAATCGTTGGAGCCGATTGTAAGATTTTCAGGGCAAAAGAGCCTTTCTTTTGATAAGAAATGTTGTAATCGGGTAAATGAATGAAATCGAGTTCTGGGAATTCTTGCTGTAGCAAGTATAATGCCCGACCACTCGTTCCAATAACCGGTTCGTACCCTTCCGCCCGAAGGGCGTTAATAATTGGAATGCAACGGGTGGCATGCCCCAAGCCCCAATTTAAGGGCGAAACAAGAATCCTCTTCTTTTTCATACAATGAACAAATGTAAGGCGCAAAAGCAATTCATTTCAATGACTGTGGATTATTAGATAATTAATTCTTCACCGTACTTTTGCAAAAACATTATTGTGGGTAAAGATAAACTGAAACGGTTTGCCGAAATGGCCAGTTTTAAACGTGTGATCCAACCGTCGCGCGAGGAAACGGAAAACGGTATCGCTCTTCGGGGGAAGTGGGGCTCCGATTTTTTCAAGAATGAACAACCGATTATTCTGGAACTGGGCTGCGGCCATGGCGATTATACGGTGAATATGGCGCGCCTTCGGCCCGATGTTAACTTTATAGGGGTCGACGTAAAAGGTGCACGCATTTGGCGCGGTGCGAAAGATGCTGAAAAGGAAAATCTAGAAAATGTCGGTTTCTTGCGTACTCAAATTGAATTGATCGACCGTTGTTTCGGTCCAGACGAAATAGATGAAATCTGGATTACCTTTCCCGACCCACAAATAAAATTCCGAAGAGCGAAACACCGACTTACCCACCCGCTTTTTTTAGAACGTTACCGAAATATTCTAAAAAAAGCGGGTGTCATCCACCTTAAAAGCGATTCGGAATTCCTACATGGCTACACGAACGGACTCCTAGAAATACTTCAGTGGCCCATCCTCGAATCGAACCACGACATTTACAGCAATACACAGCGCGACCCACTACTCGACATCAAAACTTATTACGAGAAAAAATGGCTCGAACAAGGGAAAGCCATTACCTACCTCAAATTCCAACTCGGTGAACCCCAACAATAAAGACTTTTTCCAACGTGTTTACCGAGTTGTCCGGCAAATCCCCTCCGGAAGGGTTACCAGCTATGGCGCCATTGCCAAGTACCTCGGAGCGGCCCGATCAGCGCGAATGGTCGGTTGGGCGATGAATGCTTCCCATATTCAAGCAAATGTCCCGGCTCATCGAGTGGTAAACCGCAATGGATTACTAACCGGGAAGCACCATTTCATCGGCGGTAATGTGATGCAACAACTTCTAGAAAAAGAAAACATCAAAATAATAGCCGATCAAATCCAAAACTTTGAACAACACTTCTGGGATCCGGTTATTGAATTGCCGGATGAGTCTTACTTAGAACGGATATAAATTAAAGGTACCTTTGTACACATGAAATTGACTAAAGAAACCGTAACACGTGTGCTCCATAAAATAGCCACTCCCGGCATCGGCACAAATATTGTCGAAAGTGGAGCACTAAAGAATGTGCAAGTATTTGGAGAGGAAATAGACGTTGATGTCACCATCACCACTCCGGCATTACACGTTAAGAAAAAACTTGAAGTAGATATTATCAAATTGATTCACGACGAGCTGTTCGAAAAGGCAGTCGTTCGGGTCAACATAAAAGTAAACGCGCCCGAAAAACAAC
>CBFHRK010000006.1:0-21149 GCA_965658225.1 Flavobacteriales bacterium | reverse complement strand
TCAAATTGATTCACGACGAGCTGTTCGAAAAGGCAGTCGTTCGGGTCAACATAAAAGTAAACGCGCCCGAAAAACAACCCGAAATCAAAGGGCCCGATATGCCCGGGATCCAAAATGTGATCGCCGTTGCCTCGGGAAAAGGCGGTGTAGGTAAGTCTACCGTTACCGCGAATATCGCCGTTGGATTGGCAGATATGGGTTTTTCGGTGGGACTCGTAGACGCAGATATTTACGGACCGTCCGTTCCGATGATGTTCGACGTTGAATTCGCTCGACCGAAATCAGTCACCGTGAATGGCCGTAGTCTAATGGAGCCAGTGGTAAGCCACGGAGTAAAGGTTCTGTCCATTGGATTCTTTGCCGGTGTCGACCAAGCAGTGGTTTGGAGAGGTCCAATGGCTTCAAAAGCACTCAACCAATTAATCAAGGACGCACATTGGGGCGAGCTCGATTTCCTATTAATCGATCTTCCCCCTGGAACAGGAGATATTCACTTAAGCCTTGTTCAAGCCATTCCCGTAACCGGAGCCGTTATCGTGAGTACCCCGCAAAACGTGGCGCTCGCCGATGCCCGCAAAGGAGTAGGGATGTTTAAAATGGACGCAATCAATGTTCCTGTCCTCGGAATTGTTGAGAACATGAGCTATTTTACACCCGCCGAATTGCCCGATAACAAATACTACATCTTCGGAAAAAGTGGTGCCCGTAACCTCTCAGAAGATCTAGGCGTTCCCTTTTTAGGAGAAGTGCCCCTTATTCAGTCGATTCGTGAAGCGGGTGATATTGGAAGACCCGCTGTATTGCAAAACGATTCCCCGGCCGCCGAAGCTTTTAAAGAAGTAACACGCAATATGGTCGAGCAACTTGTGGATCGAAACGATAAGCTTTCTCCAACCCGAAAAGTAGAAATTACCACAATGGCCGGCTGTTCGGCGGTTAAAAAATAACCTATGAATGCAAACGCCGACTTAACACTAAAAGTGGAAAATGCCCTGAATGAAATCCGCCCCTTTTTAGCATCGGACGGCGGAGACATCAGCTTGGTTGAAATCACCGACGATTTGGTTGTTAAAGTTCAGCTACACGGTACCTGTGTAGATTGCTCCGTAAATCAAATGACCCTTAAAAATGGCGTAGAAATGACCGTGAAAAGATACGCGCCAGAAGTAACCGCCGTTCTAGAAATAGGCCAAATTCAAACTGCTTAATTATTATGAGCACAACGTCTCAAGAGCTCGATAAAGTAACCATCTTATTCGCTGGAGATTCAGGCGACGGAATTCAACTTACCGGAAGCCAATTCTCGAATACTGCAGCGCTTTATGGAAACGACCTCAGTACATTTCCCGATTTTCCGGCCGAAATCCGCGCCCCAATTGGAACGGTAGCTGGAGTTTCGGGTTTCCAAATCAATTTTGGGAGCACAGATATCTACACACCTGGTGATGATTGCGATGTGCTCGTAGTGATGAACGCCGCGGCACTAAAAAAGAACTTAGTTAGGTTAAAGCCTCGAGGATCGGTCATTTTGAATGTAGCCGGATTCGATCGCAGAAATTTGAATCTCGCCGGATACGGCGAAGATGTAAATCCGCTTACTGACGGTACACTCGACGACCTCAACGTGGTTCAAATGGACGTCACAAAGCTCACGCGCGATTGTCTCAAGGACACCGATCTGAGTATGAAGGACAAAGATCGCTCGAAGAATATGTTCGTGCTTGGTTTCGTCTATTGGATGTACAATAGAAAACTAGACGCTACCATCCATTTTATCGAAAATAAGTTCATCAAGCACCCGAACATCGCCGAGTCAAATGTAAAAGTCCTCAAAGCAGGGTACGCTTTTGGTGAAACAAGTGAAACCTTTAGTAATCGATTTGAAGTGCGGCCAGCACAAATGCCCGCCGGAAACTATCGAAATATAATGGGTAACCAGGCGACAGCCATCGGTATTATTGCCGCAGGTCGGCAAAGTGGTTTGGATATATTTTATGGAGGATATCCAATTACTCCTGCGTCTGATATTCTTCACGAACTGTCGAAGCATAAAAACTTCGGAGTACGTACCTTCCAGGCAGAAGACGAAATTGCCGGTATTTGTTCGGCCATAGGCGCCAGCTTCGGTGGCCATTTGGGAGTCACGGCGAGTTCAGGTCCCGGAATAGCACTCAAAACGGAAGCAATGGGGCTCGCAATGATGCTGGAGCTGCCTCTTGTTATTGTAAACGTCCAGCGGGGCGGCCCCTCGACCGGGTTGCCGACGAAAACAGAGCAATCTGATTTATTACAAGCCGTATACGGGCGAAACGGTGAAGCGCCCATTCCCGTACTAGCTGCACGCACACCGAGCGATTGCTTTTTTACAGTGTATGAAGCGTGCCGCATTGCCATAGAACACATGACGCCGGTATTTTTTATGAGCGACGGATACTTAGCCAATGGAGCCGAGCCCTGGAGATACCCTTCACCGGAAGATTTAGATTCTATTTCTCCGGTGTTTGCCAAAGTAGTGGAAGGTGAAGAGTTTATGCCGTACAAGAGAGATGAAAAGCTTGTACGCGATTGGCCGATCCCGGGAACGGCCGGACTCGAACACCGTATTGGCGGACTCGAAAAAGAAGACATTACCGGAAACGTGAGTTACGACCCCGATAACCACGAGCACATGGTGCATACGCGCCAGGCGAAAGTGGATAAAATTGCCGATTCTATCCCGCTTCAAGAAATTGATAACGGCCTCCCGGCCGGAAAAGTCCTCGTAATCGGCTGGGGTTCTACATTTGGAGCTATCAAAACCGCCGTGAAAGAATTGATTGCCGAAGGATATGAAGTGGGTCATGCCCACCTTCGTTACATTCAGCCAATGCCCAAGAACGTTGGCGAAATCATCGGAAACTTCGATAAAGTACTCGTCCCCGAAATGAATAATGGTCAACTGATCAAAATCATTCGCGAGCGGTTCCTAGTGGACGCGATTCCATTAAACAAAATTAAAGGGATGCCCTTTGCTGCTTCGGAAATCAAGAACAAAATTGCCGAAATCTACGGATCATGACAACAGAAAAAATACCTACGCCCCTAACGGCTAACGATTTTAAAACCGATCAAGATGTTCGCTGGTGTCCCGGTTGTGGCGATTATTCAATCTTGAAACAAGTGCAGAGCGTAATGCCCGATATTGGAGTTGAGCGCGAAGACATGGTATTCATTTCTGGAATTGGCTGCAGTAGCCGATTCCCCTATTACATGAATACCTACGGTATGCACTCCATACACGGACGAGCAACCGCTATTGCATCTGGATTAAAAGCAGTGCGACCTGAATTGTCGGTTTGGATCATTACTGGAGATGGTGATTCCCTCTCTATTGGAGGAAATCACTTAATACACTTATTGCGACGTAATTTCGACGTAAATATTCTGCTTTTTAACAATGAAATTTACGGTCTAACAAAAGGCCAGTATTCGCCCACCTCGGAACTCGGAAAAAGGACCAAAAGCACGCCATTGGGTTCTGTGGATCATCCGTTTAATCCCTTGGCTTTGTCCATGGGCGCTGATTCAACCTTTGTCGCTCGATCGCTCGATCGAGACCCTATTCATTTGCGTGAAATTTTAAAAGCGGCGAACAACCATAAAGGGACTTCCCTCATCGAGATTTATCAGAATTGTAATGTCTTTAATGACGGCGCTTTCTCGTTGTTCACAGACAAGAAATCGAAACTCGATAATACCTTGATGCTCGAAGAAGGAGCACCGTTAATTTTTGGTGAAAACCGCGATAAAGGCGTAAAGTTGGATGGACTCAAACCCGTGCTGGTAGATTTGAATGATGCAAACGTTTCAGAAAACGATTTGTGGGTTCATAACTCGAAGGACAGAACACTTGCCGATATATTGGTCCGGTTCTTTGACGATCCAAACGAAGAGGGTAATTTTCCGCGTCCCTTCGGAATCTTTTATCAAGAAGATCGATTCACCTACGAAGAGGCATTGAATACGCAACTACAGGAACACATTGATTCGGCCGGAACGGGCGATTTAAGCGAACTTCTAAAAGGGGGGAATACCTGGACGATTGCCTAATTTGCTAATTCGACAGGTATTTCACAAACCGGAATCGGGTTCATTTTGTGTTGATTTGCGGCATTTAATCGACGGTAAATCGAAAGAACTTCCCTTTGTCGGTCACTCAACAAATTTTCGTCTCCCGTAAACTCCATGGCCCATTCAAGCTCCGGATAGGAAGCGCCAATTTGATCTTCGTCTGTTCGGTCATCTCCCCAGAGGCCATCCGTTGGTGGTGCGATTAAAATGTCCTCGTTAACACCAAGGGCTTTTGCAATGGCGTACACTTCTGTTTTCATTAAATCGGCAATGGGCGATAAGTCGACTCCACCGTCGCCGTACTTCGTGTAAAAACCGATTCCAAAATCTTCCACCTTGTTCCCAGTGCCTACCACGAGGTACCCGTGTAGGGCTGCAAAATAATACAAGGTGGTCATTCTAATTCGCGCCCTTGTGTTCACCAAAGAGAGATCATGCTTATCTGAATCCCCTTCAATTTCTGGTAACGCGGCCACAAATGAATCGAAGATTGGCGTTAACTGAACTTCTTTTGAAGAAACATTCGCGAAGTTGCTTTTTAACCATTCTATGTGCCTAACGGCACGATTTACCTGGCTCTCGGCTTGGTGAATAGGCATTTCAACACAAAGGAGTGGAAGACCCGTTCGAGCCGCTAGGGTCGATGCAGTAGCGGAATCAATACCTCCACTAACCCCAATAACAAAGCCCCTTGCGCCCACTTTGTTGGCATAATCCAACAACCATTTGGTGATATAATCAGCCGTTTCTAATACTTTCATGGGGTAAAGATAAAACCGGCGGCCAAATTCCACTGGTTAAAATAGAAGTTCTCGTTATTCTCAATATTTAATACAGCTTCTTCATGAACAAGGTTCGTAACTGACCGGCGCCATTGAACCTGAGCAAAAGCGCTCCATTTGGGGCCGAGTTCATATTCGGTTCCCGCCGCTAGGCGGATATCCATGCGAAAGGGAGACCAAGCATTTTCATCAATCAACTGATCTTCGGCGCCAACAACTGTTCTTTTTAGTTCTTCCGCGACCTTAAAGTTCAAAAATAGCATGGGCTGAAAATAAGGAGTGAAGTATCCCAATTGCGGCACTCTGAAGGTCATTCCAGCCGGTACTTCAAGCCAATCGGCTCGAACTTTCCAAGTAGTATCCGTTAGGGCAAATTGCGCCTGAGTTCGCTGCCAACCCAATCCGTAGGACGCCGAAATATCGCGAGTCAGGTATCGCGTTCTGTAAAAACGAGTTCCCCACCCAGTTGTTATTTTACCATCGTGATTCGATGCATCGGTTTCAACGTGCTGTACGCCCCAATCAAACTCCCATTGATATTTTATCGTGCCTAAATCTGGATAAACTTGAACACCAGAAGTACTCGTAAATGGATCCAATTGAATGCCGGGCCGCCAAAAGATGCTCCCGCTTGCTATTTGCCCCACCGAATGTACGCTTAGAATGCAAAGAGTCAATATGGAGAACGTTCTTTTCATGGAGTGCTGGTTGGGCCTGTTGGAATACAAGCTTTGTGCCACGTTTTATCGCCTTCTGCCGCCACCACCGCGCGATCCACCACTTGAGGGACGGCTGTAATTACGGCTCGGACTACTTCGCTGATAGTTTTGGTGATTCTGCTGACCGCGACTTCTATTTTGATAACTCTGATTTAAACCGCTGTTTGATGGCATCGTACTCGGACGAGTACTTGGCCGGGTGCTGGGTTGTGTACTCGGTCTAGTGCTGGGCTGTGTATTCGGTCTCGATGCTGGTTGGGTACTCGGCCGTGTGCTTGGTCGCGAGGCATTTCCAGAGCCTGGACGGCTCGATGGCATCGTGCTCGGACGTTGACTCCCCTTTGTTTTTTGATTCCAAGAGCCGTTTTTATCGCGCTGATATACATTCCCGCTTTTATCGGTGTATACGTTATTCGGTTTTTTCGAAGGGCGACTCGCCGTTGCCGGCCGTGTTCCCGTACTAGGTCGAGTAGTCGGTTTCACCCCTCTTTGTTGTTTATAGACATTCCGATTACCGTTGTTTCTATTGGCCGCTGCATAACCAGCACGGTAGCCATTATGGTAACCGTGATTATAACCATTGTGGTAACCGTGATGATATCCGTGTCTGTATCCAGCGTGGTAACCGGCCGGCCCCCAATAGGGTCGATAATACGGGTGATAGCCCCATCCAACCCATCCATAACTGAAACCAACACTAAAGCCCCAACCGGTCCATGGATTGTAATGCACTCCCCAACCGTAGGTCACCGGGCGAGGATAATACACGGAGCCATACCAATAAGGGTATCGATAGCCTGTTCCATATACAACTACGCCGCCATATGAATATGAATACATATATCCTGGTGTGTACCCAACATATACGACCTCGGGCGTGCTGTCGTAAATGTAAACGTACTTCGTATTGTATACAGGACTATCTGGTGGAATATTATCTACCTCATCTGGGCGAGTATCGCTCACGATATAAGGTCCTTTTGGCGTATCTGACACGAACCAAATTCCGTTATCGACGCAATAGTATTTATTGGTAATTCGCATAACGGTTTTGTCACAGTTAACAGCATAAGTGATATCGGTACCTTCAATCTTCTCAAACTTTGGATCTCCATCAAACTTTACTTCTACCGTTGCTTCTTTCCGATCTACAGCCGCAGTTTGCGGAATACTTTGCGCTAAAAGCGCTTCTTGAGCTTCGGGCGTTCCGGGAATATTAATCCGTACTTCACTCATCTCCGAATCTTCCGGAATATTGGCGAAATCTTCGGGCAATTTATTCGGTTCTACGAACGACCAATCGCCGTCTTTTAAACTTGTCGATGAATACCATCTCCCGGCAATTAAAACGTAGTGCTTTTGAGAGTCGATTTCTACCAATACATCGCTCTCCGTATTCTTAACGTAAAGCAATTGGGTTTCCTTAATAGTACCGTAATCGGGTTCTCCGTCAATGAGAACTAGTTCAGCAGGGGTGGTAGAGACTAATAATTCGGGCGGACTCGTCATCTCCGCGGCAGCGGAATCAATGGAGGTTTCATCGGGCCTATTCTTTTCTTCAAATTGGGCAACGTTTCTCGGAATATTGGAAGTCGCTTTCCATTCACTCGAAACACTTGAAGCAGTATACCAAAACTTTCCTCCCTTTAGGTATAATTCGTTTGACTTCGCGTTTTTTACCAGGAAAAAGGGCGAATTGACTACATAGCTCAAGGAGCTTTCTGCGTCTTCTTTGAAAATGGGGTCACCGTCAATACTTACGAGAACAGTAGGTTCATTGCGGAAATAGATTTCAGGAGCGTCGTTGTTAATTTTACTCTCCATTTCTACGGTTTGCTCTGCGTCGGCCAATGAAGCGATTAGGTAGTCCATGGAGAAAACAATATCCCAACTCTCAATTTCATTTTCCAAACCCAATCGAGCCTTTTCTAGCCGTTCTTCGTCTTCAATCATTGGAAAGTTTAATTGAACTACGTCAACGGATTCCATAATTGCAGTTCTGTCATCAGTATTTGTTTCGAGTGTAGCACGAAACCAAAATGCCCCGAAATCCATTTCTTTATTCCCAGTTTCCTGGTACGAAATGGCGGCCCTTCCTTCTACGATATTTCCATTGAGTGACTCTAGTTGGGGTTGGTAAACAGTCGCAACTCCCTTGGCCGTTTCAATTTCTTTAGGCCAAGAAAACGAGTCTTCCTCTTGCGCAAAAGTGCTGAACGAGAGGAGTGTAAATAGAAGGTAAATAGTTCTTTGCATAAGCCAATTTATTCTGTAGACGAAGGTACCATTTTAAAATAGTCGCTTTGTTTTGCAAGGGACTTTGGACGTTTCATTTGAGCAATTTTTTTCAGTGCTTTTGGCGAGCCATCCATTTTTTGGAAATAAGAGTCGCAAGCTTGGGAACCGATAAAGTATCCTAAATCGGCCGGACCGTTTTTCGCGTTTAATCCATTGTACAACCAGGAGTCTGCATCGTTGTTGTAAAGGTCTTCGCTAAACTGCCGTTTAATCGACTCCTCATGCTGATAACCGTATTCGTACAAGCTCGCGTTTATAGTTTCACCCGTTACTTCAAGAGCAATGAAATCCGCTGCCCCTTCAATCATCGACATAGTCAACTTACGTGAGAACAGATATCCCCACAGCACATTAAAGGTGTTTCGCTGCATGGTGTGTACGGTTTCATGCGCGATGAATGATTTTAGTTGGTCGTGATCTTGCATGGCAAACTGTAGCCAGGAATTCAGTTCTTCTTTGTTGACCGTTGAATCGGCCATCACAATTTCAGCTCCTATTAGCAGCCAGCCACTACTGATGGTTCCACCGGTGGACAATGCGCCTATTGCAAAACAAACTTTAGGTCGTTTAAAATGATTGAAGCGCTGCTCAAACTGATCAAGAACAGCATTCACTTCGTCCCTTCTATTTTTCAAATCTTCCGTCCTAGGTCGTAAGGATTCCCAAAAAGTAGGAGCGCCTCTAAAATTACGTACGTAATAGCGAGCGTCGAGATCACGAACTTTCTGAAATTCTTTGAACCCCTTTGAAGCTTTGTCGAGATAGCGGGCCTGAATCCATTCGATCGAATCTTGTGTCGAGCCGCAGTACCTCAAGCTGTCGTACATAGCCCAAAAGCGCGTGATGTCGGACGTTTCGACCATCGTTTGGGATCGAGCCGTTAGGCTCAAAGAAAAGAACGAACAAGTAAGAAGAAGGATCCGCGATCCGCGAAATAGAAACATTTCTTTCAGAGAATAAATCAAAGAAGAAAGATACAAATTTGACTCAGGTGAGTAGGAATATTAAGAAGCCAATCCCTAAGGTAGTTCCTGCGATTGCGGTGATCCAATGTGCGAGTGGGGCCGAGATAAAACGATTTAATAAAATGGATACGAGAAACTGACCGGTAAACGCAAATCCGACGTAAACGAAGAACATGATCCAGTTGCCAATGCTTTTCATCCATCTAAAATCGTAGTAGCCCTCATCTATAAAAAGTAAGATGAAAGTAACCACGAAAGAGGTAATCCACATAAGTGCAAATGGTGTGCGCGTTGGATTTTTAATTAGAGCATTCATACTGTGCGGTTTCATAAAATAACTCAGATATACCGTGTTTATTGCCTCGCCTATACAGGATTGCCTCGTTCAGCAAGGGCTTGTGTAAGCGCATCGTGAATACTCGCTGCGGGCTGAGCTCCAGAAATACCGTACTTTCGGTCGATAACGAAAAAAGGAACGCCGCGAACTCCAAGCGTCTGTGCTTCTTGAATATCGGCATTTACTTGATCCTCAAAATCCGTATTTGACGCGAGTGCAAGAACATCGTTTTCATTACAGCCAATTTCACTTGCCAAAGCGGCTAAAGTATTCCAGTCGTCTATGTTGTGCCCTGAAGTAAAATAAGCTTTTAGGAGCGCCTCCTTCATCGGGCCGCCGAGGCCCTTGGTTTTGGCCAATTGAAGAACCCGATGAGCGTTAAAAGTATTGGCGACCACCGCCTTTTCAAAGTTGTATTCGAGTCCGGCCGCTTTTGCCATGTTCACTACCTGCGATTGCGCTTGTTGAGCGTATTCCCGCGTCCATCCTTTTCTTTCGGCTAAATCGTCTATGACCGCTACTCCAGGTCGGGATTCCGTTGTCGGATCCAACTGAAAGCTCTTCCAAATTACTTCAATTTGGTCCGATTCGTTCAGCTGATTTAAGGCCTCTTCAAAATGTCTTTTCCCGATATAGCAAAACGGGCAAACCACGTCGCTCCAAATCTCCACCTTCATTTTTTCCATTCTTGATCAACTCCATTCAAGGCAAAATGTTTCGCGTGTCCCAATCAGTTTGCTTGTACGCTGGGTCGAATCAGTTTTTTCTCGATCCAAAAGGGCATAAAAGGAACAAGTGATGCCAATAAGGCAAGAAAGGTGTTTTTCAATCCCCAATTATATTCTCTTGACCCCCAAGCTACGGCAAGTAAATAGAGGATGAAGAGCAGTCCATGTGCCCAACCAACAATTTTATTCGGCCAATAAATATCGAGCCCGTATTTCAAAGGCATGGTGACGGCAAAAGTGATGTAGCTGATAGCTTCTGCTATGGCGATAGTTGAAAGCGTTTTCTTATTCATTTGATATAATCAATGATTTTCCGGAGCCATTACTCCGGCTTTAATTTCGAAATCTATAAAGTTCTTTTTGGGTGGTACGGGACAGCTGTATTTCGAATTATACGCGCAATAGGGATTGTACGCTTTATTGAAATCGAGAACAATTACATCGCCCTTTGGAATAGCTAAATCTAAAAAGCGACCTCCGCCATAACTTTCATTTCCGTTGGTTAAATCGTTAAACGGCAAGAATAAATAGCTTTTGAATTCTTCCATTTCTCGGAGTCGATGGCTTTGATAAACAGGAATTTCAAATGATTTTCCTTTAAGGCTAAAGGTCACCATCGCATAAACGTCGTAAAGAGGCCGTCGATCGGTGGTGGTTTTCATTTTGAATTTCTTTGTTTTTTTCACCTTTTCAAAGCGAGCGATAACGTAAAATGCCGTATCGATGGGAAAAAAGGAAAGGGAGTCAAAGTGTAGTCGATCTTCGGGAGTTAGCGGACTTTCATCTTCACTCGAAAACTCATGATTCATTTCAGATCGGAAGTGCATGTTCTCTGCAACGATGGAATCAAGGTTTTTTTGGCCAAAAACCAAGACCGTTTGAAGGCAAAAGAATAGGCACGCCAGTTTTTTCATTGGGAATGTTTTCATCGGAAAGATAGGCACTAAATCCAAAAGTTCATTCGTTACCTTTGCCGACTTATGAAGCAATTACTTTTCAGTATTTTATTTCTCTCGCTCGTTTCATGTTCCAATGATCCATTGAATGTGAACACGTCGAAGGTAGATTTAAATGTGACGTTTTTGCGCTTCGACACGGCCTTTTTCGGAACGCCTGTCGATCAGTTTTCTGAGCGTTTGCCTCAAATTCAAAACGAGTTTCCGGAGTTTTTCATGGCCGGTCAAACCGATTCCAGTTGGGGTGAGGTGCGTCGCGATTCGATGTTAAACGAGCTGTACGAAAAGGTGAGTAACAAGTATCCCAGTATTTCGGCCTTGCGGCCGGATGTAACCTCGGTCCTGAAACATCGGGCTTATTACTTTCCAAGTTTGAGCACTGACGTTCGAGTGATCACCTATATATCCGGGCTCGATTGGGAGTACGCAATTATTAATGCCGATTCCGTTTTTTTTGTGGGTATCGATCTTTTTCTAGGTGAAGACACTGTGTATGGTAACTTCCCTTTCTATATTGCGAAACGTCTAACGCCAGAATACCTCGGGCCAAAGATGGCCGTTCAGGCCGCCAGGCCTTTTGTACAAAGAGATGCGCGCGATGGCAGCTTCTTGAATCAAATGCTGCATTACGGAAGAACACTGTACATAGCCGAGGCTTTTTTACCCGAGGTGGAAAGCCATCGTATTTTGGAATATACTGCCGAAGAAATGAAGTGGTGTATAGATAACGAAACGGATGTATGGACCTATTTCGTTGAGGAGGAATTGATCTTTAAAAATGATAAGTCGCTTCACGACCGATTTTTGGCAGAAGCGCCTTTTTCTAAGTTTTACAAAAAAATTGACCGCGAAAGCCCCGGTCGCATAGGGCAGTGGATTGGCTGGAGAATTGTCCATTCATATATGGATGCACACCCCGAAACTACTGTTCAAGAACTTGCGCAAATGACCGATGCGCGGGCCTTTTTTCAACAAGCACAATACAAACCTTTCTAATGAGCCATCGATCAGAAATTAAGTTCAATATTGAACTCGACGAAAATAAAGTACCTGATTCTATCCAGTGGGACGCCAGTGATGCCGGTATTTCCAACGAAGACGCCAAAGCCTTGATGTTGTCCGTATGGGATCCGAAAACGAAGGAGACCTTGCGTATCGATTTATGGACGAAGGAGATGCTCGTCGACGAAATGAAGATTTTTTACCATCAGACTCTTTTGTCTATGGCCGACTCGTTTGAGCGCGCTACGAACGATAAAGAAGTTGCAGAGGGTATGAGGATGTTCGCAGAGGACTTTGCTAAACGTCTTCGCTTGATGGAGCCTTGAAATAATCGCTCATTTGCTCATTTAAACTAGAAATGTAGCCCAGAATTTCTTCTCGGCCGACTCCGCTTGTAGCCGAAGACCGGAAGCTAATAGGCATTTCTTCCCATTCAAAAAGCATCACTTTCCGGTAAGTCATTAAGCTCTTCTGAAGTTTACTCGAACTGAGCTTGTCTATTTTGGTGAAAACTATGGAGAACGGTATGCCCGTTTCACCTAACCACTCCATAAAAGCCAAATCTATTTTCTGGGGATCATGGCGTGCATCTACCAAAACAAATAAGTTGACCAAGTTCTGCCGTTTGCTCACGTAATCAGTAATCAAACCTTGAAATTCTTGGCGCTGACTTTTACTCACTTTCGCGTATCCATATCCCGGTAAATCAACCAAATACCATTCGCCTTGATTTACTTCAAAGTGATTGATTAATTGTGTTTTACCGGGTTTACCCGAAACCTTGGCGAGTTTATTGCGGCCCACCAACATATTGATGAGCGAGCTTTTGCCCACATTAGACCTCCCTATGAAGGCGTACTCGGGCCGATCGGGATCGGGGCATTGTTTAAGTTGCTGTGAGCTCTTTAGGAATGCAACATCTTTTATGATCATCCCGCTTTTTCTTTGAACCAAGCATGGAGAATTCGATTGAACTCATCGGGGTGCTCCATCATAGGTGCGTGTCCGCATTTGTCAATCCAAAATAAATCGGAATTCGGCAGTAGGCGATTAAATTCTTCAGCAACCTCGGGCGGAGTAACACTGTCTTGTTTTCCCCAAATTAAGCAGGTCTGACTCAATATTTTTGGCACATCGGCCGCCATATTATGGCGAATGGCGCTTTTAGCAATAGCCAATATGCGAATTAGCTTTCCTCTGTTGTTGATGGTCTCAAAAACGTCGTCAACGAGTTCGTCGGTGGCAATTTTTGGGTCGTAAAAAACATCTTGTGTTTTTACGCGTACATATTCTTTGTCTTCCCGACGAGGGAAGGTATCTCCAAATGCTTTTTCATAAAGGCCTGAGGATCCTGTAAGTATGAGCTGATCTACACGATCTTGGTGTTGCAAGGCATAGACCAAAGCAACGTGTCCGCCTAGAGAATTACCCATGAAGGAGGCTTTTTCAAAACCTTTGAATTTCATGAATCCATGAACGAATTTCGCGATATTCTTGACGTTCGTTTTTATCAGGGGTAAGTCGTAAATCGGCAGTTGTGGTATGATAACCTGAAAACCCTCCTTCGAAAAATACTCAACTACTCCTCCAAAGTTGCTCAAAGCACCCATTAAACCGTGCAAAACAATTAACGGTCTTCCCTCACCTGCAACGAGATAGCTGTATTTCTCTTCTTCAATTAGTTCTGGTGGCATCGATTTGATGGTTTAGGCCAAAAATAGACTTTTTACGGGAATCAACACTTCTAACCAATAAAGGGATCTAATCGGTCCATCTTCCCACTTGTAAAACGCAGTGTTTTCAAGGCTTAAAAGGGGTTTTTAGGGTGTATTTAGCGTAAAAGTTATCAACAAGTGGGAAGAAGTGGTAAAAAGTGGTTAAATAACCTCTATATTTGATTTCAGAAAGAAAAAACCCGCATGATTAGCCTCATTGGAGTACATGAATGTAAGCTCGACGCAAAGGGTCGAATGCTGCTTCCTTCAGATTTGAAGAAGCAGCTTTTGCCGGTTTGGGGAGAGGGGTTTGTAGTGAAGCGGAGTGTTTTTCATTCGTGCTTGGAGTTGCATCCAATGACCGAGTGGAAAAAGGTGATGGAGCGATTGAATAAGCTGAATCGTTTTGTGAAAAAGAACAACGACTTCATTCGTCTTTTTACGGCCGGAGTTAGAATCGTGGAGCCCGATGGAAATGGCCGCGTGCTGGTTCCCAAAGACCTGTTGAATTTTGCTGAGCTTCAAAAAGAAGTGGTGCTTTCCAGTTCCATCAATATGGTTGAGATCTGGGACAAGAATAAGTATGAGCAAGTGTTGAACGATCCAGACCTAGACTTCGCGGCTTTAGCTGAGGAGGTAATGGGCGGCCCAACACCTGAAGAGAATGACTGATTACCACGTACCCGCCTTGCTCGATGAGTCGTTGAAGGGACTCAAAATTAAGCCAGAGGGTACGTATGTCGACTGCACCTTTGGTGGGGGCGGTCACGCTAAAGCGATCCTTGACCAATTGACTACGGGCACTTTGTATGCCTTTGATAAAGATGAAGACGCCCAGCGGAATTTGCCGAAGCACGATCGCTTGGTTTTTGTTCCTCACGATTTTCGATTCTTGAAGAATTACCTCCGCATGTTTGGGGTGCGCTTAGTGGATGGCATTTTGGCTGACCTCGGGGTTAGCTCTCATCAGTTCGATACTCCTGAACGCGGTTTCTCCCTCCGGGAGGATGGTCCGCTCGATATGCGAATGAGCGAACAGGCGCAAACTTCGGCGGCTCAAATTCTCAATGAATACGAAGAAGAGCAGCTCTGTCACATTTTTCGTCGCTATGGCGAGGTGAGACCTGCGCAGCGCCTGGCCCGCATGGTCGTTTCGGCCCGCGAGGGTACGCCCCTTCAACGAATCGACGAGCTGAAAAGCATTTTAGAGCCCTTGGCACCTCGGTTTAAAGAGCACAAGTTTTACGCTCAGGTATTTCAGGCACTACGGATCGAAGTCAACGACGAGTTAGGTGCTCTAGAGCAGCTTTTAGAGCAGAGCAAGGAATTGTTGAAAACGGGCGGACGATTCGCCGTAATCAGTTATCACTCGCTCGAAGACCGGATGGTGAAGAATTTCATGAGGGAAGGAAAACTCGACGGAGAGGCAGAACGCGATTTTTTTGGCAATCGATTGGTTCCGTTCCGAATGGTGCACAGAAAACCAATTGTGCCGAGCGAAGAAGAAATAGAAAGAAACAGTAGATCGCGCAGTGCAAAATTGCGCGTGGCAGAACGAATATGAGCGAAGAGCAACTGAAAAAGAAAAATTGGAATGCAGGAAAATTCCTTCGCGGGAATTTTTTGGCCGATGAACGGAGCGCAGTTCACTGGCCTTTTTTGCTTTACCTGGGTTTGCTGGCGCTCATTAGTATATACAGCGCGCACAGTGCCGACCGGAAGGTTTTTCGCATTGCCGCACTGCAAACGGAATTAAAAGAATTGAAATCGCAGTATGTCAGCACGCGCTCGCAATTAATGAATGCGACCAAACTCACGGTAGTTGGGGAAAAGGTCTCGGAATTAGGGTTGAGTCAGAATGAAGTTGCAGCACACATAATCTATCGAACGGAAGAGTGAAAGAAAGATCCGACATATTAAAACGTATGTACATCGCAGGTGCGGCCTTATTGGTTTTCGCCCTAGCGGTCGGATGCAAACTTCTGTGGATTCAGCTAAAAGAGGGTAAAGATTTAGTTGCGTTGGCCGAAGAGACGGTTGTAAAGCAGATCGAAATTGATGCTACGCGCGGAAATATTTATGCTGCCGATGGTTCCCTCCTGGCGACGTCCATGCCCAAATATGAGGTGCGCCTTGATGTAATGACTATCGCTCCCGAGCTGTTTGAAGCGGAGGTGTCGGCCTTAGCGAAATCACTACAATCCATTTTAGGTCTTAAATCAACAAGCGAATATGAGCGCTATTTGCGTCAAGCGCGCAATGCGGGAAATCGATACTTGTTTTTGGCGGAGGAAATCGACTTCATTCAGTACCAGCAATTGCGTCATGCCCCTATTTTGCGCGAAGGGAAATACCGGGGCGGACTCATAGCGATACAGATCAATACCCGCGAAATGCCCTACCAAAAAATGGCGGAACGCACCATTGGCTATGAGCGCGAAGGACTGAAAGTAGGCCTCGAAGGTGCTTTTAATGACGAGTTGGCCGGACGAAAAGGCCGTAGGCTCAATCAGAAAATCGCGGGAGGACACTGGAAGCCATTAAACGACGGAAGTAGAATTGAACCGCGCGATGGGTCCGATTTAGTGACCACCATCGATCCGCGTATTCAGGATATTGCTCATCAGGCTTTACTTCGCCGACTCGAAATTCACGAGGCAGATCACGGTTGTGCGGTCCTCATGGATGTAAAAACCGGAGCCATTAAAGCATTGGTCAATTTAGGGCGTACCGAAGAAGGTAAGTATTACGAAAAGCGAAACTATGCCGTTTGGGAAAGTACAGAGCCGGGTTCTACATTTAAACTCCCAGCCCTCATGGCGGCGCTTGAAGACGGAGTAGTGGATACTTCCGAGCAGGTAAATACAAATGGCGGAATTTATAAGTTTTACGGAACCCCGGTTAAAGATTCAAGAAAGGGCGGATACGGGATTATAAGTCTGGGACGCGCCTTTGAAGTGAGCTCAAACGTAGGAATCGCTCGAATAATTAATGAGCACTACGAAGATCGCCCTCAAAAATTTGTCGATCGCCTTTATAAAATGGGTCTGGCCGATAAAACGGGTATTGAAATTCCAGGAGAAGGAAAACCAAAAATTCCAACACCGAAAGATCAATCATGGAGCGGAATTACTTTGCCCTGGATGTCGCACGGATACGCCGTGAGTATGACACCCCTTCAAGTGCTCAATTTTTACAATGCCGTGGCCAATAATGGTCAAATGATGAAGCCTTATTTGGTTGAGGAAATTCAGCGTAACGGAAGAACCATTCGCAAGTTCGAACCCGAAGTGGTTCATCCCATGATTTGCTCTCAAGAAACCTTGTCGAAAGTTCAAAAATTATTGGTGGGTGTAGTTGAACGAGGAACCGCCACCAATATTTATACGGAGCGTTTTTCGATTGCCGGAAAAACGGGCACTTGTAAGCTGAATTACTGGAAGCAAAATGAGTATCCCGAATATCAAGCCAGTTTTGCAGGGTATTTTCCGGCCGATAGGCCGATGTATTCGTGCATAGTGGTTATCTCAAAACCCAATAACAGCACTGGGTACTACGGGAACCGGGTTGCAGCACCGGTATTCGAGGAAATCGCGCACAAATTATACAACAACGACCCAATCCTGAACTCACTTAGCAATGGAGAAGAGCCGGCTAAAGTTCTGGCCTTGGCCGATTTGCCAATGACAACTAATTCAAATGAGTTTACCGAGGCAACAGTACTGCCCGATTTGCGAGGATGGGATGCTATGGAAGCCGTGTATTGGCTCGAAAACCAAGGGATTAAGGTAAGAGTAGTCGGAATAGGAAAGGTAAAGCGCCAAAGCATTCGTTCAGGCGAATCATTGAAAGCGATACAATCAATCACATTGGAATTGAGCTGATGAAACTGTTAAAAGACATATTGTACAAGGCAGGGATCGTTGAGGTACGCGGTAACACAAACCTCGCGGTGACCGATATTCAATTTGACTCTAGAAAGGTGGTCAAAGACACCGCCTTTGTAGCGATACGCGGAACCCAAGTCGATGGGCATCAATTTATTGAAACGGCTATCGAACAAGGAGCGAATGCAATTGTCTGCGAAACGTTACCCGAATTGCTCGATGAAAAAGTTACCTACGTAGTTGTGGATAGCTCATCTTATGCTTTGGGTATTATGGCGTCCGCCTTTTTCGATCATCCGAGTGAGCAACTAAAGTTGGTAGCAGTTACAGGAACGAATGGGAAAACCTCTGTAGTTACCATGCTCTATCGCCTCGTGCGGGCAATGGGCGATAAGGCAGGACTCTTAAGCACCGTAGATGTGCGTATCGACAACGAAATTGTGGAGGCCACGCACACTACCCCCGACGCACTATCCATTCAGAAAATGATGGCGCGCATGGTCGAAAAAGGGGTGAAATACTGCTTTATGGAAGCGAGCTCCCACGCTATTCATCAAGATCGTATGGCCGGATTAAGTATTGATGTAGCCGTATTTACCAATATCACGCACGATCACCTCGATTACCATAAAACATTTAACGACTACATACTGGCGAAAAAGAAGCTCTTCGACAAATTAGGACCGAAGTCATATGCACTAGTAAATAGAGATGATAAGCACGGAGAAACCATGCTTCTTCATACGAAGGCTAGAACGTATCGGTACGGATTAAAAGGAGAGGCTGATTATAAAGTGAAAATCTTGGAAAACAGCTTCTCCGGCTTGGTTCTAAAAATCAACGATTATGAAGTTTACACCAAACTGATAGGTCGTTTTAATGCCTACAATTTGGCGGCGGTTTTCGGTACTGCCGACTTACTCGGAATGGATCAGATCTCGGCACTTACAACTATAAGTACCTTATCTACAGCGCCTGGTCGCTTCCAATTTATCCGAACCGATGATGAAATTACGGGCATTGTCGATTACGCCCACACGCCCGATGCACTTAAGAATGTACTTGAAACGATTGCGGAAATCCGAGGAGGTATCGAGAAGGTGATTACGGTTGTGGGTTGCGGGGGAGATCGCGATAAAACGAAGCGCCCCGAAATGGCGAAAATTGCCGCTCATTTCAGCGATCAAGTAATTCTCACAAGCGATAATCCGCGGAGTGAGGATCCGGAAGTAATTATAGAAGAAATGCGCAAAGGACTGGACCCAACTACGGTTAGGAAGGCCCTTTCTATAACATCGCGCCGCGAGGCGATACGAACAGCCTGCAGTTTAGCTCAAGCCGGTGATATCATACTTGTAGCTGGGAAAGGACATGAGAAGTACCAGGAAATTGCGGGAGTACGACACGATTTCGACGATTTAGAAGTATTGAACGAAACCCTGAAACCACAAGGATAATGCTCTATTACTTATTTACATATCTCGACCAACAATTCGATTTTCCGGGGGCAGGAGTATTTCAATACATCACCTTTAGAGCTGCATTAGCCGTAATTCTCTCCCTACTTATTTCCTTAGTTTTTGGGAAATCGATCATTCGGTTTATTCAGAAGAAACAGGTAGGTGAAACTATTCGCGATTTGGGCCTTGAGGGTCAATCGGAGAAAGCGGGAACACCCACCATGGGCGGACTCATCATTTTAGCGGCCATTTTGGTGCCTACGTTACTCGTTGCCCGTTTAGACAATATTTATGTAATCCTATTGCTGATCACGACCGTTTGGATGGGCGTTATTGGTTTTATCGACGATTACATCAAGGTTTTCAAAAAGAATAAAGAAGGCCTTCGAGGAAAATTCAAAGTTATGGGGCAAGTCGGTTTAGGCCTCATCGTTGGCAGTATTCTTTATTTCCATCCAGATGTAACAATCAAGCAAAAAGCGCCGAAATCAGATACTATTGAAGTGGTGCCGGGTCAACAAATGCTTCCGGTTTTTGGGGAGGCGGAAAAGTCGACCAAAACGACCATTCCTTTCTTAAAGAACAACGAACTCGACTACGGCCGCTTTATCAACTGGATCCATAAAGATGCAAGCGATTGGGCGTGGATCATATTTATTCCCATTGTCATTTTCATTATCACAGCGGTAAGCAACGGGGCAAACCTTACCGATGGTATTGACGGTCTAGCGACCGGAACTTCAGCCATTATAGGCGTCACGCTAGGCATCTTCGCCTACGTATCGGGTAACACCATTTTCGCCGATTATTTGAACATCATGTACATCCCGGAATCGGGTGAATTGGTAGTGTTTATTGCCGCTTTCGTAGGAGCTTGTGTCGGCTTCCTCTGGTATAACGCATTCCCCGCCCAAGTTTTCATGGGCGATACTGGGTCGCTGAGTATCGGCGGAATCATCGCCGTATTCGCCATTGCAATCCGAAAAGAATTGCTGATTCCAATCGTATGTGGAATCTTCTTGGTTGAGAACGTCTCGGTCATCATGCAGGTGAGTTACTTCAAATACACCAAGAAGAAATACGGTGAAGGTCGGCGCATTTTCAAAATGTCCCCGTTGCATCACCATTACCAAAAAGCCGGCTTCCACGAGAGCAAAATTGTAACGCGCTTCTGGATTGTCGGAATTATGCTCGCCGTACTCACTTTCGTAACCCTAAAACTGCGCTAATGAAAAAGTTGGTTGTTTTAGGAGCAGGCGAAAGCGGCGTTGGTGCCGCCCTCCTCGGGCGGATGAAAAATTTCGATGTTTTTGTATCAGATTTTGGCGCTATTTCAGATAGCTACAAAGAAACTCTTCTAGAGGAAGGTATTGCCTTTGAAGAAGGCACGCACTCCTTTTCACGGATTCTCGATGCAGATCTCGTTGTGAAAAGTCCAGGAATCCCCAATAGCGCTCCCGTAATTGCGAGCCTTCTTGAGGAATCCGTTGAAATCATCAGCGAAATTGAGTTTGCTTCAAGATACACCGATGCTCGTATCGTAGGAATTACCGGTACCAACGGAAAAACTACTACCACCTTACTTACGTACCATATTTTAAAAAGAGCTGGACTCAATGTCGGGCTAGCCGGAAACGTAGGGAATAGTTTCGCGGCCCAAGTGGCGACCAAAGACTTTGATCATTACGTGCTCGAGCTGAGCAGTTTTCAACTCGATGAAATAGACTCATTTCGGCCAGCCGTATCTGTTATTTTAAATATCACACCCGATCACCTTGATCGGTACGATGGTGATATCTACAAGTATGCAGCCGCCAAATTTCGTATCGCTGAAAATCAAACAGAGCAAGACTATTTCCTCTATAAC
This sequence comes from Flavobacteriales bacterium, assembly GCA_965658225.1. GTDB lineage: Bacteria > Bacteroidota > Bacteroidia > Flavobacteriales > ECT2AJA-044 > ECT2AJA-044. The sequence goes on along the minus strand of CBFHRK010000006.1, from coordinate 323 downwards.
GACGATGATCCCATCATCGCCAATTTGATGGAACACAAAAGAATCAAAGCCCATAAAGAGGGCTTTACCCTAGATCCTTCCGAGAAGGAAGGAAACACGGCCTACGCCGACTCAAACGAACTTGTGATTAACCTTAATAATGACCCCCTTCGTATGTCAATTCACGATTTAGCCCTTTCGGGCAAGCACAACGCTTACAATTCAATGGCGGCCGGTATGGCTTCCAAGCTATTGGGCGTTCGCAAAGAAACCATTCGGGAATGCCTGAGTGATTTCCAAGAAGTAGAACACCGCCTTGAACCAGTACTCCAAGTGCATGGAGT
>CBFHRK010000005.1:76368-85527 GCA_965658225.1 Flavobacteriales bacterium | reverse complement strand
AAGCTCACCCAAATATGCGTAGTGAATTGACCGGCCATGTCAATATTCTGGAGAGTAAACGGAAGTTCCGTCATGCACAAGGCATCATCTAAGCCCATGGCTTTTGAAAGCTTGCAGAACATGCGATAGGTAATGAAATTCGGATCCTTTGGCCCGAAAATGATTACGTCGAATACAATGCGTTTTGCGGCAAAAGCTACGACCCCCAATAACATAACCACGGAAACCGAACGTATTAAGTGCCACCTCAATATTTCGAGGTGGTCCAAAAAGCTCATTTCCGATCCATCACTTTCCGTACCCGTTCCGATGCGCTCTTTTTCTGCCATTAAATAATACCTTCTTTCAAGATATCGTGAAGGTGAATAATTCCTTTGTAATTGCCGTCTTCAACAACCACTAATTGTGTAATGTTTTTTCCTTGCATGAGTCCCAGCGCCTCAGCCGCTAACATTTTCGGCTCCACAAATTTAGGCCCGGCCGTCATAATATCGCGGGCTTTAGCGGTAAGCACGTCGTCTTCGCGTTCCATCATTCTTCGCAAATCACCGTCGGTAATTACGCCCACAAGTTTTTCATTCTCAAGAACCGCGGTAATTCCCAAGCGCTTCGAGGATATTTCTACAATTACCTCTTTGATGCTTGCATCGGCCTGCACGGCCGGACGTGCATTCTGAGTATATAAATCGCCCACTGTAACATACAAACGCTTTCCAAGACTGCCTCCAGGATGGTAACGCGCGAAATCTGCCGAGCTAAAATCTCGTAATTCAAGCAGGGCCACAGCAACCGCATCACCCATTACCAATTGTGCTGTCGTGCTTGAGGTCGGAGCCAAATTATTAGGACATGCCTCTTCTTCCACATCCGTGCAGAGCACGAAATCGCTTTGTAATCCCAAATAGCTATCGCGCTTCGCCGTGAGTCCGACCAAGGTATTTCCCATATTCTTTATCAAGGGAAGCAAGGCTTTGATTTCAGGAGTATTCCCACTGTGCGAAATAGCCAAAACCGTATCGTTCTTTTGAACAATACCTAGATCGCCGTGAATAGCATCCGCCGCATGCATGAATACGGCCGGAGTCCCAGTCGAATTCATCGTCGCTACAATTTTGTTGGCGATGTTCGCGCTCTTCCCAATTCCGGTAACAATTAATCGGCCGTTCGAAAGAAAAATAGTTTCTACTGCTTTTGCGAAGGATGCGTCAATTTGTTCTCGTAAGCCGCTGATTGCCTTCGATTCAATATCGATGGTGCGTTGGGCCGATTGAATAATTTTGTCTAATTGTTTCAAGTGAATGTGCTTCTTTGGTTGGTCAGCTAATAGAAATGCACTACATTTAGATGACTACCCAGATTACTAGTGCAGCAAGCGCTACAAAAGTATTAAAAACGGTAACACTACTTGGACCTTATGTCCCCACCCTATTTAAAATCAAATCTTAAGCAGTTTTTTGGTTTCGACCAATTCAAAGGTCAGCAAGACGCTATTGTTAAAAGTGTGTTGGATGGTCATGACACTTTTGTGATTATGCCCACTGGCGGCGGTAAGAGTTTGTGCTATCAATTGCCCGCTTTTATGAGCGAAGGAACGGCCATTGTTGTTTCACCCCTCATCGCTCTGATGAAAAATCAAGTAGATGCTCTTCGAGGTTTCAGCGAAGAAGAAGGGGTCGCACACGTTTTAAACAGCTCACTTACCAAAAAAGAAACGGCGAGAGTTAAGGAGGACCTTCTTTCTGGAATCACGAAACTCCTGTATGTAGCCCCTGAATCACTGACCAAAGAAGACAATATTGAATTCTTAAAGCAGGTGAAGGTATCGTTCTACGCGATCGATGAAGCGCATTGCATATCAGAATGGGGACATGATTTTAGACCTGAATACCGGAACCTACGGAGTATCATGTCTCGAATTGAGCAGGCTCCTATAATTGCCTTAACCGCTACCGCTACTCCCAAAGTTCAAGAAGACATTCGGAAAAACTTGGGGATGGAAAAAGCGAATATTTTTAAAGACTCGTTTAACCGCCCCAACTTATATTATGAAGTGCGGCCGAAGGTTAACGTGATCAAGGAAATTATTAAGTACGTTAAGAGTCAGCCCGAAAAATCAGGAATCATCTATTGCCTTTCACGCAAGAAAGTGGAAGAACTTGCCGAAACGCTTCAAGTGAACGGAATTAAAGCACTGCCCTATCATGCTGGACTCGATGCGGGGACACGTGCAAAGCATCAGGATGCTTTCTTAATGGAAGACGTCGAAGTAATTGTTGCCACAATCGCCTTTGGGATGGGGATCGACAAACCCGATGTGCGATTTGTTATTCACCACGACATCCCTAAATCGCTCGAAAGTTACTATCAAGAAACAGGTCGTGCGGGACGCGACGGTGGCGAAGGTGTTTGCATTGCTTTTTACAGCTATAAGGACATTGAGAAACTCGAGAAGTTTATGCAAGGAAAGCCTATAGCTGAGCAAGAAATTGGTCACCAACTCCTACAAGAAGTTGTGGCCTATTCCGAAACTTCTATAAGCCGTCGAAAATTCATTTTACACTACTTCGGTGAAGAATGGGATGAAAAGAAAGGTGACGGCGCCGGAATGGACGATAATCAGCGCTATCCGAAAGGTCACTTTGAAGGGAAAGAGTATATTTCCCTAGCGCTGCAAGCCGCAATGGATACAAAAGAGCGGTTCAAGATTGATGACTTAGCACAATACTTGGCCGGACTCAAAAACAATACTATTGAAACCTACAAGCTGAACGAATTACCGAGCTTTGGATCCGGTGCACCCAAAGACATTGCCTTTTGGCGTATGGTTTATCGGCAAACCATCGTTCACGATTTCCTACGGAAAGAAATTGAAACATACGGGGTCTTGAAAATCACGCCGCGAGGCGTAGAATTCTTGAAATCGCCGAGAAGTTTAATGATCGCCGAAGACCATCATTTTGACATCGCAGCAGAATCGGAAGTTGCAACGAATGCTTCGGTTGGACCCAAAACTGGAGGGGCAGATCAAAACCTAGTGAAGCTGCTGCGCGATTTACGCAAATCAGTAGCTCAGAGTAAAAACTTACCACCATACGCGGTTTTTCAGGAATCTTCCTTGGAAGATATGGCCATACAGTATCCGATCACCCTAGATGAAATGAAAAACATCTTCGGAGTTGGTGAAGGGAAAGCCAGAAAATTTGGGAAGCCGTTTCTTGAATTAATTAAAAGGTATGTCGATGAAAACGACATCGATCGGCCCGATGACATGGTTGTGAAGTCCATGGTAAACAAATCGGGATTGAAGGTTTATATCATTCAAAGTACGGATCGAAAACTTCCGCTTGAAGATATTGCTGCAGCCAAGAGTCTGGAAATGGATGATTTGCTGACCGAAATAGAACGGATTGTTTATTCGGGGACCAAAGTGGATATCAACTACTACTTGGACGATTTACTTGAGGAAGACCAACAAGAAGAAATCTTCGACTATTTTATGGAAGATGCGGAAACCGATTCGTTGGAAGAGGCGATGACTGAATTTGATGATGAGTATTCTGAGGAGGAACTGCGCTTAATGCGGATCAAGTTTTTGAGCGAAGTAGCCAATTAATCGGGTCGAGTCCTTATTACTTTCCAAAAATCAGCTTGAGTGCTGCGAGGAGCATCACAACACCGAATACTTTTTTAAGCATGCGCTCATCGATGCCGATGGCCACCTTGCTCCCTAAATAACCACCCACTACGAAGGTGATGCCAATAATGAGGGCGAATTTCCAATTGAGAGCGCCTGCTTTGTAGTAATTCATGCAGGCCAATATTCCAACGGGAGGGAGCATTACTGCCAAACTAGTTCCTTGTGCCCCATGCTGCGAGAGTCCGAGAAAAAAAACCAGGGCTGGAACCATGAGGATTCCGCCGCCTACGCCTACCATTCCAGATAGTAATCCGGCCGCGAGGCCGATAAAAATCAGTATGAAAACAGTAGACAAATTCATTGAATTTAGGCTAGAAGTCGAGCCCTAAAGATACGTAAAAGATGTTGTCGCGAACGACGTAGTCTTCCCAACCCCAGGCCCAGTCGGCTTTTATGAAGTAGCCCAGCATTCGGGTTCGGAGTCCGAATCCATATCCTGCGACGATGGGCTCAACCTGTCCATTGAGAATTACAGTAATGGGGCCTTGCTCAACCGTTTCTGTATTCAAGAAATTTTCCTCCGAATAAGGTGTGAGTCCAGTCCAGGCCGTGCCGACATCTGCAAATCCGACCACTTGAAAGTTGGTAAGGAAATCGGATCGTAACGGGCGATTCAATAAATAGCGGAAGATAGGAATGCGGAGTTCCGAATTGATCACAGCAAAAGAGTTCCCATTTCGGATGTTTTGAATAAATCCCCGCATAGGCGTTGCCAAGGTTTGGAATACGTAATTCTGCGATAGGTCTACTTGCCGGCGCGCATTGTACTCAGGACTAAACCAGTTGTCGACACCACCCATATAGTACGCGAGTTTTTCAGATCCCCAACTAGAACCACCCGCAAATCGATTCGCCCAAATTATACTTCTGTGAATAGGAATATACTGTCTGAAATCGAATCCGGCCGTTACCGTGTAGCCGCCCGTAGTCAGGTTCTTATAGTATTCACTGAAAATTTTCCACCGCGAACCCTCATAAAGGTTGAGTCCTTTTTGAATGGTATTATCGAAAACTAAAGTCGCCTTACCGCTTACCCAGTTTCGTTGAAAATTGGGTTCATTGAGGGTGAATTGGTCGGTTGATAGGAGCACATTTTGATCGAACCGATAGGTTCCCGAACCCGTAATAGCAAACACCTCGCTGAGTGGATATGAAACTTTGTACGTGGCTTCATGTGTTTGCGTACTCAGCACTATATTCCCAGGCAAGAATGCTCTTTGACCCCTGCGATGCAGTATTATTTGCTTGTCGAGACGCGTTTTCAAATCCTTGAATACCAAATAAAACTCGTTGTTATTGAGATCTATAGACAAGCGGAAGGCGCCAATAATCTTGTAGTTTTCCATTAGGTCGCCTAACCCAATTTTAAACATACCATTAAACGAAGGATTCAAGAAAAGCGGAACCCCGGCGGTAAATGGTTGATACGTCTCGTTGATAAAGCTATTATCGACTTGGGCCGTGAAAAACTCCGTAAAGAAAGCGGTTACATAATTCCGAGCCTGAGGCATTTTAAACTTCTTGTTCGAAGAACTCGCCTTGGCTACTTGGTCGCGCGGGAACTCCACTTTTGGGACATCCGCTCGCTGGTCGTTTGTAGGCGCAGGCGTAACCGCCTGATTCGCATCTGGCGCCTTTTCAGGTTCTTTTTGATACTGTTGATATACCTCTTCACCGAAGACATAATTATTAATATCGATCTCCCTGTTCACATTGGCTTCGCGAGGGTTCTCAATAACACCTACTTCAAAATTGTATTCCTTCCGCTTACTTTGAACCGGAATAGACAAGGGGTTTTGAGCCGTTATTTCTTTCAGCTCGTGGGCCGGAATAAATTCTTCTTCATTGATTAAGTACCTTCCATTTTCGTAATCGATATAACCTAAGCGGTTAGAAAAACTATTCCCCGTTTGTTCAATAATATTCCGCGGATAATTCGTCACCTGGAAATTCTCGTAATTGTATTGGTAATGGGTTGTGGTATCGACGTAGGCTACAGAACTATCGATGTGCACCATATGGCGATTTCGCGTTCCGCCCCGATCACTCAAATAGGTAATATACCCCGGCTGATATTCCTGAGGCACTTCTTCATTGATTCCCGGCGTATTAGTCAATCGGCGCAGTTCATAACCCTTATTACGATAATCGTACCAGTACAAATCATTGGTGGTCGCCACTTCAAATAGGGTATCGGGAACATTCAAAGTGTCACCAAGTCGGTTCGATGACCAAACGATGTACTGATCATCCATAATAAAACGAGGATGGTGATCATCGTATATATCATCTGTTACCTGTTCAAAGGTGTTCGATACCACATCGTAGATATAGATATCTGTTTTACCCCTACGAACGGCCGAAATAAGTAACCGACGCCCATCTTCAGCGTAACTGAAGTCAATAATTTTATTGAAGGTGTAAAGAGGCCGTACGTCAAATTTCTTCTTTCGTAAATCGTAAATACCTAAATAGGTTAAACCTTTTTCCTCAAATACCACGGTCAAGAAATTTCCCGTCGGATGCCAGGCTAACAGCGGGTAACTGTAATCCGTATTCTGAGCTATTCGATAGCCCTTCTTAACTACTTTCGTCTTCTTATCTTTTCGAATATCGACCAAATTCACTTTATACAGGCCTAATTCGTTGCATACGTATGCGTAGTGGCTTCCGGTCGGACTAAATTGAAATTGGCTAAAAACTTGATTCTTTTTTGAGCGCTTTAGAAGCTCCGTTTCGGGCGGCTTGAAATCTTTCAGAACACCATATCGCTTTTCATAATAGGCTTTCCAATCTTCGGCTACATTGGTCAATGACGAGCCCAAAACAAACAGGAAACCACTATCTACATTCCTATTGATAATGGTCATGAATAAGATGTGAGGCAACACTTTTTCGCCATAGGTATTTACTACATAGTTCCAAAAGCTATGACCGGCATAACGAGCATCATCTCCGGTGAGGGAATTAAATCGTTTGTATTTCTTGCTCAATATTCCATCGCGCACTCTGGAATCAATTTCTACATTCCAAGGTTGTGCAATAAATGATTGAAGTCCTTGCGTGTACCATTCGGGCAAATGAACCAAAGTGCTGCTTCGTACCGCGTCTTTTAAACTTCCGCCATAAATTAAATTCTGAACTACAATCTCCGCTACCCCGGCGCGAATTTGCCGAATGAAATCGTTGTGATCACCATTGAAATAAACGAACATTCGCGTTCCTACAATGGTCGTTTGCCCTCCGGTATTGTAATCTTCGTCGGAACTTAAGTTGATATTGCTCTGCTTGAGGTCCGACATGTTGTTAAACACCAAAATCTGCAGGCGTTCATCAACGGGGAAATCGAGGTACTTTTCAATTTCGGATAAGTGAACGGTTACTTCGCGGGCGGCGTATTCGGCGAGTTCTTTTCCCTCCTTGTAATAGTAAACATCGAAGCGTTCAAATCGGTAATACGACCACAAGAAATCGTTGTACTGCACCCGATTCTTGCCGAATTCCTGCTGCATTCCATAATAGAATTGTGCGGAGGCTTCGAATCCGAGTCCTAGAAATAGCCCTAGGAGAATGAGGTATTTGGTAAACTTATTTTGCAATGTACTGATCGAGTGACTATCGAAGATACAAAAAGAGCCTAGCTTCGATACATCTTAAAACGCAGATTTGCCTTTAAATGTTGGCTTTTCTGTATTTTTAACTTTATGAATAAATCGGTACTCCTTATCCTCTCTACGCTTCTTGTCTTCTCGGCCTTCGGCCAGAATATTGGCAAGCACCAAAAAATCAAGCCGTTAGGCTTTGCCAAAATAAACCCCACGGCCTCGCGGCCCGATTTTAACCCCGTGCTGATCACCCTTGAAAAACCCGCTCCCGGACAGCAATTGAGTCCGAAGGAAGTGGCTAAAAGAAAGGCAGATGCACTTTTTCAAAATACTACTCCAACACCGAAAAATATATCCGCGAACAGAGACACAGCGGCCCGACCTATATTAATCAAGGAAATGCCCGGAAACTCGGCGAGTGGAGTTCCAAATGACAATAGCATGGCCGTATCGAACGGTGGCTTCCTGATCTCCGTTATTAATTCGCGAATTCGCTGTATCAATACCCAAGCCGATTCCATGGTTTGGAATCAATCTCTTTCTTCGTTCACTTCGGAACTCGGACTTACAAATTCACAGTACGATCCGCGCGCCATTTACGATCCGGTCGCAGACCGATTCATTGTCGTTATTCTCAATGGATATACCTTTGAAACGAGTCGAATTATCGTTGGAGTTTCCTCCACTAACAACCCATCAGACGATTGGTATTTATATAACCTACCAGGGAACCCTCTGAACAATGATACTTGGAGCGATTACCCTCATATATCACTATCCACGCACGATCTTTATGTAACCTTCAACACCTTTTTTAATGGGTCTTCAAACAACAGCGGTTATGTAGAATCTACTTTTTGGCAAATCCCACTCAATCAGCTTTATTCAGGAAACTTGACAGACACGGAATACTTCTATGACCTGGAGTATGGAGGTCGTCCACTTTTCAACCACAGTGGAGTCCAAGGCGGCTCCGAACCTTATGGTCCCGATTTTTACCTGTTAAACACGCGCAATCTAGACGCACAAAATGATACGGTCTTTCTACTTCACGTATCCGATCATTCCCAGGGAAATCCGCAACTGAGCATTACTCCGGTTATTATGGATGAGCCGTACGGATTGCCGCCCGACGGTCGCCAACCGGGAAGTCAACGATTTAACACGAATGACAGCCGGGTTCAAGATGCCTTCATCGAAAACAAGCAAATTCAATTTGTGCTGAACACTCGAGACTTCGACAACAACAGCGCGGGTACCTATCATGGAATTATTACGGGAATTGATGGCAAACCATCTAATTACCAGACGGTGGCGCATATTTTATCCGAAGACAGCATTGACTATGCCTATGCCAGCATTACGTACACGGGCAAAAGCTTTTTAGAAAACGAAGCTTTGATAAGCTTTTTGTTTTCTGGAGATGATGAATTCCCCAGTTTTGGAGCCCTCTTTTATGATAATGAAGGGCGTTACAGTAACAAAATCACGCTATTCCCGGGCAACGGTTCGGTGAATGTGTTAAGCGGCAGTTTAGAGCGATGGGGCGATTATACCGGTGCTCAAAGAGTGTATAATGAACCGGGCGCTGTTTGGGCGACAGGGAGTTTTGGTCGGTCTGGTTTTTCAAAAGTAACGGGAACAAGAGCCGTCTTAGTGACGAGCCCAACTATTGAAAATGACCCCACAATTCCCGACGACTTAATATCACAAGTGACCCTTTTTCCGAATCCCTCGGCTGAGCAATTCTCCTTGGAGTTCATTATGGCCAATCCCGAAGTCCTTACTTTTGAAGTAATCGATATTACGGGGCGTTATGCCCGCGTACTACAAGAGCGATTTGTACCTATGGGACGT
>CBFHRK010000005.1:65734-76269 GCA_965658225.1 Flavobacteriales bacterium | reverse complement strand
CATGTATTTACCTTCGATACTTTCGACCTAGCGGCCGGAAGCTACGTTTTTGTCATTACCGATGAAAAGGGGAAACAAGTCCGCCGGGAGCGATTTGTTAAACTTTAATCGATGGTTCGATTGAGCTCAAGCATCTTCTCTTCTACCTCTATGGTATCCCACATTCGATGAATAGAAGGTATTGCCATGATCTCTTCCATGATTCGATCTTGGCGACGACCTTCAGCCAACGCTTCCGAATAGCGAATATGACTAAAGGTTACCATGGAATATAGAGGCATCCATTTGTCTGGATGCTTCGCGTAGAAACGAGCTTCGATTTGTTTGCGCAACAAAAATTCAGGATCTCCAGTTAAGTCGCGCATCTCCACGAAATTCCGCATTGCTAAATCGGCAATAGCATCTGCATCTGGCTTCCTCTGCACTTCAAACTTTTCAAAAATCGTATCCCATTGCGTTCCATGCGCTTCCAGTAATTCATTCATTACAGTGCAATCCTCAAATCCGCTATTCATCCCCTGTCCATAAAAGGGTACAATCGCGTGGGAAGCATCGCCAAGCAGACAAACCTTCCCATTCTTGCTCCAAGGAAAACAGCGTATAATGACCAAGCTGGCGGTCGGATTCGCAAAATACTGCTCCGCATAATTGGGCATCAAAGGAATAACGTCGGCGAATTCGCGCTCAAAAAACTCCTGTACATCTTCCTTCGTTTTGATGCTCCCAAAACTTGGCTTTCCTTCATAGGGAAAGAACAAAGTGCATGTAAAACTTCCGTCGGTATTTGGCAATGCAATAAGCATGTACTGGCCTCGCGGCCAGATATGCAACGCGTTTTTTTCGAGCTTATGGGAACCATCCGAATTTGGCTCGATATTGAGTTCCTTATATCCGTGTTCGATATATTGCTGACTATAGGTGAAACGATCCGTTTTCTGCATGGTCGCACGAACGGCTGAAAAAGCTCCATCTGTTCCGAACAATACATCTCCCTTTACGGCAACCTGCTCGCCCGTTTTATAGCCTTCAAAAACCGCTTCTCCAGATTCCAGATTTACTTCAGCACATTTGTGATCGAAGTGAATCTTCACGCCCTTTTCTTCGGCCAAATCCATCAGCCGCGCATTCAATCCACCCCGAGAGACGGAATAAATAGCCTGACCTTCTTTACCATAGGCTTGGTCGGTTAAAGTCCCGTCTTGAGCATGCATAACCCTTTTGTACATCGGGATGGCCACTTCTTTGATTTCCTCGCCAATCCCTGCTCCGGCAAGAGCTTTCCAGCCGCGATCGCTCAACGCCAAGTTAATCGATTTACCCGCGGAAATGTCGAAATTCCGCATATCGGGGCGACGTTCGTAAATAGTAACGTCGTGCCCTTTTTGCTTGAGGTAAATGGAGAGTAAAGACCCTACTAATCCGGATCCGCTGATCGTTATTTTCTGGCTCATTGTTCTTTTTTTATTTCTTGGATCGACTCGTCCAAATACAGTCCGAAACGATATACATCTTCATAGCTATTGTACATAGGAACAGGTGCCATGCGAATCACGTTGGGCTCGCGCCAATCGGCAATAACTCCTTTTCGAGTTAGCTTATCGAAGAGGGCTTTCCCTTGTCCATGCATAAGTACAGACAATTGAGATCCTCTTTCGTTCGGATCTCGGGGCGTAATTATTTCGAATTCCGCATCGTTTTTCTCGGCCACTGTATCGATAACATACTCTAAGTACCCAGTTAAATTGCGTCGCTTATCGGCCCGAAGGGCCAAATCCATACGATCAAACTGATGCAAACTTGCCAAATGTGGGGCCATGGAAAGCACTGGGGCGTTGCTCGTTTGCCAGGCTTCAGCCGATTCAATTGGGTCGAATCCGGGCTCCATTAAAAAGCGTCGCTCTTTATTATGTCCCCACCAACCCGCGAATCGATTTAGTTCTTTGTTTTTATGGTGACGCTCGTGCACAAATACACCGGATATTCCGCCAGGGCCCGAGTTTAAATATTTATAGCTGCACCAAGCAGCAAAATCAGCACCCCATTCGTGTAATTCTAAATCTACATTACCTGCGGCATGAGCTAAATCCCAACCGACAATTGCGCCTGCGGCGCGACCGGCCTCAGTAATGCGCTTCATATTAAATAACTGGCCGCTGTAGTAATTCACTCCGCCTATAAAAACCAAGGCGAGCTCGTTGGCATTTTCTTCTATCGTTCTTAGAACATCTTCTTCGCGTACCGAATGCTCTCCTTCCCTTGGAAACAGCTCTAATAAATGCTCTGAAGGATTTAAACCGTGAAATTTTAGCTGCGACTCTACCACGTATTGGTCACTGGGAAAGGCTTTCCCTTCTGTGAGAATTTTCGTTCTACTACCCTGCGGGTTAAAAAAGCTCACCATCATCAAATGAAGATTCGTTGTGAGGCCATTCATAGCCACCACTTCCGATTCCTTTGCGCCCATAAGTCGGGCCAAAGAAGCCGAAAAAAACTCGTGGTAGGGCATCCATGGGCGACGCGCCTCGAAATGGCCTTCCACTCCGTATTTCGCCCAATCGTCGAGCTCTTGGCTAATATACTCTTTGGCTGTTACCGGCTGTAACCCAAGAGAATTTCCGGTCAAATAAACGACGGGATCTCCGTTGTGCTGCGGAAAAAGAAACTCTTTTCGAAAATCTTTCAGTGGATCTTCTCGGTCTTGTTTGGTGGCGAATTCACGCGAAAAATCGTAGTTCATCCAATTGTGGTTTGGGCAGGTAAAAGTAGCAAACTCAAAGGTACTGAACCGCCCATAGGACAACAAACAACAGCAGCGATAAACTCTCAATAACTACCGTAAAATAAGCATCGCTTCGCTCTTCATTCGTAAAATAGACAAGTACAGCGGCAATTTCTGCAATCGCAATGAGTGCAATCAATTCTTTTAAGGAGTAAAAACCAATGCCCCATTCCGCTATGAGTACGATATCGAGGAAGAGGATGGCAAACAAGGCGATTCCTTTTGCGCCGGCGACACCAAAACGCTGAGGCAATGTATTCATTGCTGGCGCATCATACGGGAGATCGCGAATATCGAAAGGAAGTGTGATTGCGAAAATAAATAAGAAACGTTCCAGGGTGAGTAGTGCGACTTGTGTACTTCCGAAGATACCGGCCTCCACGGCCGGAAGGCTAACCGTTACCAAGGCCCATAATGCGGAGATTAAGAAAATTTTTAGGCCCGGGATTTCCCGAAGGCGCGACCCCCCCGTGAGGGGGATACGAACCGAATAAAATCCGGCCAAAATTGCCAAGGGAATTATGAAATAGCGCGTTACCGTTTCATATTGAAGAAAAAAGTACAGGGCCGCGGCCGACGAAACGAGTGTAATGGCGACCACAAACCATCGGCGCTCAGCAATCCAAATATGAAGCGGAGCCCCCGAAAACGACTGATTATCAAATATTTGGAATAGACGCATAAAATTATATGCCGCCAAAGTTGCAGCCCCTGTGAACCAAGTTACTTCGGGTACGGTTATGCCCAAAATAATCGCAGAAGCAGCCACCAGAGCCGCTGTGCAGCCGGCAACGAAAATATTCGTGTAAACGATGTATTTAGCCCAAGGTTGAAGAGTGGACATTTTGTAATTTTGCGGTCCTTAAAGGTAAAGATATGAACACGGATTCTTTTATGTATCGTCACATCGGGCCGCGGCCGAACGATATGGCACCTATGCTTGAAACTATTGGCGTTGATTCACTTGAAAAATTGATCGACGAAACGGTCCCGGCCCAAATTCGAAACGATAAACCGCTCGACTTACCCGTTGCGCAGACCGAATATGAGTTTTTGAATCACATTCGCGAATTAGGTGAAAAGAACCACATCTACCGAAACTATATCGGTTTAGGTTATCACGATACTATTTTGCCCGGTGTTATTCAACGCAATATTTTAGAAAATCCGGGTTGGTATACGGCCTACACTCCTTACCAAGCGGAAATTGCTCAAGGTCGTTTAGAGGCTCTAGTGAACTTCCAAACCCTGGTGATGGAACTCACTGGAATGGAATTGGCCAACGCCTCTTTACTCGATGAATCGACCGCTGCAGCAGAAGCAATGACTATGCTTCATGCAGCACGCTCGCGCGATCAAAAGAAAAATGGTGCCGATAAATTCTTCGTATCCGAAGAGGTAATGCCACAAACGCTCGACGTTTTAATGACGCGTTCCGTGCCGGTAGGTATCGAATTGGTGGTAGGTGATCACCGTACCTTTGAGCCGACCACCGAATTTTATGGTGCGCTCGTTCAGTACCCGGGAAAGTCGGGTGAAGTATACGACTTCCGCGCTTGGGGTGCGAAAATGAAAGAAGCAGGTTTAGCCTTAGCCGTGGCTGCCGACATCATGAGTCTTGTGCTGTTGACCCCTCCCGGGTCGTGGGGTGCCGACGTGGTGGTTGGTACAACCCAACGATTCGGTATTCCATTAGGATACGGAGGTCCGCATGCAGCTTTCTTCGCTACCCACGAATCGAACAAAAGACACATTCCCGGACGCATCATAGGGGTTTCCTTAGATGCGGCCGGAAAGCCGGCTTTAAGAATGGCTTTGCAAACTCGTGAGCAGCACATCAAGCGCGATAAAGCCACGTCCAATATTTGTACTGCTCAAGTACTCCTTGCGGTAATGGCTGGTATGTACGGGGTGCATCATGGCGCCAACGGCTTGCGCAATATTGCTCGCAAAATTCACGGGTTAACAGCCGCCCTAGCGGCCGGACTCGAAACCTTAGGGTACAAAGTAATGAACGAGCATTATTTTGACACACTTACTATTGCTTTAGGAGAGGGACTTCATCCAACGGGGGATTCCATAGAGCCAATCGCTCGTTTAGCCGATGAGCATGAAATGAACTTCTTGTACGTCGATAATAGAACCGTATCGATTAGCTTGAATGAAACTACTCGTTTAATCGATGTTCAAGAAATTGTGGAGATTTTCGCCACGGCGAAGGGGGCAACAGTTACGATCCCAGAAGTCATCGTGCCGCTAGGCACGCATTTCGGCGAAGGATTAGAGCGTACCGATGAAATTCTACAACACGATGTATTTACCAAGTATCAGTCGGAAACAGACATGATGCGCTACATCAAAAAGCTAGAGCGGCGCGATTTAGCCCTAAATCACAGCATGATCGCCCTTGGTTCTTGTACAATGAAATTGAATGCCGCCACTGAAATGATTCCATTAACATGGCCGTCCTGGGCGAATATTCATCCGTTTGCGCCTGTAGATCAAGCGGCTGGTTACCAGGAAATGTTCCGCGAATTGGAACGCTATTTAGCCGAGATTACAGGATTTGCGGCCACAAGCTTGCAACCTAATTCCGGAGCCCAAGGAGAATATGCCGGACTCATGGTTATTCGAGAATACCATTGGAGTAGGGGCGATATTCACCGCAACATCGTATTAATCCCCTCGTCAGCACACGGAACTAATCCGGCATCGGGGGTCATGGCCGGTATGAAAGTAGTGGTGGTTGATTGTGATGCACACGGAAACATCGACGTGAATGACTTGCGCGCCAAAGCCGAACAATATTCGGATACCTTGAGTGCCTTAATGATTACGTATCCGAGTACGCATGGCGTGTTTGAAGCCAGTGTGAAAGACATTACCAGTATCATTCACGAACATGGCGGACAAGTATACATGGATGGCGCTAATATGAATGCGCAGGTTGGACTAACCTCTCCGGGAAACATTGGAGCAGACGTTTGCCATTTGAATCTGCACAAAACCTTCGCCATTCCTCATGGTGGTGGTGGCCCTGGAATGGGTCCTATTTGTGTCGCAAAGCATTTAGCTCCTTTCCTACCTGGACACACAATCAATAGAACGGGGGGTGCCGAAGGGATGACAGCAGTGAGTGCAGCACCATGGGGATCTGGACTCATCTTGATTATTAGCTATGCTTATATCCGAATGCTCGGGGCGGAAGGACTTACAAAAAGTACGGAAATCGCCATACTAAACGCCAATTATATTAAATCGAAGCTCGAACCACATTACGGTATATTGTATAGCGGTGAGAACGGTCGGTGCGCTCATGAATTTATTTTGGAGTGCCGCGATTTTAAAGATGCTTCGGGAATTGAGGTCACCGATATTGCGAAACGCCTAATGGACTACGGATATCATGCTCCGACCGTGAGCTTTCCTGTTGCCGGAACACTAATGATTGAGCCGACAGAGAGCGAAGGTAAAAACCAAATGGATCGTTTTTGTGATGCCATGATTTCTATTCGAAATGAGGTTCGGGCCATCGAAAACGGGGAAATGACGAAAGAAGACAATCCGTTAGTTCACGCGCCGCACACATTGGAAATGGCAATGACCGACGATTGGAAATACCCTTACACACGACGAGAAGCTACTTTCCCATTGCCATGGATTGAAGGAAATAAATTCTGGCCGGCGGTCCGACGAATCGATCAGGCCTATGGAGATCGAAATTTGGTATGTTCTTGCGAACCGATGGAAGCGTATCGCCAAGAGTTGGAAGAATCGCTGGTATAATTGTTCGTTATCGACCACATGAGTGTTTCATTCCGAAACAACAAAACAGGCGCCTAATGGGCGCCTGTTTCTTTTTACTACTGATTTTCAAGAGATTAGACCTATTGGCACGGTACTTGGCTTTTGTTCGGCGTAGCAATCGAAACCTATCGTAGTAACGAGCGTTCGTAGCAGACGTCAAAGGTTTTCCTCACAATGAATGTTTGGGTTAATTTTCAGTGAGATCAAAGATCCGCCTCCAGGCGGATCTTTGCTTTTTGAACCAAACCGGGACACTTTTACAAAAAGAACTCACACACTGTTCCATATTCGTTTCAAGTGTTTCGCTTCAGAACACTCTTGATTCATTAAAATTACTTTAACATGTTGTTTTTCAGCACTTTAATGAGCAAGGCAATTGAAAATAAGAAAGCATAACTCTAACTCCTTTCGTCATGCTTTTAAAAAAACTACTCTTTATCGCCCTTTGTACGGGCTCCATTGCTCAAGCCCAGGTTCTTAAATTTGATGGAAATCAATTTGATTTAGGTCCTAATCAGAACGAAGCAACTTTCGAGATCATCAATGAAGACATGGATGGATTAATTCCATTTTCGAATGACCCACACGTGCAAGTAGCACCATCCTTCTTATTTCCCGCGTATACTACTATTCCCTCAGAGATACCCGCTTATGAAGACGGTGATACGGCTTACTGGATTCGTTCGGCTAGTCAATTCACTACCTCGGGAACCGCAGACAACTGGTTTACTTTTGGCCCGGTGAAAATACCTTCAAATGGCGCGGTAATGACTTGGAAAGATCGATTCCCAGCAGGATTAATTGAATCCTATGAAGTGTATATAAGTACGACTGGTGGTCACGCATACACAGATATAGATCCGAGTGTTAATACACCTGTCTGGGATAGACCTATTCTAGATCCCGGAAATGCTCATACCGGTAATACGGCAAACTGGACAAATCAAAGTACCGATTTAACGGACTATGCAGGCGAAGAGGTTTACATTGCTTTTCGCCACCACCACTGGAACGGATACTTACTTGACATCGATCAAATTGAAATCTCTGAAAGTTTGTCTATCTCGGATCGAGCCTCTGAAAATGCGGTAAGCATTTATCCGAATCCAACAGTCGAAGGTATTTTCATAAATTTTGATCAGCCCGTGGAATCGACTTATACCGTTTCACTTTTTGATATGACCGGAAAGGAAGTAATGAATAAAGTGAATGAATATACCCCGCCGAACTACGAATCTGTCTACGTGGGTATTCCTCCTTTACTAAACGGATTTTATGTGCTTATTATAGAACATAACGATGCTGTCATTTCTAAGCGACTGGTCATTAGCAATTAAATTAGTCAACAAAGTTGCCAACTCTTTGTTACTTTTGTGTCGGGTTAAATATTCATTTAAGAAAATAATTATGAAAAGAACAGTACTCTCTGCTGTAATGCTCCTTATTACGGCAACTACTTTCGGTCAATTCAGAGCGCCATCAAATGATGTGCACATGGTACCGAATCAACCAATGGAAGAATTAAAAGTAAGATCAAGCGACGATGCTTCGCGCATGGGGATCTCCGAAATGTTTATTTGGTACGGAAGTACTGAAGCCGAGATTTACGGAGCGGATCCTTACCCTGAATTTATCTGGTCTTTGAATAATAATTTCGATGATTCAATCAACACAGGACTTAATACGGTAACCGTAACGTACGAAACATTAATCGCTGCGGACGATGATGATTTCAGCAGTGAAATTCCTTGGACGAATGTAATTAATGCAACGGTTGATACCTTATGGATCAATTTAGGGCATGAGAACAATAGTGGATTCATGGATACACTCGTTGTTAGCATCGTGGATTTGAATAATGCCGGGCGTCCAACTTCCAATGTTCTTTGGTCTGAAACCCTTATGACAGACACGAGCTTCACGGGTGGAGCTGAATGGTTAAGCTCTGTATTCCGCATATTTACTCCGAACCTAACCGTTTCGGAGCCATTTGGTGTAAAAGTCGAGTATTTCGGAGCCATTCAAGATACTTTTGGTATCGTTGCTGGATTCTGGGACGACGGTCAAATCTGTACTGGAACTACGCCGAAAGCATTAGAATCTCTTTTCGCGCCGAATAGCTATCGCGTGGTATCGCGCTTCGCTACAGCCGGACTCTTACCACAAGCAGGTGGTGCAGATGTATACTTCGATTGTAACGCAAACGGATCGTATGATCAAGGAATTGACGGAGAAAACCTACAACAAAACATCAACTTCGCTGTGTCTATGACCATTGAGGATGATATTTCTGTGGATGAATTACCAAACAATTTGGTGGACGTTAAAAACTTCCCAAATCCATTTAGTGATGTAACGAATATCGAGTACACTCTTGAGCAATCTAGCGAGGTAACGGTATTGATTTATGATCTAACAGGAGCTATTATTTATGAGGCAAACCAAGGACAGCAATTCCCTGGAACGCACACCATTGAAATCGATGGTAGCAATATGGCAGAAGGCATCTACTACTACACACTTAACGTGAATGGTGGTTCAGTAACTAAGAAGATGATCTTGACTCGCTAAGAGCAAATCACACATTATTAAAAAAGCCTTCCTGAAAATTCAGGAAGGCTTTTTTTTATTGAATATTCTTTCTGATTTTCCTCATCAGATTCGAACTGAAAACGAAGTTACTCACGTCTTCATTTCCGGATTCAACGAGCTCCTCACTCGTTCCTTCCCAGGCCTTGAGCCCTTCTTTTATGAACACAATGTGCTGACCAATTTCCATTACGGAGTTCATATCGTGCGTATTGATCACGGTAGTGATATCAAATTCTTGAGTAATTTCTTGAATAAGGTTATCGATCACTATTGCTGTTTGTGGATCTAGACCACTATTCGGCTCATCGCAAAACAAGTACTTGGGCTCCATAACAATGGCTCGAGCAATGGCTACCCTTTTTTGCATACCTCCACTCACCTCAGCGGGTCGAAGGTGGTTTACATTATCCAGATTGACCCGACGAAGACAAAAATTGACGCGATCCATTTTTTCGGAATGGCTCATTGAGGAAAACATATTTAATGGGAACATCACATTTTCTTCAATGGTCATTGAATCGAAGAGCGCTCCGCCCTGAAAAACCATCCCAATTTCTTGTCGCAACTCCTTTCGTGTGCTGTAGTTCATTTCGTCGAGTCGACGTCCATCGTAGGAAATACTTCCCCCATCTATTTCATGGAGTCCTACCATGCATTTAATAAAAACGGTCTTTCCCGATCCGCTTTGGCCAATCACTAAATTGGTTAATCCTTCCTTGAACGAGGCGCTAATGCCTTTCAACACTTCTTTAGAAGCAAATCCTTTCGTTATTTCCTCTACCGCAATCATAATAGCGCTTGTGTAAGAACGAAGTTTAAAATGATAATGGTGATACTGCTGTAAACAACCGCCTGTGTACTCGACTTTCCTACATCCAAAGACCCTCCCTTTGTAAAGTAGCCTTGGTACGATGAAACGGTAGCAATGACAAAGGCAAAAATGATGGTTTTAATCATCGCGTAGGTGAAGCTATAGGGTTTGAAATCCAGGGTAGCTCCGTCGATATACTCTGTAATTGTCCAAAGGCCGGTCAATGGTCCAGCTAGGAGTCCGCCCGCAATTCCAGCCGCTAGGCTGAGAACAATAAGGAAAGGATTGAAAAATATACTAGCGATTATTTTCGGGAGAATGAGAAACTGGGCAGAATTAACGCCCATTACCTCCAAAGCATCAATTTGCTCCGAACTTCGCATAGTACCAATATTAGAAGAGATACTCGACCCAACTTTTCCGGCTAAAACCAGAGAAATCATCGTTGGTGAAAATTCGAGCACGAGCGATTGACGGGTACCGTACCCAATGTACCAGTTTGGCAAAAACGGACTATCTTGGATGTTGAAAGCGAGCTGAAGCGCC
>CBFHRK010000005.1:36083-65636 GCA_965658225.1 Flavobacteriales bacterium | reverse complement strand
AACTGCTCCTACAAATGTGGATATAAAAATCACAATACCCATGGAGCTTACGCCAATGTCCCAGATTTCGCGCACCAGTTCCTTGCGGAACGATGCCCACTTTTCTGGAACGCGCAAAACACGCCAAAGCAAGAAAAAGTACCTTCCAAGGTGGAAGAATATATTCATTGGAATAATTTTGCACTAAAATAAGCGATTCCTTTACAACACCCATTCGCAACCGATACTAATCTACTTTTCTATGCTCAAAATCCGCAATCGAATCAAACTAATCGGCATTTCGCTTGTTCTTATCCTTGCCCTTTCGGCCTGCTCGGCCGGAAAAAGAGGATGCGATTGCCCATCTTTTGGATCTCTTGAGCAAAATGAAATCAATTTAAAAACAGCGCACTTTTATCAAGACCAATTGCCTTCAATTCCGTACTTTTGACACTTAGAATGAATCTAAATAACTGATTTGACTCTCGATCAATTGGCTATTGGCGACCGCGCCTTAATAAAATCGTACGAAGAAGAAGACATCGCTCTAAAGCTGCTCGAATTGGGCATGATTCCGAACGAACTAGTCACAGTAGTACGAAAAGCCCCACCGGGAGATCCAATTGCAATTAAAATAGGCAACAGCGTAATCGCACTGAGAAAAGACGAAGCCTCCGCCGTACGAATTGAACGAATTGGATGACCCATTCCAAAAAGAAAATAGCGCTCATTGGAAATCCGAACAGCGGAAAAAGCACGCTGTTCAATGCTCTTACCGGACTAAACCAACGTGTTGGAAATTTCCCAGGTGTTACGGTCGACAAACGAACAGGTACGCTCACATTAAAAGATGCTTCCGGAGAAAAACTGAAATGCGAAATCATCGACCTTCCGGGAACATACAGCTTGTACCCGAAATCGGTAGATGAACTCGTGACCTTTGAAATTTTGTGCGACCCGGGAAATCCCGATTACCCCGATCAGGTGGTAGTGGTGGCCGACAGCACGAATTTAACTCGGAGTCTATTTCTTACAACGCAAGTAATTGAGCTAAACCTACCCACTGTTCTTGTATTGAACATGGCAGATCTAGCGAAAAAGGACGGGCTTCAATTCGATATCGACTCTTTGAGTGAAGAGCTAGGAATACCGGTTGTGCTTATCAATGCGCGAAAAAAAGAAGCCGTTCAAAAACTGTTCGAATTTCTTCAATCACCGCCTCAACCGGCTCAGAAAGACTTCATTCACGTCGGCCAATTTTCGCCTGAATTACTCCAAAAAGTAAGGGAGGCCGTAAAAGTGAACAGCGATTACGCAGCTTTTCAAGTCGCGAGTAATTACAAATTCATTAGCTATTTCAAAGAACATCCCGATCGTGCCAAACAAATTGAAAAACTGGTCGAAGAACACGAGTTCAAACCCTACCGTTTTCAGGCCGACGAAAGCAAGAAGCGCTATGAGCTAATACCTGGAGTTATTGCCAGAAACGTAAAACAGGCCAAAACGGCTCGTGAGCATTTTTCTGACCGCATAGACGATGTGATCACTCATAAATTTTGGGGGTATGCCATTTTCTTGTTCATTCTGTTCATTATGTTCCAAGCGGTATTCAGCTGGGCCTCTGTTCCGATGGAGTGGATCGAGTTTACCTTTACAGAGACAACGGCGTATTTAGCGGGTGTCCTGCCGGCCGGAATCATATCTGGGCTCCTACTCGATGGCGTTTTGGCCGGACTCTCGGGCGTGGTGGTATTTGTGCCCCAAATAGCCTTTCTCTTTTTCTTTATTGCACTGCTCGAAGATACCGGATATATGTCACGCGTGAGCTTCATGATGGACAAACTCATGCGCCGGTTCGGACTCAATGGAAGATCCGTAATTCCGCTCGTTGGAGGGTTCGCCTGTGCTATTCCGGCCATTATGGCTACCCGTAGTATTTCGGGTTGGAAACAGCGACTAATCACCATCATTATTACTCCGCTGATGAGTTGCTCGGCAAGGTTACCGGTGTATACGTTGCTCATCGCATTGGTTATTCCGTCAGATGCGAAATGGTGGATTTTCAATGTCCAAGGACTCATCTTAATGGGACTGTATTTACTCGGTTTTGTGGCTGCCATAGCCGTGGCTTTCCTGTTGAATTTGTGGTTGAATGAGGCCGATCGAAGCTTTTTCGTGATGGAGCTTCCCGGGTATAAGTGGCCCGATTGGAAAACGATTGGCTACACCCTTTTAGAAAAGGTGCGCGTCTTTTTATTCGACGCGGGAAAAATAATCGTAGCTGTTTCCATCGTACTTTGGTTTCTTTCGAGTTATGGTCCGGCCGAAAAAATGGAATCTATCGAGCGCCATTACAGTGCCCTCGAAGTGAACGGAACGCTTCCGGCCGAGGAGGCCGCTAATAAAGGAAGTGAAAAGTTGGAAGCTTCCTATGCGGGCATTATTGGAAAGGCTATTGAACCCGTTATTCGCCCATTGGGCTACGATTGGAAAATTGGGATCGCGCTGATTACGAGCTTTGCCGCGCGGGAGGTATTCGTTGGAACCATGGCCACTATTTACAGTGTTGGCGATCCGGATAACGATAACTCGATTCGAGAAAAAATGAGCTCCCAAGTGAATCAAATCACGGGCAAAAAGCAGTACGGTTTAGCCACCGGATTATCGTTGATGGTTTTTTACGCCTTTGCTCTTCAATGCATGAGTACAGTGGCCGTCGTCCGCCGTGAAACGCGCAGTTGGAAATGGCCTCTAGCGCAATTCCTCTTCATGGGTGCAATGGCTTATGTCGCCAGTTTAATAACGTATCAATTACTGGCGTAATGAACTGGCAAAAGCATGTCCCCAGTGAATCCATTCCCTATATCGAATCGCTACTCGCACCCTATCGGGTGGATATTCGGGTAAGCCGTGAACGTCAGACAAAAACGGGTGATTTTCGGCCGGGAAAGGAAAACCATCGAATCTCCGTAAACGGCAACTTAAACGCCTTCCATTTTTTATGGGTATTGGTGCATGAAATTGCACACTTACAAGTGCATGTTTATGAAAAAAGAAGGGTGGCTCCGCATGGACAAGAATGGAAAGATGCCTTTAGGATTGCCATGTGGCCTTTGTTAGAAGAACCCTGGATGCCACTCGACATAAAACAAAAAGGCCAAAACCATTTACTTCGACCGAAAGCCACGACCCATAGCGATCCCGCACTTTTAAACGCATTAAAAGCTTTTGACGAAAACCCGGTTGAACAGCTCACCGTCGACGACCTAAATGAAGGTGATACTTTTGAGCTGAAAGGCCGAATTTTTCAAAAAGGGCCAAAACAAAGAACGAGGCACAAATGCCTTGAACTGGCATCGGGCCGCTGGTTTTTGGTACACGGAATAGCACCAGCCCGTATTGATTTTCGTACTTTTGCCGCAAATCCAAAAAGTAGGTAATGGATCAACATACGCACAGTGTAATAATGGCCGGCGGAATTGGGAGTCGCTTTTGGCCCATGAGTAGAACCGCGCATCCGAAGCAGTTTTTGGATATTTTAGGCACAGGAAGAACGCTCATTCAACAAACATACGATCGCCTTTTGCGATTTACACCGGCCGACCAAATTTACGTTGTAACGAACGTTCAGTACAAAACCCTCGTTCAAGAACAGTTACCCAACCTCAACGAAAGTCAGATTTTATTGGAGCCCGCCAGAAGGAATACAGCTCCCTGCGTTGCTTATGCGGCATATAAAATTCACGGAATCGATCCGAACGCCAATATGGTTGTAGCGCCATCGGATCACTTGATACTTAAGGAAGACGAGTTTACACGTGTCGCTAATTTGGCTCTGAAAACGGCCGCTAAAAACGATGTATTGCTCACCTTGGGCATCCGGCCGAGCAGGCCGGACACAGGGTATGGGTATATCCAATACAATGAATCGGAAATTCTCGATACCGACGAAGTGTGTCGTGTTAAAACCTTTACCGAGAAACCCGACATCGACTTAGCCAAGAAATTTTTGGAAAGCGGCGACTTTTTATGGAATAGTGGCATTTTCATTTGGAGCACACGAAGCATTATCAATGCCTTTAACGAACACCTGCAAGAGGTTGGACAGTTATTTGAAGAAGGCGGCGAAGCGCTGAATTCGGAAAATGAAACCCCTTTCGTTAACCGCATTTACCCTACCTGCAAGAATATTTCTATTGATTACGGTATCATGGAAAAAGCGAAAAACGTGTACACCTTACCCGCTGAATTTGGATGGTCAGACTTAGGGACTTGGGGATCACTTTACACGCATTTAGATCGCGATAACGATGGGAATGCCATAGTTGGAAAGAACGTTATGATGTACGACAGCAAGCGCAATATGGTAAGTACATCGGGCAATAAGCTCATTGTTATCCAAGGACTCGAAGACTACATTGTAGTCAACAAAACGAATGCGCTCTTAATTTGCAAGAGAGATGAAGAGCAGATGATAAAACAATTCGTAAACGAAGCCAAAATCGAAAAAGGGGAAGAATTCGTTTAGGAATAGTGAAGATATTCTCAGACCTGCGGGAGTATGCTAAGCATGCTCCCGTTTTTTTAAATCATAAATCCATTTCGAAACTATTCTTCGAATCGTCGAAAATTCTATCTTTCCTCTATGGCAGAAGACGATATAATAAAAGATTCCCAATCTGAAGAAGAAGGAACCGAAGCAAGCGAACTAAATAAAGTGCGCTACGGTCCAAAAAGAATTTTCCTCATGTTCCTCGCATACGTGCGGCGTACATTGGATATTAACGAGGGAATTGATGCAGAAAACACCACAGCTGGAATCAAACGGGATATTGATTTCAAAGGCCACAACGTTTGGATTCTAATTTTCTCAATCTACATTGCCTCCATTGGACTCAATGTTAACTCGCCAGCCGTTGTGATCGGTGCCATGCTTATTTCCCCCCTTATGGGTCCTATTTTGGGCGTCGGACTCTCCGTGGCTACCAATGACTTGAGTACCTTAAGACGGGCGCTGAGATCGTTTGCCACGATGACCGCAATTGCGATTTTCACGTCGACAAGTTATTTCTTGCTTTCCCCATTGAGCGACGCCCAATCGGAACTGCTAGCGCGAACGAATCCGACACTACTCGACGTATTTGTAGCTTTCTTTGGAGGATTGGCAGGGATAATGGCGGGCTCCCGAAAAGAGAAAACGAACGTTATTCCGGGTGTTGCGATTGCTACTGCGTTGATGCCGCCTTTGTGTACTGCCGGTTTTGGTTTGGCTACTGGTCAGTTTCACTATTTCTTCGGAGCCTTTTATTTGTTCCTTCTCAACTCTATTTTCATTTGTTTAGCGACCATTATTGTAGTCCGCTACTTGAAATTCCCACTGGTCGATTTTCTTGACCCGACGAAAGAGAGAAAAGCGAGAAGAATCATACTCGGTTTTAGCTTGGTAATCATACTTCCTTCGCTTTGGATTTTTTATAACGTGGTTCAAGAATCTCTTTTTTATAGAAGGGCCAATCAATTCATCTCTACTGTCATTGAGTACGACGAGAATGTAATTACCGATCGAATGCTCGAATACGACGAAGAACTACACCAAATCGTGGTCGTTCTCGAAGGTGGAAAAAGAGTTCCTGACGATTTAAAAGACCAATGGATTGCCCGTTTACCGGAGTTTAGCCTCAACAATGTTCACCTCAAAATAATTCAATCCGGAGGCTTGGACATAGATCAATATCAAAATGTATTGAGCGATTTCCGGGCCGAGACATTCCAAGACCTCTACTACAAAAATTCCGAAGCGCTTTTGGAACGCGAACAACGGATTGTGCAGCTGGAAACCGATTTAATGACGCTTGCGTCCGATACCGTTCCCTTTGGAACTATTCGGAACGAGCTTAGAGCGCAATACGAAGACCTTGAGCGCTTTTCCTTTGGTCAAGCTTACGGCACCAACTTCGAAAAAACAGATACCCTGTGTATTGTCATCGTGAAATGGAAAGAGGGCGTTCGTTCGAGACAAGCCAGTGAAAATGAAGAGCAAATGGCCCGTTGGTTAAAAGTTAGGTTACAACAAGACAGTGTAGCGGTACTCCGGTATTGAGATTGTGACGGAGATTACGGGAATCATAGAACAGTTGACTCCTCAAAAAGGGAATTATACGGTTCTGCGTATTCCGTCTAAAACAGTGGCCTCTTTTCCCAAGAAGCGATCGACCCGACTCCAAT
Source organism: Flavobacteriales bacterium (assembly GCA_965658225.1). Taxonomy (GTDB): domain Bacteria; phylum Bacteroidota; class Bacteroidia; order Flavobacteriales; family ECT2AJA-044; genus ECT2AJA-044. The sequence goes on along the minus strand of CBFHRK010000005.1, from coordinate 59,432 downwards.
GCACGCTTGAAAACGGATTACAATTCGATTGCGGGTTAAACCATATGGGCGATGGAGACTATTTCGTTATTCTTTCGAAGCGAAATTTAAAATCGCTCCGCAAGGAGCCTGGAGAAAGGATAACTTTTGAAATTATTGAGCACCCGCTGCCTTTGGGCGTCGAAATCCCCAAAGTACTTGAAGTCCTTCTAGAGCAAGATACGGAAGCTATGGACCTATGGAAACGGATCACGGACGGACGAAAACGGACCATCGTTTTTGCAATAAAACGGATCAAAGATATCGACAAACAAATTCATACCGCCTTGAAGCTAGTACATGAATCGAGAACCAAATAAACCGAATACTATGAACAACAATCGCCGCCAATTTATGAAGAATGCTGCCTGCCTCACGGCAGGACTCACACTATCCACCGTACCTGGTATTGCCGCGGAAACCATTCCACAAGAAGAGCGCGAATCGGGCCTCTACTTAATTGGTCCGCAAAAGGGTTATACCCCACACATTGGAACATTACTCGGAACCATGACGATGATGCGTACTTGGATTGTACGCGGTGTTGAAAACCTATCAGTAAAAGAATTAGACTTTCAAATCGACGAGAAATCAAATTCGATTGGTGCAATGCTTTGGCATTTAGCAGCAACCGAACGCTATTATCAACTCAACACTTTTGAAGGGCTCGAATGGGGGACGTGGGACGATGAAATAAAAGAATTGTGGGACTTGCCCATGGGCCTTGGAGAAGACGGACGTGAAAAAATAAAGGGAAATAAAATAAAATTCTATCTCGAGAAGCTGGACTCTGTTCGCGCGGAAACGGAAAAGCAATTTGCCGCGCGAACCGATGATTGGCTTTGGGAATCAGAAGCCTTTTTCGATAACCAACCGACGAACAACTACGCGAAGTGGTTTCATGTGTGCGAACACGAATCGAACCACAACGGTCAAATCAAATTCATAAAAAAGCGAATGTAAAAAAAGGGGCCTCGGCCCCTTTTTCTATTTATATGTCCATTTTTAATGAAGACTTCCAATCATATCTTCAGGACGCACCCATTCGTCGAATTCGTCCGCTGTAAGATACCCAAGGTTTACTGCCTCTTCTTTTAATGTAGTGCCATTTTCGTGGGCCGTTTTGGCAATCTTAGCTGCTTTTTCGTAGCCTATTTTGGTATTTAAAGCTGTTACCAGCATTAAACTGTTGTTCACATGCGCTTCAATACTCTTGTAATTTGGCTCAATTCCCACAGCACAATGGTCATTAAAGCTTACACATGCGTCTCCGATTAATCGGGCCGACTGAAGCACATTAGCCGCCATAACAGGTTTAAACACATTCAACTCGTAGTGACCTTGAGCTCCACCCACAGTAATGGCCATATCATTTCCAATTACTTGAGCACATACCATGGTCATTGCCTCTGCCTGGGTAGGGTTTACCTTTCCCGGCATAATGGAACTTCCGGGCTCATTGGCCGGAATAATAATCTCCCCAATTCCAGATCTAGGTCCACTCGCCAGCATGCGAATATCGTTGGCGATTTTATTTAAAGATACCGCCAACTGCTTCAAGGCTCCATGGGTTTCCACTAAGGCATCGTGCGCTGCTAAAGCCTCAAACTTATTCTCGGCACTTACGAAAGGTAAGCCTGTGAATTTGGCAATTTTCTCAGCCACCAAATCGGCATATCCTTCTGGAGTATTAATTCCTGTTCCCACGGCCGTTCCTCCGAGCGCTAGCTCGCTCAAATGAGCCAAAGTGTTACGCAAGGCGCGTAAACCATGGTCTAATTGCGATACATATCCGGAGAATTCCTGACCTAGGGTCAATGGCGTCGCGTCCATTAGATGGGTACGGCCGATTTTTACCACCTTCGAAAACGATTCCGATTTAGCCTTTAGGGTGTTTCTCAACGTTTCTACGCCGGGAATCGTCGTTTCAATTACGCGTTTGTATATCGCAATGTGCATTCCTGTTGGAAAGGTATCGTTGCTCGATTGACTCTTGTTTACGTCGTCGTTTGGATGAACCGATGATGACCCCTCTCCTAGAACTCCACCCGAAAGCACATGTGCTCTGTTCGACACCACTTCATTCACGTTCATGTTCGACTGCGTACCAGAACCGGTTTGCCAAATAACCAACGGGAATTGATCATCGTGCTGACCGTCTAAAATTTCTTCACATACTTGAGAAATAAGGTCTCTTTTTGCTTCCGGTAATACGCCTAATTGGCAATTTGCATGCGCTGCAGCCTTTTTCAAATAGGCAAAACCGTACACAATTTCGAGTGGCATGCTCGCTGCCGGACCAATTTTAAAATTATTTCTTGAGCGCTCAGTTTGCGCTCCCCAGTACTTATTAGCGGGAACTTGAACCTCGCCCATGGTATCTTTTTCGATACGGTACTCCATGATGTGTTTTTTAAACGGTTAATTACTAAATTTGACCTCCTTAAAGAATGAGATTATGTTTATCGGATTCCTCCTGTTCTTAGTTGTTTTCTTAATGGCCTTCTGGCTAATGCTTTTCATTACCGGCTTTTTGCCATTTTGGATCATCGGTTACTTTATCGACTTATTCAACAGCGATGATGCTGCTGAAGAGTCTGCTCCCGAATAAGGAGTTCTAAAGTAGTTCCAAAACGTTTTCAGGAGGTCGTCCAAGGACGGCCTTTTTTCCTTTTACCACAATGGGTCGTTCGATCAGCTTTGGGTTTTCCGCCATAGCCAATACGATTTCTTCATCGCTGAGCTCCATACCTTTGTACTCGTCTTTCCAAATGGCTTCGTTCTTGCGCACTAACTCATCGGGCCGAAGGCCCAATAAGCGAAGTAATTCCCAAATTTCATTCGCTGTCAAAGGGTCGTCCATATAGAGAATGATCTCGGCATTTCCGCCATTATCTTCAATAATGGCCAAGGTTTCTCTGCTTTTTGCACAACGCGGGTTATGAAATATTTTCATGCTCATTATTATTCACTTTCGGTATTAACTCCTTCCCCCTCTTGCATGAGATATGCCTTTATAAACGAATCAATATTACCGTTCATAACGCCGCTCACGTCACTGGTTTCGTGTTGGGTACGGACATCCTTCACCAACTTGTACGGGTGAAATACGTAGTTGCGAATTTGCGAACCCCATTCGATTTTCTTCTTACCCGCTTCAATTTCAGTGCGTTTTTCACGACGCGCCTCCAACTCCATTTCGTACAATTGAGACTTCAAAAGCTGCATTGCCTTTTCTTTATTCCCCAACTGTGAACGGGTTTCGGTATTCTCAATGATGATTCCGGAAGGCTTGTGTTTCAAACGAACTCCGGTTTCTACCTTATTCACATTTTGACCTCCGGCGCCTCCACTTCGGAAAGTATCCCATTCGATGTCCGCAGCATTAATGTCAATATTGATCGTTTCATCAGCGAGCGGATAAACGTATACCGAAACGAAGGAGGTATGCCGTTTGGCATTACTGTCGAAGGGTGAAATCCGAACCAAACGATGCACGCCATTCTCCCCTTTGAGGTAACCAAAAGCAAAATCGCCGTCTATTTCGATGGTTGCTTGCTTGATGCCGGCCACATCGCCTTCTTGATAATTGAGTTCAGTGACCTTGAAACCTTCTTTCTCGGCCCACATGACATACATGCGAAGCAACATAGAAGCCCAATCGCAACTCTCGGTACCTCCGGCTCCCGAGGTGATTTGCAATACGGCACTCATCGGATCCTCCTCGGCCGATAGCATGTTGCGGAATTCTAAATCTTCAACTTTGTTTTTTAGTTTTCCGAAAATCCCGTCTATTTCCTCTTCGGAGGATTCGCCCATCGCATGAAACTCGAGTAAAACACTCAAATCGTCTTTTAGCGATTCAATTTCTTCATAGGTTTCCACCCAGAACTTCATCTGGCGAATTTTCTTCATAAGTGCTTCCGCCGCTTTGGAATCGTTCCAAAAATCGGGGTCGGCAGTTTTCTCTTCTTCTTCGGCAATCAGTAGTCTCTTGTGATCGACGTCAAAGATACCCCCTTAGCGCTTCCACGCGCCCTGCAAAATCCTTAAACTGGTCTATTGTAATCATGCCGTAAATTTAGGATTTTGCGCTTGGGTATTCCGCTATATTTGTAAAAAACCGCATATGGATCTCGTCCTTTTATCAGCTCTTTGGATTATCTACTTCGCATTGCACAGTTTATTATTGGCGCCATCGGTAAAAAACACGATCACGAAGGCTATTAAGCTGCCCGAGCATCGGTATCGGGTAGCCTATAATGCGCTTTCGCTTGCGCTCTTTATTCCAATCGTACTCTATTACCGGTCGCTTCCAAAACCCAGTCTAATGGAAGTACCCAGTGAAATGCTTTATTGGTTAGGGCTTGTACTCATGGGCGCAGGTGTATACTTGGGTTTTAAATGTTTTAGCGGATACAACGTAGGCGAATTTATTGGTCTCGAACAACCTGAAAAAACGAAGGAGCTTCAAACGGAAGGACTCAACGAATTGGTGCGACACCCGCTATACTTTTCTATTTTGGTAGTACTTTTTGGGGCGCTTTTATACGCTCCGAGTTATCCATTTTTAGTTTCCGCTTTTTGGATAGTACTTTACATCATTATTGGCATTCAATTAGAAGAAGCGCGCTTGATTGAAAAGTTCGGCAAAGCTTATCGCGATTACCAAGAAAAGGTGCCGATGATTATTCCCTTTTATAAATTTAAATGATGCGTATAGATCTTCGAAGCGATACGGTTACGCAGCCTACGGCTGGAATGAAAGATGCTATGTTCTCGGCCCCGGTTGGGGATGATGTTTTTGGAGAAGACCCCTCGATCAATGCTTTGGAAGTGAAGGTGGCTAGTTATTTTAATGCAGAAGCAGCCCTTTTTTGCCCTTCTGGGACAATGACCAATCAATTAGCGATACGGGTACATACCCGTCCCGGAGACGAGGTTATTTGTCATGAATACAGTCATATTTATCAATATGAAGGCGGTGGAGTTATGGCGAATTCCGGAGCCAGCGTTCGCCTTTCAAGAGGGCCTAGAGGTCTTGTTGATCCGGACGAACTTGCGAGTTTATTGAGGAGTGCAAATGACCCGCACGCTCCTACCTCGCGCGTTTTATCGGTAGAGAATACCATGAATAAGGGCGGTGGCGCCTGTTACGATTTCAAGGATCTAATTGCCCTAGGAACGAAGGCAAAAGAAAACGGACTCGCTTATCATTTAGATGGTGCGCGATTATGGAATGCACTGATTGCAAAGAACGATGAGGCTCGTGCTTACGGACCTTTGTTCGACACGATTTCGGTATGCCTTTCAAAAGGATTAGGATGCCCAGTGGGTTCGGTATTGGTTGGAAATAAAGAACTCATTGCCCGCGCCTATCGATTGCGGAAAATGATGGGCGGAGGAATGCGCCAAGCGGGAATTTTAGCGGCTGCCGGCATCTATGCATTAAATCACCACATCGAACGGCTCGCTGAAGATCACAAGCGAGCGCAAGTAATCGCTCAAGCTTTAAATAGCTATTCGTGGATTAGCAAGGTGGAGCCTGTGGAAACGAATATTGTGATCTTCTATGTGACTGAAGGCCTTCGGCCCGATGCCATTATTGAGAAACTAGCTTCTCACGACGTGCACATCGTATCCATGGGTGAGGGTAAACTACGCATGGTTACGCATCTCGATTTCGATGATGATCAGATGTCCGAACTCTTGCGGATCCTGCCGCAGGCAGTATAAAAAAACCTCTCCCGATTTCTCAAGAGAGGCTTCCCGATTGAATCGGTTTAGGTTTTGTCCTTTACGGACATGATAGATCGATAACAATATCTTTCGCAGATCTGTTTTCATGTATTCCACAGGATGGGTCGGTACCGGCCGGATTAAGCAAGAAATAGTCGGTCATCGGCACAAAACGTATCGACATAATTTCACTTCCAGGAGGCACTACATCGGCAAAAAATTCATTGGGAACAATATAGCGCACATAAGTACCGTCGCCTGCATAATCCATAAGTAGATCTGGGTTTTGCGAAACGGTAAAGAAATTCGAAATGACATATTTCGAACTGTCGACGGTAGTTGCTTCTGCAAACATCCAAATTTCATCTTCACCCAACATTTCTGTTGAACAAGTAGGATCGTTCGGTTGCAATTTAAGCATCCGACCATCAGCGAAATTCTCACGATCGTAGTCGTAATTAATTTGAATAACATCGTCGGCCGATGGATTCACGGGAAATGCATAACCCGGATCACGAACCGTAATCGCGGGGTCAACAGCTAATCTCAAGTCCTCAGTTTTACGATCTGGCTCTCCATATCCACCCCCATCAAGAGGCTTCACCAAAAACTCGATGTCCTTATCGTAAACCGTTGCTGCATCCACTGCGTAGAACTCGGTTGGCGTCAGCGTATAACTGTAAATACCCTCCCCTTCTTTCGTCATTTTAAGTGCCGGATTCGAATTCTTCCAGGCTTGACTTCCGAGTCCGTTCGCCAAAGAGTCATTTGCACCCCACTCAAAGGGGCTCCATGTCCAGATATACATGTCTTCTCCGCCGGCGGCCAGTTCAACAATACCCCAATCATTAGAGGTTGCGTTAAGATCTACGATGATTTTAATTTCTTGATCAGGCGTAAACTCCACGGGGTCGGAAGTTACTTGACCAAAGGCCACACTCGAAATAAAAGAGATGGCTGCTGTAAAAAGTACTTTTTTCATGATGCTCATTTTACTCTCTTATAAAGGTGAAATTATACTGTACGTTTGGAGCTTCGCACTTTGTTCGAGGAACATTAAAGCCCATTTCGGAATCAATTTCGCGAACTAGTTTCGAAAGACCCGCAGTAACCGTATCTCCGACATTTGAGATGAAGACTATATTACTCGGGAAGTTTGGATCATCAAAGGAAAACGTTCCAGATTCCCCGATAAAGAAATCACCCGCACCTTGGTCAGTAACTTCATAGGTTCCTTCAGAACCCACCAAAGAAATACTGCCAAAGTCTGATTCGTAAAAAGGAGTAATATCTCTTCTTTCGAGCAAAGCTTCTTGAAGATCTACCATTTCTACGTTAGTCAACCGCCAATTGCCCGAGAAACCCGCCGTTGGGTTATAATCGGGACCGAGCTCACCGGTTAATTCCGGCCGACAGGCCGTTACTCCAAAAAGGAGTAATGCAACCAATCCAATTAAAAATTTATTCTTTTTCATGCTTTATTTTTTAGCAACCTCCGGTTGGATTCAAATCGAACTGTTCCGTTTGTTCAGAAATTGGGAATTGTAAAATCATACCGTCGCAATTCCATGGAGCTTCACGTACTTCACGCTGCTCACCTCGTGCTCCACGAAGCTTAATGTACTGAATTCGCTCACCTTCAGCGAACAACTCAATACGTCGCTCGTATTCAACGGCATCGCGAATTTCTTGCGGCGATAGTCCCGGGTTTGTCGGAACAAATCCACTTCCATAAGCTCTTTTACGAATATCGTCAAGGTGTTGAATTGCGAGCGCAGGATCGGTTCCAGCGATACACTCTGCATACATCAACTTCATACTTGTAGTATGTAGATAAGGAACGCTCACGAAATCGCGGTTGAATTTGGTAATCGCCACAAATTCATTGGGCGCTCCATCATTTTTCACTTCGAAGAAAGCCAAACGACGGTCGGTCTCGTTTACTGAGTATAAGTTCAAAAATAGCTTGCTCGTACGCAGTTCTGGATTCGGGTTATTATCGGAACGATAGTTCCCTACAAATGTGCCTCCTCTATTATCAACGGTTCCATTGACACTTGTGCTCACTACGCGGAAAATAAACTCGGATTGTACGCTGCTCGTATCGCCAAATACAAAGCGGTCGAGTCCAGAAGCACTGGTATCAAAAGGAAAAGCATCGATTACGGGAGCCACTTCAGCGGCGGCCTCTGCCCTGCGATCTTGTTGAAAATAAACCCGAGCAAGGAGCGCTTTTGCGGCATCGCTGGTCGCGTAATTCCCATTCGTTTGTGGCAAGTTGTCACGAGCGAAAATGAGGTCCGGAATAATGAGATCTTCATATACCTCACGTACTGTATTTCTCGGTGCAATATCAAATTCAACCGAGGTGCGAATGATAATACCCGGATGGCTATTATCGGAAGAATAGCCCCAAGGCTGCGCGAACAAGCGAACGATTTCGAAATGAGCTAGTGCGCGAATAAAGCGAGCCTCCGCTTCCATTCGAACTCTATCTGCTGCTGTTAAATCCGAAGCTAAATCGAAATGCTCAATAACGAAGTTAGCACGCATTGCTGCTCGGTACATATTACCATAGGTTCCTCCGATCGTTCCATTAAAGAAGAGCGTATTGAAGGTGTAGATTTCGCGGTAATCCAAATTCGCATTTGGGCGAGAAAGATTGTCACTTAACAACTCATTGAATGTCTGCATATTTCCGTTGGCAAAATCACCAATAGAGCTATAGGCACCATTCAAAAACTTTTGGAGTGAGTCCGTATTCTGGATAGCTTCTTCAGTGGTTAAGGACCCGTCGGGCTTAACGTCTAAGAATTTTTCACAAGAGGCCGATACTAGGATCAGCGCGAAGGAACTAAAGTATAATGCTAGTTTTTTCATGATCCTATTTATTAAAATTGAACTTCAATACCCAAGATGAACGACTTCTCTTGTGGTGGAGTTAAGTAGGTAATATTTGGGCTCATATTCCGGTCGGTCGGATTCTCAAAATCACGGGCGATTTCAGGATCCAAACCTGGGAACTTGGTGAAGGTTAAGATGTTCGTGGCCAAAAAGCTGAATCGCAAGTTTTGCAATCCCCATCGGCGTACCTTTTCTGTCGGAATAGAGTATCCAACGGTTACGTTGCGAAGGCGCATATAGCTAGCATCGTGCAACCAAAGATCTGTATTAATCCAAGGGGTAGTAGATCCGTGATTGGCAGGGTCAAGAGTAGCCACTGGATAGCGAGCTTCATCGCCCGGCTGTTGCCAGCGGTCGTATACATGGCGCGTCATGTTCCAATCAGTAATCATTGAGAGCTGGCGTTTACTTGACGAGTCGTAAATGTTACCACCAATAGTGAATACAAACAGCATGCTCAAGTCCCAATTCTTATAACTGAACGAGTTAGTGATTCCACCAATAGCGGCTGGAAGTACATTACCTACTACTACTCTGTCCGCAGGGTCCCAAGTAAATGTTTCGTTTCCGTTGATATCTAGGTATACAGGAGCCCCCGTTTCCTTATCGACGTGCGAAAAGCGAACCAAGAAATTGGTTCCTACTGGCTCACCCACAACTGTTCTAGTATCATTGGTTCCACCGCTAACGGCGTCTTCACTATATCCACCAATCGAGGTAATTTCATTATAGTTTCGAGCGATGTTAAAGTCGGTCGTCCATTTAAAGGCGCCCACGAGGTTACGGGTAGTTACGTTAAACTCAATTCCCGTGTTGTATATACCGCCCACATTATCCCATAAATTAGCGAATCCACTTGCTTGAGGAACTTGTACTTGCAAGAATACGTCGCGAGTATCTTTATAGTAATACCCCAATTCACCGTGAATTCGATCGTCGTACAATCCGAACTCAATAGCTGCGTCGAAGGTATAGGAGCTTTCCCAACGCAAGTTGGGGTTTTCAATAATCGTTGGAAAATAATAAGACGAACCATTGTATCCATTGATGTTTTGGACATTGTTCGCACGCCATTGATTTGGTGGAATTGCGGCATTACCCGTTAATCCATAACCTGTTTTCAATTTAAGGAAGCTCACGACCTTATTATCGCGCAGCCACTCTTCTTCCGTCATGATCCAACCTAACGAGACTGCAGGGAAGAATCCAAATCGGTTGTTTGGACCGAATTTCGAAGAACCATCGGCACGGAAATTGACTTGAGCGAAATATTTACCCGCTAAATTGTAATTCACACGACCGAAGAAACTCACGAACGTAAATTCGTTTGACGGGTCATTGTACTGAATATTAATTGTGTCACGCATTCGATTATCTTCCCAGAATGCGTCTGTCGCGTCGATAACCTCAGCATATCCCGAACGGCTGTACGATCGTTGCGCTTCAGTTCCCACTAAGAAGTCCCAATTGTGAAGCGTATTCTGACTCATCATATACTGACCCGTCAGGGAACCATTGTAGTTATTTACTTGCGTCGGGATTCTTTTGGCAACCCCGGCATGATCCGAATTAATGAGCTCTTGTGGCTCGTAGATATCCTCATTAATTCGCATGAAATCATATGAACCCGATCCGCGCAAAATGATTTTATCGGTTGGCATGTACGTTAAGGCCACATTGTTGATCGATCGGAACTCCGTGTTTCGCCATTTTTTAAGCTCTTGAACGCGAACGGGATTCGTTCCTCCGATGAAGTAGTCTCCTTCCGAATCATAAACCGGATAAATAGGTAGTGCTGTCGACATAGCCGCCCCTAGTCCACCCGACCATGCTGCGTCTACACGATCATTTATACCTTGAACAACACTGGTAGACACGCTCAGCTGAAGCTCTTTCGACAGCTTCACATCTCCATTCAAACGCGCGCTCATACGACGATAGCGATTTCCAACCAAGAAGCTTTCGTTATCGTTGTACGATAATCCTGCGTATACATTATACTTTTCAGCTCCTTTAGAAACTGAGAAGTCATGATTCTGTTTGAATCCAGTTGTGGTTGTTAAATCTACCCAGTCTGTATTCGTGTTTTGTGCATCTTCCCAACTTACTCCTCCTGGAAGAACCGGTGTACCAACATTTCCATCGTTTACCCATGCCTCTTGATACATTTGAAGATACTCTTGTGTATTCAGCATTTCTGGTAATGCCGTTGGTTGCGAAGTTCCCAGACGGGCATTGTAGCTGAAATGAAGTCCGCTCTTTTTACCTCTTTTGGTCGTAATGAGGATAACCCCATTTGAACCTCTAGAACCATAAATACCCGTCGCCGCAGCATCTTTGAGGATCTCAACGGATTCGATATCATTTGGATTTAGAGTAGCGAGCGGATTATTATTCATTGCGCCACTATTCCCTTTCAAGAAATAATCTTGCGTAATGGGAATACCGTCGACAACGTATAAAGGATCTCCACCTGCAGAAATCGAGGCGACTCCTCGAATCCGTACAAGTGATCCGGATCCGGCCAAACCCGAACCTGTGATTACCTGAACCCCAGGAGCTTTACCTTGAATAGCCGTTTCAAAACTCGGTGTCGGCATATCATTCAGCTCTTTACCGCCTAGTTTAACGACGGAACTGGTAAGCTCTCGTTTTCTCTGGACCCCATATCCAACAACAACTACCTCATCGAGGTCTGTGGTTTGAGGTTCCATGGACAAGTTGAGGGTGATGTTCTCACCCGATTTTACAGTAACCGAACGGGTGGTTGTAGCGTAACCTAAAAAAGAAAACTCAAGCAAAACATCTCCTGCTTGAATTCCAGTTAAAGTATACATCCCATCAAAATCGGTCGATGTTCCTGTAGTTGTGCCTTTGACAATAATGCTAACCCCGGGAAGAGGTTGATTTGTTTCATCGACAATTTTTCCAGAAACACTTTGTGCATTGGTCGCTATACTCGTAATGAGCAGTAGTAAAAGCGACCAAATTCTAGAGTAGTTATTCCTCATAATAGGCCTATGTTTATCGGTACGTGTTTTCAAATGTATTAAAAAAAACAATAAGTGTAGATTGTACACTTTGCATCTTTATTCGACTTCAGATACCTCTTCGATCGGATTCAGCGAAAAAAGCTGTGCAGGCTTATGAAGCACTCCTTGTTGTTTTTCTTGAAGTGGCAAGACTCTTTTTTCTTTAAGCACTTTTTTCCTGAAGTTCCTTTTGTCGAGCTTTTTCTCAAGAATAATTTCGTGAAGCACTTGAAACTGAGAGAGGGTAAATTTTTCAGGAAGTAACTCCAATCCAATTTTATGATTTTCGAAATCTTCTCGTAATCTCGTTAACGCAGTTTCCAGGATATCATCGTGGTCGAAAGCAAGTGGCGGAACTTCGTGAATTTCTTGCCAAAACACCTCTTCGGCAAATGAAGATGCCTCTGGCAGGAACTCTTCCATTCGGACTAAAGCGAGGTAGCCAATTGTGATAACACGGGCTTGTGGATTTTGACGGTACGACTGAAGCCAGTCAATATCTTTAATATTACTCACCCGGTTTGGATCACCGAAAGCGTGAAATTGATAAAGTGATATACCCTCTAATTGAGTCAGTTCTTTAAGTACCCTATAGGCCGCGTTATCGAGGCTTTCGTTTTCAAGAACGAGATCCCCAGGAAGGGCATATTGCTTTTGCATTTTTTCATTTAGCTCCTTTTGTTTGATAAGCAGAACATTCAGTTTCGTGTTATCAAAACCGAACACGACGCAATCGACAGATACGTTTGGGTTAACTCCTTGCATGGTGCTTTACGTATTAACTAGACCTTTACTAGTCATTAATCTAAAGTGACTTTTCAGACCGAAAAAATATACAAATTCACTCAAAGGAACAAAATAAGTGTAAAATTTACACTATGTTTGTTTTGACCTTCAACACGCAACATGAGTTCTAAGAAAATCAAAACCATAGGCGTTCTTACCTCGGGAGGTGATGCGCCTGGCATGAATGCCGCTATTCGCGCGGTCACACGTAGTGCATTGTTTTACAACAAACGCATTATAGGTATTTATCGCGGCTACGACGGACTTATACAAGGAGATTTCGTCGAGCTTAAATCGAGCAGTGTTCGCCATATAATTAATAGTGGTGGCACGTTTTTAAAATCGGCCCGTTCCCAAGAATTCCGCACCAAAGAAGGGAGGGCGAAAGCAGCGCAACAATTAAAAGATCATGAAGTCGATGCCTTAGTTGTGATTGGTGGAGACGGATCGTTTACTGGAGCCATGATGCTCAACGAGGAGCATGGAATTCCAATTGTAGGCGTTCCGGGAACCATAGACAACGACTTGTTCGGAACCGACTATACCATAGGTTACGATACCGCGACAAATACGGTAACTGAAGCGATTGATAAAATCAGAGATACAGCCTCTTCCCACAACCGGCTTTTCTTTGTTGAAGTAATGGGAAGAGATACCGGATTTATCGCGCTGCAAAGCGCAGTAGCAACAGGAGCCCTTTCTGTTATTTTGCCGGAAAGAAATCACACTTGGGAAGACCTTATTGAAGATTTAAAAAAGGGTGAAGCGGCGCGCAAAACGAGTAATATCATTATTACGGCCGAAGGGAACCATCTCGGGAATCCCTATGAATTGAAAAAACGAGTTGAGCAAGAATTACCCCAGATTGAGGTCAAGGTGACCATTTTAGGGCACGTACAACGCGGAGGCTCGCCTTCCTGTTTCGACCGGGTGATTGCGAGCAGACTGGGAGTAGCTGCTGTAGAAGCATTGCTCAACGACAAATCAAATGTAATGGTAGGCTTACTCAACGATGAGTTGAGTTATACCTTCTTTATGCAAGCCATTAAAAATCAAGCACAAATTGATCAAGACCTGATCAGAATATCCAAAATTCTAAATACACAATGAAAACGAAAGTAGCGATCAACGGATTCGGCCGAATTGGCCGATTGAGTTTCCGGAACATGATGAACCGCGACGGTATTGAAGTGGTAGCAATCAATGACCTAGCGGATTCAAAAACGTTAGCTCACTTATTGAAATACGATTCAATTCACGGGCGATTCGATGGGGATGTTGAAGTTTCCGGAAACGATTTAATCGTAAACGGGAATACCATTAAACTTTATAGCGAAAGAAACCCGGCCGATTTACCTTGGGGTGAATTAGGTGTAGATACGGTTCTTGAAGCAACTGGAGTATTTAGAGATGCTGAAAAGATGGGCCTTCATATTCAAGCCGGGGCTAAAAAAGTGGTTTTAAGCGCACCTGCAAAAGGCGATGTGAAAACGGTGGTTTTAGGAGTAAATGATCATGAGCTCAATGCCACAGATACAATGGTTTCCAACGCCTCTTGTACCACCAATTGCCTCGCACCTGTTGCAAAGATATTACTCGAGAAATTTGGGATAGTAAAAGGATATATGACCACGGTTCACGCGTATACCGCGGATCAAAACCTTCATGACGCCCCACACTCCGACATGAGAAGAGCAAGAGCAGCTGCTTTAAGCGTTGTTCCAACAAGTACTGGTGCTGCGGCTGCGGTTGGACTCGTATTACCGGAGCTAAAAGGAAAACTGGATGGAATGGCCATGCGTGTACCAACCCCTACCGGTTCGGCAACTGATTTAACGGTTATCCTTGAGAAAGAAGCAACCGCCGAAGAAATAAATGCGGCAATGAAAGAAGCTGCCGAGGGGCCATTAAAAGGTATTTTAGAATACACCGAAGACCCTATTGTTTCTGCCGATATCATTGGCAATCCGTACAGCAGTATATTCGATGCACAGTTGACTTCTGCGAACGGAACTCTAGTAAAAATTGTAAGTTGGTACGATAATGAGGCTGGATATTCGGCTCGTGCCGTAGACCTAATTGAACGTTTGGCCAACCTGTAAGTCTATGATTTTAATTGCGGAAAGCGGCTCTACGAAGTGCGACTGGGTGCTTCTCGACAGAGAAGGAAAAGAAGTCGATCGTTTTTCTACGATGGGTTTCAACCCGTACTTTCATAGTCCGCGTTTTATAGCAGAGCACTTGCTCAATTTATTGCGAATTCAGCAGCTGAAAAAGGACGTTGAGATCGTCTTTTTCTATGGGGCGGGTTGCTCTACAGAATCGCTTCAAGTCGAAGTAAAAAGAGGACTTGAACAAGTATTCACGCGCGCAGACATAACGGTCGATCACGACTTACTTGCCGCGGCCTACTCCACATATAACGGAGAGCCTGAAATTGCTTGTATCATTGGCACAGGTTCCAATTCTTGTTTTTTCGATGGCCACTCCCTTCGGGAGGAAGTGCCCGCATTAGCCTTCATCCTTGGTGATGAGGCTTCGGGATCTTACCTGGGGAAAAAGCTTCTTAGTTCTTTCCTCTACAAGCAGCTTCCCCGAGAAATTGAAGATGATTTTCTCAACACTTACCAAACGAGTAAGGACGAAATAATCGACAATGTGTACAATCAGCCGAATGCCAATGTGTATCTCGCTGGATTTGCCCGATTTGTAAGCAAGCACCAACAGCACCCTTTCTTTGGGAGAATTATTCAAGAAGGTTTTGACGAGTTTATCCGAATTCACGTTTTATGCTTTCCCGAAGCAGAATGGGCCACCGTGAATTTTGTCGGCTCCGTAGCCTACCACATGGAAATATACTTGCGAACCGCGTGTAAAAAAGCAGGCGTTCGTTTTGGTCGCGTTATAAAAAAGCCGGTTGACGGGCTTGTTGCCTATCATCTTGAGCATAAAATTGAGCTTCAATCGAAATGAAAAATATTGTCATCCTTGCGCACAATGCCATGAAACCAACCATGGCAGAGTTTATTAAAGAAAGGGAAGAATGGCTATGGGGCCGACAACTAGTAGCTACCGGAAGGTCGGCGGAGTTTTTGGAACAATCTGAATTCAAAGTCCCCATCGTACATCTCAGTCCCGGATCGAGCGGTGGGTATACCGAAATCAACGATATGATCTCACGAGGAGATGTATCGCTTGTGCTGTTTTTTGTAGACCCAGACGTAAAAGAAAGGCACCATCCAGATATCGAAGCCCTGATTGAAATTTGCATCCGAAAAAACATTCCGCTTGCGACAAACACCTCGAGCGCAGAACTGATGATTATCGGACATATTCGCAAGGAACAAGCCGATCGAAAAAAAAGCTAAAAATGAAGTTCAGCGCCTTTCTCTTCGACCTAGATGGGGTTATCGTTGATACCGCCAAATTTCACTTTATCGCCTGGAAAAGACTTGCTGAAGAACTAGGCGTTTCCTTTACCGAACAAGATAATGAGCAGCTCAAAGGTGTTAGCCGGAGAGGTAGTATTGAAAAAATTATGTCTTGGGGAAATATTAATCTATCCGAAGTTGAAATTAATCATTGGATGAAAGTGAAAAACGACTGGTACCTCGAACTAGTTGCTCATATGAATCCGGACGAACTTCTGCCCGGAGCTTTAAAGTGTCTGGAAGAAACCAAAGCAGCCGGAATTAAAATTGCGCTTGGATCAGCCTCCAAAAATGCCCCCATGATTTTGAAACAGTGCGAAATTGAATCGTACTTTGACGCGGTGATTGACGGCACTATGGTGGCGCATTCAAAACCGCACCCTGAGGTGTTTTTACAGGGAGCGGAAGCCGTAGGCGTTCGTCCCGAAGAATGTGTTGTTTTTGAAGATTCTCGAGCAGGCATTGAAGCCGCGCTCGCCGGAAACATGCACGCCGTAGCCATTGGCTCACCCGAAAACTTGCCCGGAGCTCACTTATACCTCGCGGGCTTGCACGAATTTGACCTCACCGGATTTATCCGATAAAATACTCTTCGCCCTATGCAAGCGAAATACCTTGAAACCGACGAATGGCGCATCATTGAGCGCAATTGGGATCCTGAAAATCACCCCAAATCTGAAAGCATTTTCTCTATTGGAAATGGCCGCATGGGCCAACGCGCCAATTTTGAAGAGGCCTACTCCGGAAAATCTTTGCAAGGTTCTTACATCGCCGGCATCTACTACCCCGACAAAACGAAAGTAGGCTGGTGGAAAAACGGATACCCCGAATACTTCGCCAAAGTGTTGAACTCAGTTAACTGGATTGGACTCGATATTGAAATTGAAGGCGAATCTGTCGACCTAGCTAAAATGGAAGTAAGCGGTTTTTATCGCGAATTGAACATGCGCGAAGGTTACCTACTTCGCTCGTTCGAAGCGGCATTGCCTAGCGGCAAAAAAATCTCCGTTCAAGCACAAAGATTTTACAGCCTCCATCGAGATGAAGTGGCCGCGATGAGCTACAGCATTACACCGCTCAATTTTTCAGGCCAAATCAGCTTTTGCTCCTACCTCGATTTCGACGTTGAAAATCACGACGCCAATTGGGAAGAGAAATTCTGGGAAGAAGTGGCTCAGAGCGGATCGGGCCGTGAGGCCCAAATCACAGCGAAAACGAAAAAACTCGATTTCCAAGTAACCGCCGCCATGAAATTCGAGGTGCTCCGCAATGGAGAAGAAATAAGTATTTCCGCCGAAGAAATTTCAAAAAACAAGTACATCGGAAGCCGCTTTCAAGTGCATGCGAACCCAGATGAAACCATTACCGTACAGAAATATGTAGCCCTGTTAAGCTCCTTGAATGTGGCGAAAACAGAGCTCATGACTACAGCGAAAAAGGTTGCTTCAACGGCCTGCACGGCCGGATATACACAGTTGCTCACCGAACAAAAAGAAGCCTGGAAAAAAAGATGGAACCGCGGCGATATTATCATTGAAGGCGACTCCGAAGCACAACAAGGTATTCGCTTCAATATTTTCCACATGCACCAAACGTATACCGGTGAGGATGAACGATTAAACATCGGCCCCAAAGGCTTTACCGGCGAAAAATATGGTGGGAGTACCTATTGGGATACCGAAGCCTATTGCCTACCATTTTACCTCGCTACCACATCTCCAGACGTCGGGCGAAATTTGCTCGTTTACCGGTACAAGCACCTAGAAAAGGCTATAGAAAACGCCCAAAAACTGGGTTTCACGGACGGAGCTGCGCTTTACCCAATGGTAACTATGAACGGCGAAGAATGCCACAATGAATGGGAAATTACTTTTGAGGAAATCCACAGAAATGGCGCCATTGCATACGGAATCTACAACTATATTGAGCACACCAATGACCGTGGCTATTTAGCTGAATATGGTCTAGAGGTGCTAGTGGCTATTGCCCGTTTCTGGAGTCAGCGCGTTCATTTCAGCGAGGCGAAAAAGAAGTTCGTTATGCACGGGGTTACCGGTCCGAACGAATACGAAAACAACGTAAACAACAATTGGTACACGAACTATATCGCATCGTGGTGTTTGGAATATACAAAAGAGTGCATTGACTATGTGCGCGATCAACATTCCGATCGTTGGGAAAGCCTAGCGGCGAAAATGAATTGGAGCGACACCGAAAGTGAGCATTGGTTGAACATCGTGAACAACATGTACTTCCCTTTAGACGAAGAACGAAATGTGTACTTGCAGCAAGAAGGCTTTCTTGACAAAGAACTTCGATCTGCAGATAGCCTGCCCGTAAATCAGCGCCCTATTAATCAGCATTGGAGTTGGGACCGAATTCTTCGTTCTTGCTTTATCAAGCAAGCCGATGTTTTGCAGGGCATGTACTTTTTCGGCAATAATTTCGATCGCGATACTCTAAAGCGCAATTTCGATTTTTACGAGCCTATGACGGTTCATGAATCGAGCCTTTCACCCTGCATTCACGTGGTGCTTGCCGCGAAGCTCGGATATGAAAACAAGGCCATGGAAATGTACCACCGGACCTCGCGACTGGATCTTGATGACTACAACCGCGAAGTTCATGAAGGTCTTCATATCACCTCCATGGCGGGTACTTGGATCAGCGTGGTTCAAGGTTTTGGAGGAATGAGTATTCAAAATGGTGAGCTTCATTTTGACCCCGCCCTCCCGGCCGGATGGAAAAAACTTAACTTTAGAATTACATGGAGAGGCGCACAGCTCGCTATTGATATCACGCCGCAGGCGGTTCATATCTTGAATGAAGGTCCGGCCGAAGCCTCCTTCTCTCTCGGTGAAGTTAAACACCGATTGCCCGCTGGAGAATCAGCAGTGCATTCGGAAGAAATAGCATTGTAATATGAAGAATGGATGGATTGGTTTCGTTTCCTTATTTCTGATCACGGCGTGTACCGCACCCGAAGACAATAAGCTTTCGCAAGGAGCACAAATCTCCGGATTTGCAGGGCCGCTCATTTTATCGGCAAGTCAGAATACATTTCACTTGCACGATTACATACTCGATACCTTGGGAATGCAATCCATCACTTTTGAACCATCCGTTTCCGTTGAATCCAGCAAGAAAAGCACCCACTACCACCTCGCCGATACGGCAAATCAAGGTTATACAGTAGCAAAAGTATCTTTCAAAAAGGATCACTACGAGATTCCGGTGTTCTTTGCCCCGGAAACCACCGTAGACTTCTTTTTCGAAGGAGCAGCCGACTCTGTTTTTGTTTTCGGAACCTTTAATGCTTGGAATCGAACGAGTTCGAAAATGGAATTGGGCGAGGATCAATTATTTAGTATTGACTTGTCGTTGAAACCCGACCGCTATCAATATAAATACTACGTGTGGCGGAATGGAATCGCCACAGAAAAAACAGATCCGCTGCAAGATTCTATCTCCAATGGCTCGGGCGGATTCAATTCAACCCTTGTTTTGGACTTTTCAGGAGAAGCCCCAGTTCGTTTGGAACCATTTGCCAGCGATAACCAAACAATAATTCTAAACAAACTACCCAGCGATCAAATAGTGCTCGCCTTCTGGCAGAATCAACAACTTCCAATTACGGAAACGGAAGGAAGTTTAACAATCGAAGTGCCTAAACTAAATGCGAAGTCGGAATTCGCCACGGGCCGAAGCCACATTCGAGTGTATTCCATTCGGAATGGAAGACGAAGCAACGACCTATTAATACCACTTGAAAATGGTTCAATTGTTCAGGATCCGGCCCAATTGAGGAGGTCTGATTGGCAAAAGGCAACGCTTTACTTCATGATGGTCGACCGCTTTCGAAATGGTAACGAAGAGAATGACGCTCCATTAAACGATCCAGAGGTTTTGCCGAAAGCGAACTTTTACGGAGGTGATATCGCAGGAGTACACGATGCATTGAAAGCAAATTTCTTTAAAGAGCTCGGGACCAATACTATTTGGCTTTCCCCTATCTCTAAAAACCCAGATGATGCTTGGGGGCTTTGGAATAAAGGAGGAGTAGTAACCAAGTTTTCTGGGTACCACGGCTATTGGCCCGTTTCAAACATCAAGCCAGATCCGCGTTTTGGAACGCCCGATGAAATACGATCTCTATTAAACGACGCGCATGCAGAAAACCAAAATGTACTGCTCGATTACGTGGCTAATCACGTTCACGAAAAGCATCCGGTGTATAGAGATCATCCCGATTGGGCTACTCCGCTCTATCTTCCGGACGGCACGCTGAATACCGAACGTTGGGACGACCAACGATTAACCACTTGGTTCGACACCTTTATGCCTACGCTTGATTTAAGGAAGAAAGAAGTTGTTGACCCAATGACCGATAGTGCACTGGTTTGGATCACAGAATACGATTTCGACGGTTTTAGACACGATGCCACAAAACACATTGACGAATTGTATTGGCGCACCTTGACAAGAAAAATAAAAGGACTGGGGCTGGACCGAAATATTTATCAGATCGGAGAAACCTATGGGAGTCCAGAATTAATAGCTAGCTACATTGGAAATGGATTACTGGATGCTCAGTTCGATTTCAATACCTACGACGCCGCTGTGATGGCTTTTTCTTCTTCTGAAAACGGACTCGAAAACCTAAAAAACACCCTTGAGCAAAGTATTCGAATCTACGGTGGCCATAATCTTATGGGCTATATTTCAGGAAACCAAGATCGGTCTCGCTTCATTTCTATTGCCTCTGGAGATGTATTACTCAGTGAAGATCAAAAATTGGCCGGTTGGACGCGCGAAATACCAGAACCAAAACCCGAGGCCTATAAACGCCTCGGCTTATTACACGCCTTTAACTTTGCCATTCCGGGAATTCCGGTGATCTATTATGGCGATGAATACGGAAGCTGGGGAGCGAATGATCCGGATAACCGTAAAATGATGAAGTTTAATGGCTATACCAATAACGAGAATGAACTCCGTTTGGAGGTGCAGCAATTATTATCGGCCCGAGAGGGCCAAATGGCGCTAACCTTCGGCGAAACGGAAGTAACTCTTGAAGGTGAAAACGTACTGCGTATCGAACGCAATTACCTGGGTGACCGAGTAATCGTTTGGATTAATGCGGGAAATGAAGCACACGCGCTCAAACTCAACAATGCCGAAGTAATTGCCGGAAACATCGAAATGAACGAAACCGGGAAAGCCAGTTTAGCACCACTTAGTTTCGTGTACCTAAAACCCGAATAATGAAAAAACTACTCTTTCTTTCTTTAATTGCAGCGCTAATTTCAAGCTGTTCGAATACGCCAGCCAG
Source organism: Flavobacteriales bacterium (assembly GCA_965658225.1). GTDB lineage: Bacteria > Bacteroidota > Bacteroidia > Flavobacteriales > ECT2AJA-044 > ECT2AJA-044. The sequence goes on along the minus strand of CBFHRK010000005.1, from coordinate 38,190 downwards.
TAATGAAAAACAAAACATATCTGCAGATAGTAGGCCCATGAGTAAAGTGGAAAGCAGACATCCGAAATGGGTTGCGAACGCGACAATTTATGAAGTGAATATTCGTCAATACACCCCTGAAGGAACCATCAATGCCTTCAGAAAACACTTACCAAAACTCAAAGAATTGGGTGTAGATATTCTTTGGCTTATGCCCGTTCAACCCATTGGGATTAAAAAGCGAAAAGGCCCATTAGGGAGCTATTACTCCATTCAAGATTATACAGCGGTGAATCCGAATTTTGGAACCTTGAAAGATTTCAAAGCACTCGTTGATGAGGCGCACGAACTCGACTTTAAAATTGTTTTGGACTGGGTTGCCAATCATACAGCCTTCGACCATGTTTGGACACAAGAACACCCCGATTTCTACACCTATAATGAAGCGGGCGAAATAAATGTAGCACGCGATAACGAAGGCGTTGTCACCGACTGGACCGATGTAGCCGATTTGAATTACGATAACAAAGAGCTCTGGAAAGCCATGGCCGGCGAAATGAAATGGTGGGTCGATGAAGCCGACATCGATGGATTTCGTTGCGATGTAGCGGGTTTTGTACCCATTGAATTCTGGAGCTACTTAAGCGAACAACGAGCCACTTGGGACAAAGAACTGTTCATGCTTGCAGAGTGGGGCGAGCCTACAGATATGGAGAATTTCAATATGAACTACGGTTGGGATTTTCATCATTTGTTAGGAGAATTAGCACGCAAGGAAAAAGGGCCATCCGATATTGAAAAACTGCGGATGCAAATAGATTCAAATTATACGAAAGACGATATCCGCATGTATTTCACCACCAATCACGATGAAAACTCTTGGAACAAGCCGGTTTTTGATCGCTATGGAAAGCAACACTTTCAGTTATTCGCACTCTGCGCGACTATGGATCGCGGAATGCCTCTAATTTACGGGGGACAAGAAGTAGGCCTCGATCGCGCACTCAAGTTTTTCGACAAAGATGAAATTGATTGGACAAAAACGGAAGACCACCTGACTGGTTGGACCTACAGTCAGTTTTACAAGAGAATGATGGACATATACCACACTACTCCTGCCCTCTTTAACGGGAATTACGGTGGGGATTTTGAGTTATTGGTTGCCAATGATGAAAACGGCACCTACGCTTTTAAACGTGCTAACGGAAACTCTGAATGTGTTGCCTTATTCAACTTCGGTGAAGAATCGATCCGACTCACACAAAGTGAATTAGCCTTATCCGGACTCTATTCCACCTTCGACGGACAAAATGCTATTCAATGGAATGCAGAAAGTGCTTCTGATTTGGTCGTAGTTCCAGGTAACTTCTTACTATTCTACAGATAATGAAAATTGCCCTGATCGCTCACGACGGAAAAAAAGCCGAAATGGTCACGTTTATGCGGGATCATTTCGACCTTTTGAAAAAGAATGAAATCGACTTAATCGCAACCGGTACAACGGGGAAGCATGTGGAGTCGGCCGGACTTCAAGTAACGAAAGTAAAAAGCGGTCCTTTAGGCGGAGATGCGCAAATTGCAGCAGAGGTAGCAGAAGGAAAAATACATGCAGTATTCTTTTTTCGGGATCCATTGGACAAGCATCCCCACGAACCGGATATTGCGATGCTCATGCGCGTATGCGACGTCTACAATATTCCCTTAGCGACGAATCCGGCAACTGCCTCTCTAATTTTCCGCTCGTTAGAGCGAGATTCACTGACATAAAAAGGAATCCCATGGCCCAATCTTCATTCACGGAAAAAGTAACCACGGCAATTGAAAAGCCGAAACTCTCTTTGGGGACCATTGTAAACCTAAGTATGGGTTTTATGGGAATTCAAATGGGTTTTGGACTTCAAAACGGTAATGCCAGTCGGATTCTCCAGAACTTCGGCGCCGATGTGCACCATTTAAGTTGGTTTTGGCTAGTTGCCCCATTCACCGGCCTCATTGTTCAGCCGATTATTGGCCATATGGGCGACAAAACTTGGGGACCCATGGGACGCCGTAAACCTTACTTTCTAGTTGGGGCCATCATGGCAGCTTTGGGGCTCATTTTCTTACCGAACGCCAATATTTTGGCCGG
>CBFHRK010000005.1:19240-35984 GCA_965658225.1 Flavobacteriales bacterium | reverse complement strand
AGAATCACTGACGGCAACAGAGTTTATAGGTATTAGCGCAGTGCTATGGATTGGCGTTGCTTTTCTCGCGCTCATGGATGCGAGTTTCAATATAAGCATGGAACCTTTTCGTGCCTTGGTAGGCGATATGCTTCCGAAATCGCAGGGAACATTGGGCTTCAGTGTTCAAACCGTATTAATTAGCATTGGTGCAATCCTCGGATCTTTTATGCCGTGGATCATGACCAATGTATTCAATGTGTCCAACGTAACCGCCGCAGGCTCAGTTCCTGCAAACGTGGTCTACTCCTTCTATATAGGTGCTTTCATATTGCTCGGCTCAATCATTTATACCATTTTAACGATCAAAGAATATCCGCCAGAAGTATTTAAAAAGCATCAGGGCGAAGTTGAGGAAGAAGAGGAAAAAACGAATATGATGCGTGCTATTTTCTCCGACGCCCTTAAAATGCCAAAGAGAATGCAGCGCTTGGGCTGGGTTCAATTTTTTTCTTGGTTTGGCCTCTTTACGATGTGGGTGTATACCACTTCGGCTCTAGCAACGCACCATTACGGTTTGGCGCCAACGGACAATGCTTCGGCGGCCTTCAACGATGCTGGGGATTATACAGGTTTTCTATTTGGCTGGTACAACGCCTTTGCCTTGGTCTTTGCCTTTTTGCTCACGCCCATGGCAAAGAAAACGAGTCGGAAATTTGTTCATTTTACCGCCCTAATTTCGGGCGGATTAGGCCTACTAGGACTCTATTTCTTACCCCAAGATTGGTTAATCATAAGTATGATTGGTATCGGCTTCGCCTGGGCCAGCATCTTATCTATGCCATATGCACTGCTCATAGACAGCTTACCCGTGAATAAAATGGGCGTATACATGGGCATTTTCAACTTCTTCATTGTAATTCCGCAAATCATCAACGGAATCATTGGCGGTCCAATTGTTCACGCGTTTTTTCAGGACTACGCCATGCTCTATTTAGTGATGGGAGGTGCCTTCTTTATTTTGGCGGCCTTCTTAACGCTGCGCATCAAAGAACCGCTTTTCGGAGAAGCCGCTTATTTGGAAAAGACGTCGAAAGAGAATTAATCGACCAATTGATAAATTCTGAATCCGCGTGCAGGCAAAGTCATTGGCTCAACTCCGCGTTTATCAGATGCATCTAAGGCATTTACCAATTTCGTTTCGTTAGAAAGGAAATCGACATAACGACCCAAATCAAAAACGTGCTCGGAGTCGTTGCCATTCATGAGAATCATAAAGGTTTCATCCTTATCGTGACGGAAATACACGTACTCACCTTGATCGGGCGTGTATTGCGTAAGGCTTCCGGCCGCTAGGGCGTTATGCTTACGGCGCAAATTATTTAAATCGCGAATAAAATTATACGCTTCGTTCTCGGCCTCATTTCGGCCCGATGGTTCAAACTTGCTCAAGGTATCACTTGGCCATCCACCGGGAAAATCTTCCCGAATTGCTCCGTGGTCCTTGGTTTCTTTCATTAAAATTTCGGTACCGTAGTAAATACAAGGTATGCCCCGAGTGGTAAGCATTGCGCCCACACCCCATTTGAATTTATTTAGGTCTTCGCCAACGCTTCCGAAATAGCGCGCGAGATCATGATTATCGACAAAGGTTACCAGTGAATCGGGATGCGCGTAGAGCCAATCCGCTGCCAGCGTATAATAAATTCGACTCACTCCTTCAGCCCAACCATAAGCTTCATTGGCTCCTTTGTTTAGCGCGAAATACAATTGAAAATCAGTGACGGAAGTCTGACCGGATCCTTCTCCCTTGCGTTGTTTCATATCTTCTGGAAACCACGATTGAATTTGCTGTCCGTGCACCCAGGTCTCCCCAAACAAGAAGAATCCGGGATGTTCATCGCGCACTTCTTTTGCCAATTTTGCCATAAAATCTTGCTCCGGATAGGCATACGTATCAATTCGCAAGGCGTCGATACCAAAAGTCTCGATCCACCAAAGCGTATTTTGAATCATGTAGGTCGCAAGGTGCTTGTTATCATAATTCATATCGGGCATATGCTCATCGAACCAACCTTCTGAAAACCTCTTCTTTTCCGATTCCGGAGCGTGCGGATCGAGTAATACGGGCGCTCTAAAATTAGACCTTGTATACTCCTCGAAGCGGTGGATCCAGTCGTCGGCGGGCGGATCCAAAACTAGGTAGTGTTGAGATCCAAAGTGATTATAAACCACATCCATCACCATTTTCATGTCGCGCTTTTTCAATTCGTCCATGAGGGTACCGTATAGTGCGAGGTCGCCATAGTGAGGGTCTATTTTGTAGTGGTTGCTGATTGCGTAACCATGGTAGGGCTCTTTGAATTCGTTCGCTTCTAAAACGGGATTGAGCCAGAGTGCATTAACGCCGAGGTCTTGGATATAATCGAGGTGATCAATGATTCCCTGAAGGTCGCCTCCGTGGCGAGCGAAGCCATCGGCCCGATCGAGGGCCATGTTATTGGAGCCCTTAACCACATCATTTGAAGGATCGCCATTCGCAAACCGATCGGGCGTAATGAGGTACATTATATCCGCAGGTGTGAGTCCGGCCGGATCCGCAGATCGCTCCCTCAATTCGTAGGTGAAAGACTTCTTTTTGCGGCCTTTTTGAACAATGAGTTCGAGTGTTTGAGCGGGTGCTTCTTTATCGAATACCAAAGTCAAATACACATAGTGATTATTCGGGGCCTGCTCGGCCCGATGCAAGGTGACACCCGTCGATTCCTTCAGATTAAACGTGCAATCGGTCCAGTCGGATCCAGATACCAATAATTCTAGGGTATCGGAGTTCATTCCCGCGAACCAATGGGGCGGATCTATCCTTTCTGGAGCCTTTTGAGCGACAGTAGTTAATGAAAACAAGAGCGGCAAAACATAAAATATACGGCGGAATCCTTTGCTATACATAGGGTACAGAATAAGTGTACTTTTAACAATTACTGACTAAAATCATTTCAATAATACTTTTTTTTATTTACCTTCACATCATAATTGTACTAAATACACTTAGTCTAAAACTTAATTTATAAAATAGACCTATGAAAAAGCTCTACACTTTACTAATGGGTGGTCTTTTATTCGGTGGCGTTGCAGTAGCACAGCCGTATAGCGTGACCTTCCAAGTTGACATGACCGGTCAAACGGTAGATCCCGTCGGACCGCATGTTGCTGGAGACTTCCAAGGTGCAGCCGGAAACCCCGGTGGTGATTGGCAGCCAGCAGACAACGGCTTAACTTTAGTTTCAGGAAACATCTACTCTACTACAGTGATGTTACCCGCAGGAACTTATGAATTCAAATTCCTCAACGGAAACGCTTGGGGAACAGATGAAGCTCCGCCCGCAGTAGCTGGTATAAACCCAGGCGGCGGAAACTACAACCGCTTTATCAGTGTTGCTTCAGACACTACGCTTCCTGCAATTATCTTTGGACAAGCGGCTCCAGCCGGTATGGTTGCGTGGCGTCAAATGGTGGATATGAATATGCAAACGCCGAGCACTTTGGGAGTGCGTGTTGCAGGTAATTTCCAAGCCGCTGCAGGTTACCCTGCAGACTGGACTCCATCGAGTACCGAGTTATTTGACGTAAATAACGACGGTGTTTACCAAGGAATCTTTTATGTTCCTGCAGGAACGTATGCTTATAAATATATCAATGGAAACGACTGGCCAGATAACGAGTCTGTTCCTTCGGCATGTGAAGTTGGTGGAAACCGTGAAATCGTTTTAAGCACAGATACGACGGCCGGACCTCTTTGTTTTGGTATGTGTACTGCATGTCCATCTGCGCCACTTCCTCAATATACTATGACGGTAAAAGTTGACTTAAACGCAAGTTGCCTTTACGATGCTGCTGCCGGAGATTCAATTGACTTAGCTGGAACATTCAACGGATGGGGCGGAACACGTATTTGGGCTCTTGACGGCGATAACGACGGTGTTTACGAAGCCACTGTGACGGCTGATTCTGGAGAAGTTCGCTTCAAAGCTCGTATCATTAAGCCAGGATCTGACAACTGGGAAGGCGGAGGCGATAAAGTAATTCAGTTGAGCGGAGACTCTACTCTTGACGTTCGTTGCTTTGGAGCTGATGTTTATGGAGCTTGTGCCCCAAAACCAGCCAACGGACCAGTTACTTTCCGTGTTGACATGAGCAACGAAGCTCTTCAATCGGGTGGTGTATTCATCATGGGAGACTTTACAGTTCCTAACTGGCAAGATGGCGCGGTTCAATTGAGTCCACTTCCAACGAACCCAGCTATTTACGAAGTAACTCTTCCAGATTTTTGTCCAGGTACTGCACAGTACAAGTTCGTAAACGGAACGCCTAACGCGGCCGGTACGGTTGAAGAGACTTATGATTTCTCGGTTGACAACTGCGGTGTAACAAACGGATCGTTCCCAGACAACCGTGTAGCAACACGCACAGACGACCAACTTCACGTATACCAGCATGTATTCAATACCTGTACAGAATTAACGGTTTCAACAAGTGAATTCGAAAAGGAAAGTTTCCAAGTGAAGCCAAATCCATTCACGAATAACACAACCGTTGTACTTCCTACTGAAGGTCGTTTTGACGTAATCATGATCGATGTAACTGGCCGTATCGTTCGCAACTTCAACAATGTAAACGGAGAAGTAAGCATTGAGCGTGGAAACTTAAACGCCGGTATGTATTTCTTGAACGTTGTTAACGAAGCAGGAAATGTAAACTCAAGCAAAGTATTGATTCAATAATCCTGAATCACTTAAAGTGAAGAGCCCTCTCCGTTTTTCGGGGAGGGTTTTTTTATGCATTTTCCCTACTTTGCATAAAACCCAAGAAACCTGATTTGTGAAATATCAGAACGAATTACTCGACCTCTGGAAGAGTAAGCTAGACGAGCCAAAAGAGGCGGCCAAAATTTTGTCCGAAACCCTGAATATTAGCCTGGACAGTGCCTACCGACGCATGCGGGGCGATACTGCCCTGAGTTTTGATGAAGGGGTTAAACTAATGCAACTTAGTGGTTTGGGTACGGGCGCCCTCACGGGCGGATCGAAAAATCAAATTCCTTTCTTTCGCAACGGAGCAATTGATACCGCAGAAAAATTGGCCGAAGTATATCGAAACAACGGTCAACACATCGCAAATATCAAAGCGGATAATGGCCATATGTACTACCTGGCCAAAGACGTACCCATTTTTTACAACTTTTTGTATCCATCCATTGCCAGGTTCAAAACCTTTGTTTGGATGCGCTCACTTTACAACTTTGGAAGCCAGCCCGCCGAAATGTTCGACAGCTCTTCCTCTGAAAATGAACTGGCCAGTGCCGGACTCGATATGGCCATGAATTATCAAAAATTATCGAGTGTTGAATTTTGGACCGACAGTACGGTGAGTAGTATGCTGAAGCAAGTGAAATACTATTATGAATTGGGCGCTATAAAATCGGTTCAAGTCGCCATAGACTTACTCAACGACTTCGGCAAACTAGTGGACCTCGTTTTCTATCAAGCCGAGTTAGGCTTGAAAGTAAATCCGACGACACTTGAACCCATACCGAATACCACTTTTACGCTTTATTACCACGAGCTTTTAATTATGGATAATAGTGTACTCGGCATTGGAGAGCAACGAAAGCTGTATTTTGCTCCTTATTCGGGATTGAATTATTTGAGCACAACGGATGCAGATTACTGCGATGAAATTGTAAAATGGTGCAAAGATCAAATGAACAACAGCGTTCAAATAAGTGAAAGCGGTCATAAAGAACGCGTTCGTTTTCAACGCCGAATTCATCAACAAATAGATACTTTAAAGGAATATATCCGATTATTTTAGAACATGAATCCAGATTTAGAAATTGCTCAGAAGGCAGTCCTTGAGCCCATTGCTGCCATCGCAGAAAAATTGGGTGTTCCCTATTCCGAATTAGAACCCTACGGGAAATATAAAGCGAAACTTCCGCTCTCACTTTTGAAAAACGCGCGACCATCTGGAAAGCTCATTTTGGTGACTGCCCTCTCTCCTACTCCGGCCGGTGAAGGAAAAACAACGGTAAGTATTGGACTATCGGAAGGCATGAATAAAATCGGTAAAAAAACCACCGTGGTTCTCCGCGAACCTAGCCTTGGGCCGGTATTCGGAATGAAAGGTGGAGCAGCTGGTGGCGGACATTCGCAGGTGGTTCCTATGGAGGATATCAATCTGCATTTTACGGGTGATTTTTCTGCGATAACCAAGGCGAACAACCTTTTGTCGGCTATGATCGACAATCACTTGTATCATGATCATGAGCCTAAACTCGACCCGAGAAGAATTCTTTGGCGGCGAGTGATTGACATGAACGACCGCTCCCTTCGCAACATTACTATTGGATTAAACGGCCCATTGAATGGAGTTCCAAGGGAAGAAGGCTATTACATAACGCCGGCTTCGGAAATCATGGCGATTCTTTGCTTGGCGGCCGATTTCAAGGATTTAAAAAAACGGCTCGGTGCCATATTGGTAGGTTTCAAACGGGATTTATCGCCTGTTTACGCTCGCGATATTAAGGCAGTAGGCGCCATGGCAGTCATTTTGCGCGATGCTTTAAATCCCAATTTGGTGCAAACCCTCGAAGGGAATCCGGCCATTATTCACGGCGGCCCTTTTGCGAACATCGCTCAAGGAACCAATTCGGTGGTCGCTACGAAAATGGGACTGGCACTTTCTGACTACGTAGTTACGGAAGCCGGCTTTGGAGCTGATTTGGGCGCCGAGAAATTTTTCGACATCAAATGTGCTTCTGCCCAACTGAAGCCATCAGCAACCGTTGTTGTGGCTACTATTCAGGCCTTGCGCTACCATGGTGGGGTTGGATTGAAAGAACTGAAAGATCAGAATTTGGAAGCCGTTCAAAAAGGTTTTGTGAACTTGAAGCAGCATATTGAGAACATGCGAAAATTCAAGATCGAACCGATTGTCGCCATCAATGCCTTCCCTTGGGACACGGCTGAAGAGCACGAAATTGTTAAGGCTCTTTGTGCGGAGATGAATGTTTCGGCCATCGTATCCGAGGGATGGGCAAAAGGAAGCGATGGAACTGTAGAATTAGCGAAAGAAGTAGCCCGTGTGGCCGATGAGGATCCCGGATTATTTTCCCCGCTTTATGCCGCTGAAAACACGATTACCGAAAAGATTGAGAAAATAGCCTCCGAAATTTACCGAGCTGCTAAAGTTGTATTTGAACCTAAAGCTCAGGCTGATTTAAGAAGGATTGATCGACTCGGATTGGGTCACCTTCCGATATGTATTGCCAAAACGCAAAAATCGTTCAGTGATGACGAAACGGTTCGCGGTGCTCCTCAGGGGCACACGTTACACGTTCGCGAAATAGAAATAGCGGCCGGAGCTGGATTCGTGATTCCGATTACAGGAAAAATGATGCGCATGCCCGGACTACCTAAAGAGCCTGCGGCCTACCACATGGATGTAGATGATAATGGGGTTATTTCTGGTTTGTCGTAGGATTCTGATGGAGTTTTCTGCGCGATCGATTGCCGCATGGATGTTTTGGATTAAAGGTCTCGGTTAGGTTCTGTGTGGGCAGTTTGATCTACCCCCAAAAAACTGGACAGTAAGTTAAGTTAGAAAACAACTCTTAAATTTACTGTCCAGTTTTTTTGGGGGTAGATCAGGGCTAGGGCTAGGGCTTTACTACACCATACATTCAATCACCTCCCAAATCAATCCCGATTCATAGCCTTTTTGCATGGCGTGATTCGCCAGCTTTCTCTTTCTCCCGAAAGGATTTTTATCTTTTATCGTGGCATTTTTCTTTTCCAAAATACCCTGAAGGGAAGCGCGATATTCCTCTTCATCTATTTCTGTGAGTCCGACAGCAATGCATTCCGGAGACACCCGCTTCGCCTTTAAGCCTTGAGAAATTTTATATCGACCCCATTTGTTCTGCCTAAATTTTCCTCTCGCATACGACCGAGCAAAGCGCTCTTCGTTTAAAAATTTATTGGAGATCAAATGAATCATCAATTCCTCCTCTTGATCCGCCGTGAGTCCCAGCCCTTTCATTTTTTCTTCGGCCTCCCATTGACTTCGATCTTGATAGACACAAAACCCCTCTAATCTATTTCGTGCCGAATCGTATAAACCCTTTGCGCTTTCTTCTGTTGACATCCTTTAAAGATAGCTACCTTTAAGCGAATGAAAAACCGGTCGGCCCTCACTTTTCTATTGAGCTCAAACATCGTCTCCGGTTTTGCCCAAGGAATTTCTGTTTTAGCCGTTCCCTGGTACTTCGCCGATGTCCTAGATCAAAGCAGCGTGTTCGCCGTAACGTACGGATTAGTCACTTTTTTGAGCCTGTTTTGGAGCCTATACGCCGGAACACTCATCGATCGCTATTCCCGGAAATCGCTGTTCCTATATGCCAATTTTATTGCGGGTTCCATAGTCGCCCTAGCGGCCGGATATGGTTTTTTCGCCGGTACCATGCCCCCGTGGCTAATACTTACTGTATTCGGCATGACTTCCCTCTTTTTTAATATCCATTATCCCGCGCTGTACGCCTTCGGACAAGAGATTACCGAACCCAAGAACTACGGAAAAATTAATAGCCTGTTCGAAATTCAGAATCAAGCCACCAAAGTGTTTTCAGGTGCCACGGCAGCGGTGCTAATAAGCGGCACCATTGCCCATCAGGCCATTAATGTGCTCGGCTTATCCGTCACTCTTCCGTTCGCAATTGAGTCGTGGCCACTTCATTGGATATTTGCTTTGGATGCCCTCACTTACTTCTTGGCAATGCTCCTGATTAGCCGAATCCGCTATGAATCGGTGCCTTCAAAAACCAAATCAACCGGCAGTATTTCGGAGCGATTAAAAGAAGGATTCGCCTATTTCCGAATGAATCCGCTCGTATTCAAATACGGCCTCTTCACCCATTCACTTTTCGCCTTTGTACTTGTCCAGATCTTGGTTGTGTTGCCGCAATACGTAAATCAATGGATGGAGTCGGGCCCCGATTTGTTCGCTAGCGCCCAAGCCTACTATGCTTTTGGCGCCCTAACGGCCGGATTTTTAATCCGTAAAATATTCTTTAAAACAAATACGGTTGCCTCGGTGATTATCCTGCTGCTCTTAGCAGGTTCGGTCTTTTTGTACTTGAGCTTAGGGAAAAACACGCTACTGCTCTATGCGAGTTTATTTACCGCGGGAATAACGAATGCGGGTACGCGAATCATTCGAGTGACCTTCTTATTCAACCAAATTCCCAATTACGTGATTGGACGTGCAAATACGGCCTTTACGGTCGCCAATTTGATTTTGCGTTCCGTACTAATAGGATTCTTTAGCTTGCCCTTTTTCATGGACGGACCCACCGTCCGGTATGCCTATCTGGCCGGAGGCGCGCTGGTCATTGGATCAGCCATTCCTTTACTTATGGACTACAAAAATCTGCGAAAATTAGCGCTAACGAATTAAGCGCGTACTTCTTCTCCCTGGGCATCGAATAAATGAAATTCGAGGTATTTGTACGCATCACGCGGCACTACCTTAAATTTCATTTTGTACTTGCGGTTCCACTTTTTGCGAAGGCTTTGCCATCCTGCCGTTAGGTAGGCCGCAATAAACGGATGCGTATGCAATTCAACTACTTTATTTCCTCGTTTCATAATACCCTCTAATTGAGAGTCGATACGATCAATAATAAGGATAGGAGCTTCTACCTCGCCAATACCATCCGGGTTCTCTTCCCGGGTTTTGATGTTCATTTCGGGGCGAACACGCTGACGCGTAATTTCGACCAATCCGAAACGACTCGGAGGTAAAATCTTGTGCTTCGCTCGATCGTCGGCCATGGCTTTTTTCAAAGCCTCATAAAGCGCCGCTCTATTCTCTTTGCGCTGCATATCGATGAAATCGACCACAATAATTCCACCCATATCGCGCAAGCGCAATTGACGAGCAATTTCATTGGCCGAAATCAAATTCACTTCAAGAGCGTTCTGTTCTTGGTTCTCTTTGCTGTTCGATCGGTTTCCGGAGTTCACGTCGATTACGTGCAACGCTTCCGTATGCTCAACGATCAAGTATGCTCCCTTGCTCATTGATACAGATCGGCCAAACGCAGCTTTAATCTGACGCTCAATGCCAAAGTGCTCAAAGGAAGGCACGCGACCCTGATAGAGCTTTACAATGTTTTCCTTTTCGGGAGCAATGGTGGCCACATAGGCCTTAATGTCTTGGAACAGTTCCTCATCGTCTACGACAATACTATTGAACGACTCGTTCATAATATCGCGCAAAATAGCCGTTGCACGGTCCATTTCGCTCAATAAGCGATAAGGTGCTTTTTTGCGCGGCATTAAGCGGTGCATGTTCTTCCAGCGCTTAACGAGTTCGTTCAGATCGCTGTGCAGATCTGCTACTTTTTTACCTGTTGCTACGGTGCGAATGATGACTCCGAAGCCCTTTGGGCGAATCGATTGAATCAAACGACGCAGACGTGTGCGCTCTTCTTTGTCCGGAATTTTCGATGAAACGGAAATACGATCGGAAAACGGCATTAACACCAAGTATCTTCCAGCGATGGAAATCTCGGAACTAATACGCGGTCCTTTAGTCGAGATTGGCTCTTTAGCCACTTGGACTAAAAGGTCCATACCCTTCTTAATAGCCTCGTCTATTTTACCGTTTTTGTCGATATCCTCTTCACGTTCAAACGTCTCCAAAGACCATTTTTGACGACCTGTAGTCGTCCTTTTCTGATACTTCAAAAGAGATTTGATCTGCGGTCCTAGATCATGGTAGTGTAAAAAGGCATCTTTCTCGTAACCTACATCCACAAACGCGGCGTTAAGTCCAGGAACTGTCTTTTTCACTTTTCCGAGGTAGACATCGCCTACCTGAAATTGCCGCCCTTCTACTTCCCTCTGCAACTCGTGCAGACGTCCGTCTTTAAGCAAGGCAATTTGAACATCGGAACCGCTACTGCTATCAATAATCAGCTCGGTACTCACAATAATAAAGTTTTGGCCAACTCAATTCCCTCAGGAATAGGCCAGATGCTCAAAGCAATAGGGAAAGGAAAGAAAATAGTAAAGACCTAAAGGCGGAAGGATTCCACCTCTAGGCATCTAAAAGATTACTTCTTCTTATGACGATTTTTCTTCAAACGTTTCTTGCGCTTGTGCGTCGCCATCTTATGACGTTTACGTTTTTTACCACTCGGCATAACTTAATGCTTTAAGTCGTTAATAATTTTTTTACTTACTCCATTGATCAAGCAAAGCTTGCACTTCTACCTTAGATTCCTCATCGGTAGCAACTTCCAGATAAGCTCCGTACGCTGCTGTCATTTCCAATGTATCTCCCAAGCTTTGATGTGCGTCGCCTAAGAAACGGTAGGCTTCTACATTTGCTGGATCTAACTCGACGACCCTTCGAAACCGCTCCACAGCTTTTTCATACTGACCTGATTGCATACTAAACAATCCAAGGTAAAACTGTGCCTTTGGGTTATTCGGGTGGTCCTCAGCAATCTGTCTTAACGACATAATACCTTCCATCGGACTTGCGCCCCGAACTTTTTCAATGGCCTCGTCAATCAATTCATCCACACTTAAAGCCGTTTCACTGACTTCCGGTGCTTCATCATTCAACGCCGTTCTGGGCGCTGTATATAAAAGAACGATCAGGACAATTCCTCCGGCGATTACAAATACCGGCGCTAATCGTCTCATTTCGCTACGCGAACTTTATTTTTCACTCCCTCTACAAAAGTCTTGCTCGGTTTAAAAGCAGGAATATTGTGTGCCGGAATTATAATGGTCGTATTCTTTGAAATATTACGACCCGTTTTTTCGGCGCGTTCCTTAACGATAAAACTTCCAAATCCGCGAAGGTATACGTTTTCACCTACCTCCAAAGAATCTTTCACCTCATCCATGAACGCTTCAACAGTGGCTTGCACTTCCAATTTCTCTAATCCTGTCTTATCTGCAATATTCGCCACGATATCCGCTTTGGTCATCTCTATCAATATTTTTAAAAATTCAACGCTTGACTCGTCTGTCATTTTCAGGGGTGCAAATATAGAGCAATTTTTCCTTTCCATAAAACCGAACGAACGTTAAATTTGTTGCCCTAACTTATTCTTAGTCAAACAAATCCGATTCTTCCCTATGGAATTCTCCGAAGTCTTAATTGATTGGTACCAAAAGAACCATCGAGAACTCCCTTGGAGAAACTCGGAAGACCCCTACCCCATTTGGCTTTCGGAAATCATTTTACAACAAACCCGCGTCGCTCAAGGACTCCCCTATTTCGAACGATTCACCGAAAAATACCCGACCGTTCAAGACCTCGCCAATGCACCCATTGACGATGTATTAAAACTATGGCAAGGCCTCGGATATTATTCTCGAGCACGAAATCTTCATACGGCCGCAAAACAAGTAGTTGCCGATTGTAATGGAAAATTTCCAGCGAACTACAAAGACCTCCTGTCCTTGAAAGGTATAGGCCCATATACCGCAGCAGCTATCGCCAGTTTCGCTTTTCAGTTACCTCACGCCGTAGTCGACGGCAACGTTTATCGCGTGCTTGCCCGCTATTACGGGGTGGAGCTACCCATTAATCGGCCTAGCGGCCAGAAATATTTTCAGAAGCTCGCCGATGAAGTGCTCAACCAAAAGCGGCCCGACCTTCACAACCAAGCCATCATGGAGTTTGGCGCCCTGCAATGCAAGCCGCAAAACCCAGATTGCCTTTCGTGTCCATTGTCATCGGGCTGTGAAGCCCTAAAAACAAAACGTATTAATGAACTCCCCAAAAAAGAGGGTAAAACCAAGGTGAAATCAGAATGGTACCATTACTTGGTGATTGAAACGCCCGATGGAATTCTGATGAATCAGAGAAAAGGTGACGGTATATGGGAAGGACTTTTCGATTTCCCGAGAATAGTGAGCCCCAATAAAACTTCCTTTTCCGACGTACAACACGAAGAGCTCTGGCTAAAAATGATCGATAACCAGCCCTTTGAACTAGCCCCGTCGTCAAAGGAAATTAAACATCGACTCAGCCATCGACTTCTTCACATAAAATTTCACCGAGTCAAATTGACCTTTACTCCACGATTTCAGGGAATTGTGGTGGTGGATCCAGAAGAACTTCCGACCTTTGCCGTTCCAATAGTTATTCACGATTGGATGTCTTCTGAAGGACTTATATAGGATAATTCCTCAAGAATGATAAATTTGTTAGACACTCAACGCAAGAAGTTATGGCCGGTAGTTTAAATAGAGTCTTTCTCATTGGTAATCTTGGTGCAGATCCAGAAGTCCGTCATTTTGACGACGGAGGATCTTTAGCGCGCTTGAGAATTGCCACTACTGAGTCGTACAAAAACCGCGAAGGGAACAAAGTTGAAAATACCGAGTGGCATACCGTAGTGCTGCGACGCGGACTCGCAGGAGTAGCAGAAAAATATGTGAAAAAAGGGGATAAAATCTTCATTGAAGGGAGTATCCATACCCGCCAATGGCAAGATGACCAAGGGAACGATCGATACAGCACAGAAATTCGAGGAACAAACATGACCATGCTTGGATCACCCGGTGGAAACAGCGGCGGTTCATCAGCTCCTTCGAACTTCCAATCGCCAAACCCCATGGCACAGTCTAACCCAGAACCGACGTCATCACCCACTGCACCTACAAACGAAAGTTTGGGCGGTTCAGATGATGACGATCTTCCTTTCTAGTACGAACGAAACTAATTTCGATTGGACCCTGACCCTGAACCTTTACTTTTCCTGAATATCTTCCTTGAAATCCCCTTGGGATCCTTGATGTACCTTGTTCTCTTGGTGATCCTTTTGATGATTTCAGCCTTCGTTTCCGGCGCAGAAGTGGCCTTCTTCAGTTTGACCCCTTCGGATTTCGCTGTACTCGAAAAAAAGAAATCGGCGGCCGATGAATCCGTTCTCGATCTGCTAAACAGACCGAAATCGCTATTGGCCACCATTCTTATCACAAACAACTTCATTAACATTCTTATCGTTCTCATATCCACCTTATTGGTGGATATGTTATTCGATTTCAGCACAAACGTTGTTCTCGACTTCTTAGTGAAAATTTTAGGTATCACCTTTCTCCTCTTACTATTCGGCGAGGTTCTTCCGAAAGTGTATGCCAACAGGAACGCGTTGAGTTTCAGCCGTAAACTCGCCCAGCCCCTCTTAATTATGAGTAAGTTGGTGCGACCACTGGCCAAGTTCTTGATAGGCACCACGAGCTTGCTCGAAAAGCAACTCAAACCCACCGGCTCTAATCTGTCCGTTGAAGATTTAACAACCGCTTTAGAAATCACAAGCGACGACGAGCGGTCAGAGGACGACCAACGTTTACTCGAAGGCATTGTGAAGTTCGGATCTATTGAAGTTCGTCAGATCATGAAGCCGCGGATGGATCTCGTAGCTATGAACACAGAGGATTCATACGAACACGTGTTAAAGGTCATCCTCGACAACGGCTATTCGCGCCTACCGGTGTACGAAGAGAATTTGGATCAAGTAAAAGGAGTGCTTTATATCAAAGACCTGCTCAAACATTTGAACGCTCCCGACGATTTCAAATGGGTAAATTTAATACGCGACCCCTTTTTCGTTCCAGAGAACAAAAAAATTGACGATCTGCTGAAAGAGTTTCAAGAACGAAAAATTCACATGGCCGTGGTGGTCGATGAATATGGAGGCACCTCCGGACTTGTTACCCTTGAAGATGTGCTCGAAGAAATTGTTGGAGACATTTCTGATGAGTTCGATGACGAGGATATTATTTACTCGAAGCTCGATGACGCCAATTATATTTTTGAAGGGAAAACACCGCTAAACGATTTCTACCGCATCCTCGAAATTGAAGGTAGCAGTATCGATGAAATTCGCGGTGATGCCGATACCCTTGCGGGCTTTATTCTCGAAATATCGGGTAAATTCCCTACTAAGAACGAAGAAATAGATTTTGAAAACTTCCGTTTTAAGGTAGAAGGAATAGACCACCGTCGCATCAAACGCATCAAAGTAACCCTGCTTCCAAAACCGGATATTGACCAAGATGAAGATTAAACTGCCCTTTCTTCTATTGGTTTTATTCATTGGCTCTGCCTGCGGCAGGAAAGACATTACTCCACTTCCCTTTGGCCATTTTCGCATCACGCTACCTCAAAGAGCATACAGCACTTTTGATGAAGGCTTCCCCTATTCTTTTCAATACCCCAACTATGGGCGTGTAAAGGAACGTGCGAATTACTGGAGCACTGTTGAATTACCCCAGTTTAAAAGCGACATTCACTTGACCTACAAACCACTCGATAACGACCTGTACAAATACCTGGAAGAATCGCGAGATTTAGCCTATAACCATACGGGTAAAGCTGACGGCATTCAAGAGCAAGTTTATCTTAATCCGGATACAAAAGTATATGGGGTGCTCTACGAAATTACGGGGGACGCCGCATCGCAGTTGCAATTCTTTGTAACCGATAGCACGAATCATTTTCTTCGCGGAGCTCTTTACTTTCGGGCCACGCCAAATTTCGACTCCATCAGACCTGTTTTTGAGTATTTACGCGAAGACGTCGTTCATCTCATCGAGACAACGACGTGGAACGTCGAGATCTGAGCCATACATAGGTCTGAAGAGAGAATATCAGAAAGGAGAACATTAAGTGAACCGGTTGCATCGCAGCTGGAAGCCCAGCATATGCCAAAACGATACCGCTGATCACCTCCAACATAATCAATCCGCCCATCCAATAAATTTCGCGTATCGGCTCAAGCCGCATGAAATTCATCACCACAAGCGCTGCGTTTACAAATACTAAAAACAGTGAGAAACTCCTGTGCACCTTGAAAATAACAGGAAGCTGATCGATCCATCCCGAGCGATTGAGTCCGCCCAAGGCTTTCGAAATAGCGTCTACTTCTTCACGGACTTGGGTGCCCAATATAATTTGTGTCAAAGAAAGTAGAATGGCAACGGCAAGAAAATTCTTAAAGTGCTTTTCGACAAAAATGGGTGCTTGTTCTCCATCGCGCCGAAGGCGACTCAACAAAATAAGAATCAACGCCACAATAGCCAATGCCCCAAGCATGTGAATAGTAATTTGCCCGGGAATTAAATTTCCATCAACAACCACTTTTCCCAACCACGCTTCGAAACCAAGTAGGAACAGAATAGCCGTGGCCAATAGCGGAATGAAAATACTTTTACGTATCCAGAAGAAACTCAGTACAAAAGTGAAGAACACCGGTATACCGCTTATAGCGCCCAAAAGTCGATTAATGAATTCGGTCCAGGTGTGTAGTGCATTAAAATGAGCATAGTCGTGCTTGGTGTACTCGGCCCATTGAGCTTCATTGTATTGATCGGTGGTCGTAAAATCGGACTGAGCCACCCACAAAGCTTCGTTTCGAATTATGACCTGACCTTTTTCAAAGGATCGTTCGGGAGCCCATTCGAGTTGCGACCTCTCGGTCGGAGGAATTAAATATCCGAAACACTTCGGCCAATCGGGACAACCCATTCCGCTGCCCGTCATCCGCACCACACTACCCGCTAGTACAACTAGCAAAACGCAAATCAGGCTTAATCGGGCCGTTATGAAAATCCAGTTTCTCATATTCACTAGGGAACCAATTTGCAGGAAATAAAGTTCCCTGATTCTTCTTCGA
>CBFHRK010000005.1:15564-19145 GCA_965658225.1 Flavobacteriales bacterium | reverse complement strand
TTGATTCACGGCAAATTTACCATTTTTGGTTACCGCCTTATGAATGGATTTCTAAATGATTTAGCCGACGAAGTATATTCCGCCCGAAAGGGCGCACTGCACCAGGTGCTCATACTTTTACCAAGCAATCGATCGGCTCTTTTTCTTCGCAAGGCTTTCGGCGATATTATTGAAACCCCTGAGCTATCACCCCATATTGTTTCTATAGATTCATTCATCCAAGAATGGAGTCGGCTCGATTTATACGACCCGGTTCGTTTGATGTTCGAACTGTACCAAAGCTATTCTGCTTTAGCTCGGCCCGATGAGAAAGAGCCCCTAGAAGAATTTGCCAAATGGGGTCAAATGCTTCTTCAGGATTTCAATGAAATTGATCGGTATTTGGTGGAGGCCGACAAACTGTACGACCACTTACTAGATGTTCGTCAAATAGAAACGTGGATGCCCGATGGTCCAGCGGAACCCACTCCGCTAATGAAGAAGTTCTTGCGGTTTTGGGAGCAAATGGAGCCGATATATCAGCATTTCCGAGAACGACTCATTGAGAAAAATGCTGCCTACCAAGGAATGGTTTATCGGTACTTAGCCGATAACTTGGACCGGGCCAGTGAATTATGGCCCAAGCAATGGCCCAATGAAATTTATATCGCCGGGTTCAATGCCCTCAACCAATCGGAAGAAGTTCTTTTTAAATGGCTGGTTAAAGAAAAAGGTGCCCACCTGCGGTGGGATGCGGATCAGTACTATTTAGACAATCCCGTTCAAGAGGCCGGATTGTTTCTTCGAAGATTTTTAGAGGTCCCCGAGTTTCTCGAAAACGGCCAACTGAAATGGACGAGCAACTTCTGGAAAACTGCGGCTAAAAAAATAGACGTTTGGGCGATGTCGAAAAACATGGCCCAAGCCGAATGGACAGGAAAGCTATTGGCTGATCGAGCTAAAGACGATCCTTCCTTTTCCAATACGGCTGTGGTGCTGGCCGACGAAGATCTACTCTTACCCGTTTTGAACGCCTTACCCGAAGAAGTCCAAAACGTGAATGTGACCATGGGCTATTCCATTAAACACGGATTGGCCGTCGATTTTTTAGAGCAAGTTATTCGGCTTCAAGAAGGCGTTGAAAAAATTAGAGCCGCCGGAAAATCGGACCGGTTCTACTACCTCCCGGTGGTTCGACTCATCAGTCATCCACTTTGGCGACTGCTTTGTCCCAATCACCCCGTAGATCAAATTCAAAAGGCCATTGCCCAGCGCAACTGGGTTTATTTTAGTGCCACGAATCTGCAAAACCTCTGGCGTGAAAACGGTGGAGAATGGGACAAGTGGTGCGACTTGCTCTTGAATGGTTGGAACGAGGAGGACTTAACGAACAACCTCGAACAATGGGCTTCTTTATGCCGCGCCCTCATGGAGTCACATGAGGCTAGGAGAATTGAATGGGAACGGGAGTTCCTTTTCCATTTAACAACGGTAATTAAACAGGTAGATGACCTCAATAAGGAATATGGCGGCCTAACGAAAATGAGTGCTGTTCGCACCTTTCTTCGTCCCTTAATACAAAAGCAAGAAGTCCCTTTTTATGGTGAACCCTTGAAAGGACTTCAAATTATGGGTATGCTCGAGACGCGTACTTTGGATTTCGATTATGTAATTCTTCTATCTGTGAATGAGGAGGTGCTGCCCGCTGGTAAAGGCAGTAACAGTTTTATCCCTTTCGATTTAAAAGCAAACTACCACTTGCCGAGAACGAAAGAAAAAGACGCCATTTTTGCCTATCACTTTTATCGATTACTTCAGCGAAGTAAGCAAGTACATCTTTTGCATACCACCCAAAGTGATGAATTCGGCAGTGGTGAAAGAAGCCGATACATTGCGCAATTGGCACACGAAGTAAAGGATATTTATAATTCAGTAGCATTTAAAGAACACGTAGTTTCTGTTTCCATCGAAGAAGCGCAAACCGAAGCTCATTGGAAGGTTGAACACTCGGAAGCGATCGAAAAAAGATTAGAAGAAATGTGCGCCACGGGCTTTTCACCGAGCGCATTGAATCGATACTTACACGCACCACTCGAATTCTATTTTCAGTATGTTCTTCAACTCTATGAAGCCGATGAAGTAGAAGAATCTCTAGAGGCCAGCACTTTTGGTGATGTGGTGCACGACGCGTTGGAACGACTTTACAAGCCCTTTGTTGGTGAGATACTATCTCCTGCTATTATAGATAAGCTCCTGAAAAAAGGAAACGAAGCGGTTGAAGAGGCGTGGATAAATAAGTATCCGGGTGGTGACCTTACGCGCGGAAGTAATGTGTTGGGCGTAGAGGCTGCTCGGAAATACGTGCGCCGATTCCTCCTTCAAGAAAAACGAAACATTGAAGGAATTGAGAAATCGGGATCCAATTTGCTCCTTCTTGGAACAGAAAAAAAACTAGAGGCTCAGTTGCGGTTATCCGATGGGAAGGAAGTCCGTATTAAAGGAACGATTGATCGCATTCACCAAATTGGGAACACAATTCATGTAATAGACTATAAATCGGGGAAGACCTCAACGTCGGGTTTGGTCTGGAAAAACTGGGAAGCGGCGAAGGAGCACAAAAATATGGAGAAGCTCGTTCAATTGATGATGTATCAGTGGCTCTGGCATCGTGCCGAAGGCACAGAAATTGAACATATAAAGTCGGAAATCAGCTGGCTTCGAGCACCGCAAATGAACGGACAACTGACTTTTTCGGACAAAAAAGAAGTCCCCACTAAGGAGGACTTCCAAGAATTTGAATGGGGATTAATAAACTTAATAGAAGAAATACTAAATCCGGAAATCGCTTTCGAGAATCCCGAGGAAGCTCCTTACTTAAAGTTTAGTAACCCTACCGAGAACTGATTAAGCTTCGGTCATTTTTGTACAAGCCTTTGCACAGTCTTTTTTACCTTTTTCCATATGCGCGGCTTTTTTGCCGTCCGTACATTTCGAAGGATCACAAGGTTGAGAGCAGCTCGATTTCTTTGAACCTGCGTCTGATGTTTCCATCGATGCCAAGGTCGCTGTATAAATTCCATCGTGAAGTCCGTTAATGACTTCTACAATTTCCTCTTCTGAAAGCTCTTCTGAATTGAACTCTACTGTAGCAACCGACTCATCGAAGTTTACGGAAGCATAAGACACTCCGTTCGTATTACCTAAGGCTTTTTCAATGGTGTTCACGCAACCGTGCGAGCACATCATACCATCGACTTTAATATTGACTGTAGAAGCAACTGCTTCCGTTGCTACTTCTTCAACAACAACCGCCTCTTCGTTGGTTGGTTGATTACACGAAGCAAATAATGCCATACTTGCGGCGATGATTCCGGTAAAAAGTACTTTTCTCATATTCATTGTGTTTACTGTTAAATGCTAATCTTCAATTACTTTATATAGCTCCGTTTCGGAAACGGCCTCTGCTAGTCGATCTTTTGAAACGCCTTCAGAATCAACTACGGCAACGCCCCTTTCCCATGAAACTTGTGCTCCGTTAACTCCTTCCACTTCTTCCAACGCGGTTTGAACACGACGTGCACAATGCATGCAGCTCATTCCTT
>CBFHRK010000005.1:0-15464 GCA_965658225.1 Flavobacteriales bacterium | reverse complement strand
TATTGACAAAGATAATTCCATTCTTCAATTCTTTATGTGACCAATGAACAAAGGTAGTAGGAAAACGCTTTTTCTGCTAAATTATTCCACCTTTGCAGCCATGATTGAACGCTTTAATAATACCATTGGCCATTGGGTGATTATGGTTTTCCTAGCCATTATTTGGGGAAGTTCGTTCATTCTCATGAAAAAGGGCCTCCTAGTTTTTAGTTTCGACCAAGTCGCTTCCATGCGCATGTCCTTTGCCTTTGTTTTCATTGGTCTCCTAGGCATCCGCTTCTACCGACTTTTTGAATGGAAATATGCCCTTCCTTTGTTTTTGGTCGGACTCTTAGGCAATGGCATTCCCGCCTTTTTATTCACCAAGGCGGAAACCCGGCTCGACAGCTCCATAGTAGGGGTACTCAATTCATTGGTGCCCTTATTCGTGGTACTCATTGGCATAATTTGGTTCCGAGCAAAAGTGACCAAAGCACAAGTTCTTGGGATCGTTCTCGGACTTATAGGAGCGGCAACACTAATGTGGCCCGAAGGGAAATTAGAATCGGCCAATTATTGGTACTACGGCTTTTTCGCCATTGCCGCAACGGTTTGCTATGCTATCAGCACGAACTTAATTAAGTCGAAACTCCAAGATTTACGCTCTTTGGCCATTACGGTCATCGCCTTTAGTTTCGTGGGTCCATTAGCTCTGATTTATTTATTCTCTACGGATATTATCGATAGAATGTCGATGCCCGGCGCCTACGGCGCGATGGGTTATGTGGCGATCTTAGGCATTGTTGGAACGGCATTAGCCGTATGGTTATTCAACGAACTCATTAAAATGACGACCGCAATTTTCGCCGCATCGGTCACTTATTTAATCCCCATTGTAGCACTCATTTGGGGTCTTATTGATGGAGAACAAATACTCATCCGCCATTTTATTGGCATTGTGACTATCTTGAGCGGAGTATATGTTGTGAACGCCAAGTTCATGCGTTCTAAAAAACTTCATGCTCCTGCGGCATGATTAAAAACATCGAAGAATTGAGAGCGCTGTACGCCGCCCCTAGTGAGCGGGCTATTCGCAAGAGCCTAACTCGGCTCGATAAACACGCGCGTCATTTTATCGAAACATCACCGTTCGCCATTTTAGCATCGTACAGTAAAACCGGCACGGCAGATGCTTCGCCACGAGGTGGAAAACCCGGTTTCGTCGCTATTAAAGATGACCAAACGCTTGTTATTCCCGACTTCAAAGGAAACAATCGGCTCGATAGCTTAAGTAACATCGTTGAAACGGGATCGGTCGGACTCCTATTTCTAATTCCCGGAATGGACTAAACGCTTCGTGTTGAGGGCTCGGCCTATTTAAGCACTGAATCATCCTTTTTGGATCTTTTCCCCGAGGAAAGAAACCTCATGACTGCTTGCATTGTGGTTGAAGTAAAAACGCAATTCTTACACTGCGCTAAGGCACTTATGCGCCCGGAGCTGTGGTCGCTGGAACGTCAAATAAATCGTGACGACTTCCCCAGCATGGGTCAAATGCTCAAGGACCAACTTCAAAGTCCTGGAGAACCCGAATCGCGCGACGACATGGTGAAGCGCTATAAAAAGGAATTATAAGGATTTGGGCGTCCAGATTGAATCGAGCGCGGAGTACAAATCGTGCCGCAAGGCACCTAAACGTTTCATCTCTTTTGGATCCTTTGCGAAATAGAAACGGAATCGCCATTTCGCTGCCCATTTCCGCACTCTCTGACTGTAAAGAAAGGCGAATTTACCCGAAGCGAACATGAGCGCAACAAAGTAAAGCCCAATGAACCATTGAGAGGATAGGGCAACCAAGAAAAAGAAGATCCAATACCAAACGGAATGCGTTAGTAGACCAAAAAAGAAGAGTCCGGTCGCCTCGAAATTTTTATGCTTAAAAACCTTTTTGGCGAAGTATTGTCCTAGTTTATATGGAATTATATTAAGCAGAAAGCCAATCAAGAATATCGGAAAAGTGATCGTCAAAAGAATCGTCTCTGCCAGTTGGTTCAGTATAGGCCAATTGGTTTTCGCGAAAAGCGGAAGGCGCAGACGGCGCTGGGCGGCAGCCTCATTTAACTCTTCTACTTGTTTTTTGACAGTATCTAAAAGCGCTTTGTTCGATTCTTCTTCATTCAGAAATGCCCGTACAAAGGACTGGTCGTGCTTCCACTTTTGCGTATAATTTGAAATGCGAATTCGGGCATTTTTAAGCGCTTGAGGAACGTAGAGAAGTCGAAGCTTTTCAAGTGTATCGTTATACTCCGCTGAGGGGATATCCATCATTAAAGGGCGCATCTCATTAAAGAGCTTTTCCCTCAGCTCAATCATAAGTCGAGCTTCATTAAAATTCTGTGGATCGTAATAATCTTCAACGCGAATAGGCTTCCCAAAGGTAACGACGACACTCCGGCCCATTTTTGCGTGCTCTTCGTACACTACGCCTGTGGGAACGAGATGAAGGTCTAGTTTCCAATCCGACTCTTTTTCAGCTGCTAGGGCCATTCTAAAGACGCCCTTTTTTAAAGGTCTCAATCGCCTCGTTAATGCCTGATCCCCTTCCGGGTAAATAAGAATTCGTTGACCATCTTTAATGCACTGAATTATATTGCGCATGATCTCGTCATTCTTGTACATATTTTCCATTCCATCTTGCGGACGGTAGATTGGAAACATTCGGATTCTCGCCAGAATTTTCGCAACGAAAGGATTTTGAAATGCTCCAGCTCGAGCGATAGAATACGGTTGATCGCGCATCATCACAATGGCAATTACGGCATCTACCAATGCGTTTTCATGATTTGGGGTAACGATGAAGGGCTTCCCTTTAGGCAGGTTTTCACGACCGTGCACTTCAATTCTGTAGAACGTGCGAAGCCCTGCATTGATCCAAAGTTTTAAGATCCTATAAAGGTTGCTTTTGCGGTAATTCGCCATGAAGGTTAATTAGGAACAAATGTAGCGGGTGCTCTTCGACTCCAAAAGTACGAAATGGAAAGTCCTACCACAATATGCCAAATACTCCACCAAGCCGCTAAAATGGCCATTCCGCCGATACCGTCGAAGAAATTAAAAATGAGAACGAGGGCGAGTCCGGAGTTTTGAATAGAGGTTTCAATGGCGATAGATCGGCGCGTGGGAATATCGAGTTTCATGAGTCGCGCGATATTGTATCCGCCCGTGAGGGCGACCGTATGATGAATCAATACAATGAATACAACAAATTGAATGACATCTAAGAAAATGGCGTAATTCGCTTTAAAGGCAAAGATGACGAAGCCGATGAAAATGAGCATGCTCAGGTTCTTTATGGGCTTTACGATGCGCTCCGTAATCTTTGGGAATTTTTTCGCGAATCCAATTCCCAATACCAATGGGATAATGAGAAGCAAGGCAATGATTTTAAAAACGGCAACTGGGTCGAGTGTAATCGTTTTTAGGATTTCCCGTGTGGGTGGATAAAGAGCCGCCCAAAAACCGAAGTTCAAGGGAGTGAGAAGAATGGAGAAGGCAGATGAAAACGCCGTCAACGAAACGGATAAAGCGGTATTTCCGCGCGCCATGTGAGACATGAAATTACTGATGTTTCCGCCGGGAACGGCGGCGAGTAAAAACATACCTAAAGCGATACTCGGACTCGGTTGAATCAAGTAAACAAGGAGAAGCGTGGCTACCGGCAAAAAAATAAACTGGCTGAATAATCCGGTAAAGAGAGGTTTAGGGTGACCTACTAAGGGTTTAAAATGATCCGTTTTTATTTCCAGTGACACTCCGAACATTATGAACGAAAGTGCGATGTTCATGAATAGGATATTCCCTTCGCTAAAATTCAATTGAATACTGTCGAGACTTTCCATAGGCTAGGTTTGAGTTGGAAGATATTAAATAATTGTTATCTCCTTCCAATGCGTTTATATAGGCAAAGATGCCTTCTAACCCTATGAAGTCGTTATTGAATTCCGAATTGGGCCTTTTCAATTTGCGATAAATACAAAAAAAACCGTTCCACACGAGCGGAACGGCTTTCATGTAAATAATCAATTTCTTAATTCACCTTGAAATCTTCATCGGTAAAGGCAGGTGCAAAGTTCACTTCTTTGGTAGTTGCCTCCATTTTTTGTGGCCCAAGTGGAATATACACAGTTCCTGGATACATTACCCCGTCGAAATCGGTATAATTCGCATAATCGGTCGATTGTACAATGGGACCTTCAGGACCTTCTTGCGAACTTGAAGAGCGCACTTTATAGCCCGTTGTAATATCAAAGTAATCGGACCGGACGTCGCCGTTCGGGCTTGTTACTTCCATTTCGTAAACCGATTGTCCATCGATGGTTTTAATCGATTTTAACTCAGTTGTAATTCCTTTCTCGGCATAATGCAATTCGGGGAAAATAAGCGCTTCCATTTTAAGGTCAGCGATATCTTCTTCCGACATGGGAATATCTTGTCCCTGCTGCGACATTTTTGCCTCGTCACCGTTTAAGCGCATACTGAAAATAGCCATGGGTCCCATAGACATCTCTTGAGCCATACGATCTGGCTCTTGATATTTCTGCTCCATGCTCAAGGTCATTCCCTGTGCGGATAGCTCCATTTTAATATACGCCTCACTTACTTCTGCGAGCTTTTCGCGGCCTCCTATCGCCGTAAGGTAGTTTTCGATTACGACCTCCGCTGTCACTCCGGCCGGAATGGGAACGGAAGGCTCTGTAGTCGGATCTCCATAAATATCGACCCACTCGATGGTTCCGAATTCCGCCAATCCAGACATAATCTCCTCGCCTTTACCTACGATTAAAAGGGTAGATTGCTCTGGCTTGATGTATTCGTTAGCAACTCGGGTAACCGCTTCTAAATCTACAGCGGCCAATTTCTTCAAATAGTTAGCGTAGTAATCTGCCGGTAAATCGTAGCGCGCTGTATTCAGGGCAAAGCTAGCAATCGTATTCGGGTTCTCTAAACGAAGGGCAAATTTTCCGTTCATGTAGCTTTTTACCGCGTCCAGATCTTCTTGAATGAGATCTCCTTCTCTTATGCGGTTGAACTCGAAAAGAAACTGGGTAACCGC
Organism: Flavobacteriales bacterium; assembly: GCA_965658225.1. Taxonomy (GTDB): domain Bacteria; phylum Bacteroidota; class Bacteroidia; order Flavobacteriales; family ECT2AJA-044; genus ECT2AJA-044. The sequence goes on along the minus strand of CBFHRK010000005.1, from coordinate 10,372 downwards.
GCTATCGGTAACTTCATTCCGCACTTTTCCGTACCCTTGAAATTCACCCACAAGCGGATCACTGCTCAATGCAGAATAGGCTCCATAGGTGTAGGCTTTGTCTTCTCTAAGGTTTTTGAAAAGGCGTCCGGCGAAACCACCACCAAGAACTTCGTTCATCACTTCCGCTGCTACAGCGTCTTCACTTCCGGGTTCTAAGTCGACCAAGTTTCCAATTTTCACATTCGATTGAGTGCTTTCGTCCTGATTCACAACAACGACACGGAAGTCGCTCGGGTTTGTTGGAGCGATGTACTCGAAGCTCGGCACATCACCCATTTCCCAATCGGCGAGGTATTTCTTAACTAGTTTTTTCGCTTTTTTCGGAGAAATATCTCCAACGATTGCCAAGTAGGAAATATTTGGTTTGAAATAAGTCTGATAATACTGCTTGCAGTCGTCAAGTGTAATTGCTTCAATTGTTTCCGCTCGTTCCACATCTCCGTAAGGGTGCTGATTTCCGTACACCACGCGGTTCCATACGCGGTCCGAGATAGCATCAGGGTTATCTTTTCCAAACTCGAGTGCATCGAGGTTTTCTTTTTTCACCTTCGCGAATTCTTCTTCTAAAAAACTCGGGTTCATGACCACGTCCGCCATGATGGCGAAAAAGTCTTCCGTATTTTTAGAGAGGCAATTTCCGAACACAGCACTTGAAGATGCATTCAATGACGCTCCCAAGAAATCAACTTCTTCATCGAGTTGTGCTTTTGTGCGGGTAGCTGTTCCTCGTGTAAGCATTTGTCCGGCTAAGTCGACATAACCCGACTTATCTCCTTCTAGGATTGGGTCGCGATCAAGTACTAATCTGAAAGTAACTCTTGGCAAACGATCGTTTTGAACGACGAATACTTTGAGTCCGTTTTTCATTTCGATGATTTCGTACTCACCAATATTAATCTCAGGTGCCGGTCCGGCCGTAGGCCGAACAGAACGATCTAATTCTTGAGCTTGGGCGCTAACAAATACGATCAGCGCGGCAAAAATTCCGTATATCTTTTTCATGGTTTCTTTTATTGTGCTGATGATTGAGCTTGATCTTTAGGAAGGTAGATAAGCTTCACGCGCTTATCGAGATCTAAATATTTTTGGGCAACACGTTGAATGTCCTCACGGGTAACCGCTCGGTAACGATCGATTTCATTATTGATGAGATTCGCGTCACCAAAATAAACATGATAATTAGCCAAACTTTCAGCGATCCCTGACATGCTTCCATTGCTCTGGATAAAGCTCGACTCGATTTGGTTGAGTGCTTTCTCGTATTCGCGCTCCGTGATCAATTCATTCTTGATGCGCGTTGTTTCCTCATCCAATCCAATAGTTAAAGAATCCAACGATTTTCCAATTTGAGGAAGACCCAGAAGAATAAAGATTCCTGCATCTTCAAGTACGTACGGGAACGACGCTACGGAAAGAGCCATCTCTTCCTGATCAATGAAGCGTGACTGCAAACGCGCACTAGCTCCACCGCTCAAAACCTGAGTTAAGAGTTGCATTGCATAGGCGTCTGCATCTGTTTGGCCTGGCATTCCGTAGGCCATAAATACGGCCGGAATTTGAATATTGTCATACACTGTATCCACAATTTCAGCGGTTAATGGCGGCTCAATGATATCGGGGCGTGGAATTTCTTGGGTTCCTTTCGGAATACTAGAGAAATACTTCGTGATTAACGCCTTTGCCTCTTTTGGATCAAAATCGCCCGCAATCGACAAGGTTGCGTTATTTGGAACGTAGAATGTTTTGTAGAAATCCATAAACTCACTCAACTCCGCCTGGTTGATGTCTTCTAGTGAGCCAATAGGTATCCAATTGTATGGGTGCTCGGTAAACGAACGAGAAAAGAGCTCGCCACGGAAACTGGCATACGGCTGATTGTCGTAGTTCTGTCTTTTTTCTTCTTTTACAACTTCTCGCTGTGTCTCCAATCCAACCTGATCAATTTTAGCGTGAAGCATTCTTTCGCTTTCTAGCCATAGACCTAATTCTAACTGGTTTGAGGGAAGCAATTCAAAGTAAAAGGTTCGATCTTGTGTCGTATTCGCATTTAAGACTCCGCCGTTCGACGTAACGATTTCCATAAACTCTCCTCGTTCGATGTTCTCCGAGCCTTCGAATAGAAGGTGCTCAAAGAAGTGAGCAAAACCGGTACGCCCGGGCATTTCATTTTTCGACCCCACATGGTACAATACCGTTACCGCCACAATAGGTGTGCTGTGGTCTTCATGCAAAATAACGTGCAATCCATTGTCTAAATCGAATTCAGTAAACTCGATTTCGCGCTGGGCATAACTGGACACACTCATAATGAGTACTCCGAGTAATAAGAGCAGCTTTCTGTTCATAATTTTCTATTTTTCTGAGTAGATTTTTCCAATATTGGTCGGCTAATATACAAATTGTGCGGCCGCTAAAGCCCTTGCGGGCAGACGGAAAAGTACGATTTGTAGCGACCTAATTTTGGCGAGAAAACAAATTACAATCACCATAGATCGAAAAGCAAGCTAATCAAGGCAGTCAAAAAGCTAAAATTCAGATCCTAACATTGGTCTGTGCATAAATATTTTTCCCTATCTTTGCCGTCCCGAATTCGGGAATGATCTATTCGTTTAACCATTTAAGAAATAGCGATGTACGCAATTGTTGAAATAGCAGGGCATCAATTTAAGGTTGAAAAAGATCAACAGGTTTACGTGAACCGCTTGGAGGCTAATGAAGGCGACAAGCTTGTTTTTGACAATGTAATGTTGATTGAAGACAAAGGTAAAGTAACTGTTGGCGCCCCCGCTATCAAAGGAGCCAAAGTAACGGCTAAGGTGCTCGAGCACCTGAAAGGCGACAAAGTAATCGTCTTTAAAAAGAAGCGTCGCAAAGGGTACCGTAAGAAAAACGGTCACCGTCAGTATTTGACTTCGATTGAGATCTCTGGCATCACTGCCAAAGCTCCAGCGAAGAAAGCGGCACCTAAAAAAGAAGTTGAACCCAAAACAGAAAAGCCAGCTCCAGAAGCTGCTGCTGAATAATTCTGTAAAATCTTTTTCTCATGGCACATAAGAAAGGAGTCGGTAGTTCGAAAAACGGTCGCGAGTCGGAAAGTAAACGACTCGGAGTAAAAATCTTTGGCGGCGAAAGCGCCATCGCAGGAAATATTATCATTCGCCAACGCGGAACAAAACACAATCCAGGTGAAAACGTAGGAATGGGTAAAGACCATACCTTGTTTGCATTAGCAGATGGTGTTGTGAAATTTCAGCGCAAAGCGAACAACAAATCGTACGTTTCGGTAATTCCAGCAGAGGAAGCCAACTAATTACGTATTTGAACAATAAGTAAAAGCCGGCTTTTTTAGAAAAGTCGGCTTTTTTTTGGTTGCACCAAGTGGCAAAATGCACGTACTTTGCCACCTAAATTCAGTATCGCCATGCTACACGTAGCCCGTATTCGCGAAGAAAAAGAAGCTATTTTAAAAGGGTTGGAAAAACGCAATTTCCCGGCACCCGAAATCCTCGACGAGATCGTTAAAACCGACGATCAGCGCAAGTCAACTCAGGCCGATCTGGACGACTGCCTCGCTCAAATGAATTCTATCTCCAAAGAAATTGGACAGTTATTCAAGCAAGGAAAAGCCGAAGAAGCAAACGCTAAAAAAGAAGAAACAGCCACACTCAAAGAGCGCTCAAAAGAGCTTCAAGAGCTAATGTCCGCCATTGACGAGGAACTCTTTCAATTGCTTGCTCAGGTACCCAATGTACCCAACGATTTAGTTCCTCATGGAAAATCGGAAGCCGATAATGAACTCATTCGAGAAGCGGGTGCTAAACCAAGCCTACCCGAGGGAGCAAAACCTCATTGGGAGTTAGCAGATGAATACGACCTCATCAATTTTGAGCTCGGTGTAAAAATAACCGGTGCTGGATTCCCCGTATACAAGGGAGCCGGAGCAAAACTTCAACGTGCACTAATCCAATTCTTCCTCGATCGCAATACCGCTGCAGGGTATACTGAAATTCAACCTCCACTCGTAGTGAATGCCGATTCTGGATTCGGAACTGGTCAATTGCCCGATAAAGAAGGGCAAATGTACCACGCAACGGTGGACGACCTATACCTCATTCCTACCGCGGAAGTTCCCGTAACCAATATCTACCGCGATGTAATTCTAGGGGCAAACGAACTTCCTCAGAAGTTAACGGCCCATTCTGCCTGTTTCCGCCGTGAAGCGGGAAGCTATGGAAAAGATGTCCGTGGACTCAACCGTTTACATCAATTCGATAAAGTGGAAATCGTTCAGGTGCAACATCCCGATAACAGTTATGCTGCCTTAGACGAAATGGTGGCACACGTAGAATCTTTGCTTCAAGAGCTCGAACTCCCCTACCGCATTGTTCGCCTTTGTGGGGGCGATTTGGGCTTTACTTCTGCTATGACCTATGACTTTGAGGTTTGGAGTGCGGCCCAGGAACGCTGGCTCGAAGTAAGTAGCGTTTCTAATTTCGAAACCTTCCAGGCGCGACGTCTGAAGCTTCGCTATCGAGACGAAAATAACAAACCGCAAATTGCTCATACATTGAATGGTAGTGCTTTAGCTTTACCTCGTATCTTAGCTTCGTTGCTTGAGAACAACCAATCGCCCAATGGAATTAATATTCCCAAAGCCTTGGTTCCTTTCTTCGGCGCCAGCAAGATTTAACAAATGCCCTACCCGAATCGGAGTACATTTTTCACATTGGTTCTTTTCGCCCTCACGGGCGGATGGATCCTTACGGGGTGTCAATTCACCCTATCGGAAAACCAATCGAATCGGTTCTCACGGCTCGACTCAAACCTGACGCAACTTCAAAACTCACTAAATACCGTTCCTGGGGATAGCCTTAGCTATTTTGCTGAACAAATCGAAGCCGAGTTAATTCAGTTGAAATCGAGCTTTCGCGACACTACAGACACGCTTTTCATTTCTGAAGATCTGCCCCAATATCAGGAAGCACAGCACTATTTCAATCACTTAAGCAGTACCTTGCCCGTTCTTCAGAAAGACATCTCCTTTTCGAAAAACCAACTTGAAGCCCTCCTCCAAGATGTTGAAAAAGGGAAAATAAAGCCCGATCAAATTGATCAGTTTTTAAGCGACGAAGAAAAAATAACCGCCGATTTAATTGCTCGCGGAAACGATTTCAAAACTATACTCCAAAGCGCTTTAAACCGTTATTATAGCATCCAACCGAAGGTTGAAGAACGCCTATGAAAAAAGCACTCCTCATTACGCTGACTCTTTTACTCACTCAACTTGCCTTTGGTCAAGATTGGAAAGAAAAACGATCGCTCGGAGAACAATACGTAGAGCTGGGCGACCTCAATAAAGCGCAAACCCTGTTTGAAGAGGCGTACAAAATTCAACGCAACGGAAATACGTATAAATCGCTGTACGATATCTACTTGCAAAAAGAATTATACAACGAAGCTGCGAAACTGAGCAAGGACTTCTCCAAACGAACGAGTCAATTCCGGTTTAAAATAGATGAAGCCTACGCCTACGAACTCGCCGGCGAAGACAAAAAAGCCGACAAGGTATACGATGAAATAGCTGAAGGCGTGCAAGACAAACCGAATCAAGCCTTGAACATGGCGCAGCGATATGTAGAGCTTCAAAAAATGGAGCTCGCACTTGAAATGTACAAGATCGCCCAAGTCCAAAATCCAAAAGCGAATTTCCATTATCAAATGGCCGATATCTATTCGTCGATGGGCAAAATGGACCTGATGTTCGAAGAGTATTTGATTCTGATCGAAGAAAACCCATCCTACCTAGCCTCCGTGCGAAATATGCTCTCGCGAAGTGTCTCCAAAGACCCTGAAAACGAGAACAATAAAATGATCAAAGAAGCCTTGATCAAGCGCATTCAGACTACTCAAATGCCCGAATACAGCGACTTACTGACGTGGGTGTACGTGCAAGAACAAAACTTTACCTCGGCGGTGCGCCAAACCATCGCACTCGACAAACGACTCAAAGGAAACCAATCGGAAGTGTTCCAATTGGCCAAAGTGTGCGAAACCAATTTGGCCTATGACGAAGCGCTTGATTGCTACGACTACATCATAAATACGGTTGGTGTTGACGGTCCTTTTTATCAGGTCGCGCAAATTGGCATTCTCCGGGTTTATCAGGCACAACTCGATGAGAATAACATGTATACAGAAGAAGAAATTCTTCAACTCAAAACAGCCTACCTAAATACGATCGGTGATTTTGGTAATTCGGAATATACCGTACCCCTTCTTCGCGATTTAGCACATTTAGAGGCTTTCTTTAATAAAGACACGGATGAAGCTCAACGACTCTTAGAGCAAGCCCTTGAATTCAGCAATGCGCGTCCGTACGACGTGGCGGAGGTGAAAATTGAACTGGCCGATATTCTGCTTTTGAAAGGTCAAGATTGGGACGCGATCCTTCTCTATGCGCAAGTAGAGAAAGATTTCAAAGAAGACATTATTGGTCAAGAAGCTAAATTCAGAAGAGCGCGCATTAGCTATTACCAAGGTGATTTTCAGTGGGCCCAAGCCCAATTAGATGTTCTTAAGGCAAGTACTTCAAAATTGATCGCAAACGACGCCATGCGCTTGTCTTTACTCATTTCAGACAACCTCAACCTCGACACTACTTCTGACGCCATTACTTCCTTTGCTCGGGCCGAGCTCCTCGCCTATCAGCAGCGCTATTCAGAATGCCTTTCATTGCTCGACAGCATGGAAGGGGCCCTCGGTGGCCACACGCTCATTGATGAAATCATTTACAAGAAAGGGGCCGTATATTTTGAAATGCGGGAGTGGGAAAAAGCGGCCTCGGCCTATCAACAAATTGTAGATGCTTATTCCTTCGATTTGCTCGGTGACGATGCTTATTACCGATTGGCCAAGTTGTATGACGAACAATTGAACGACCCAGATAAAGCCTTTGAATTGTACGGTGATATGCTGACCAAATATCCCGGAAGTAGTTATACGGTTCAAGCACGAAAACGATACCGCCAAATGCGCGGCGATACCCCAGGAACATGATTATATACAACGTAACCCTTAACGTAGACGACGACGTTCATTCCGATTGGATTCAATGGATGCGCAAAGCTCATATACCGGAAGTAATGGCCACCGGTTACTTTCGCGAAGCGCGCTTTACAAAAGTGCTCGTTCAAGAAGAGTCTGGAACTACCTATAGCATCCAATACCTTGCAGAATCTATGGCTCAATTACAATCGTATCAACAGCATGCCGCTCCTCAACTAATGCAAAAAACCGTAGAGCGCTTCGGTAGCAAGGTCGTTGCCTTCCGAACCTTGTTGGAAGTACAAGAGGTATTTAATTAATGGAACCTTGCCTTTAAAGAAAGAGTCTTTCGGACTCTAAGGACATTATTTAAAATTTCTTACTTCCAACGGACAGACATACTCGAATCACAGAAGTTACTTTTGATTGAGGAGTGGTGAGCTTCCGCACCTCTGAGGCGCTGAAGACCTCATAAACAGATACTCTGCTCATGCATTGAAGTTATAGGTTAGCACACAGCGCAAAAAGAAAACGGCCCCGAAGGGCCGTTCTTAAAAGAATACTTGGATTTTTAAGTTCGCCTTGTCAATTAAAAGAGCGAGTAATTTAACCTCGACAATCAATTATCATCCTTGAGTTTGAATCTCAAACCAGTCTGTACATAGGGTGAAAACTCATAATCGAAATTATCAAAAAAGGGTTCTGGGATATCATGAAAGAAAGCAATCCCTATACCCCCTTCAGCGAAAAAGCTCCATCTCGGCAATACCGTACACTCTATTCCAAAACCAGGAATGACCTCCCAATTTAAAAAAGGATCAGTCTTATATCTCGTTTGTTTATAAGTGTATATATCTCCAACATTACCCTGATACCTCAATACCGTTCCAGTAACTCCCGTACTGTTGATTTGGAAATCTAGAAAAACATATGCCCTCACATTTTCTACGACATCAATTACTGTTAAAGAAACTCCACCAAACAGTCCAAGATGACTTAAGAAGCCATCTCCGTAAAACTTTTGCTTATATAGTCCTGAAGATGCGGTACGGTAAGACTCATTTCCATCCAAGTATTTAATGCCAAAATTGGTCTTGAATTTTCCAAAGGATTTCGTTTGATAGCCCAATCTCACATGATTCCCAGTTACACTAGAGGAAAAAGAAAGGGAAATGTTAGCCTCACTTTGTCCTAGTGTATAAAGGTAAAGAATTGAGAACAAAAAGGTAGCTAGAATATGCTTCATTATTACTTTTTAAAATGAACCGTAATATTACTGTTACCAATCGAATACGCAAAACCACTTAAAGAATCATGAAGAGTGGGTTTGTCATATGTTGCATCTTCATCAAATTTCCATGCAGAACCGAGGTTATCTCCCCAGATAAAAACATCATCCTCATATTTCATTCTTCCTTTTGGAATGAATGTTTTATTAGCGAGTAAATCAACATGATCGCCTGCCGCCTTTGAGTTTGCGTACCAATCATGTTCGTATATAGAATAATACAAGTTAACTAATGAATGACTAGATGGTTTGATCGCAATAGCTACAACCTTTGAGGTCGAAATTGGCTTATACTTTCCAATTTTCTTGGGCTCAATTTTTGCGTTGAAATAAGTATTGTGATCATTCTTATGAATTCTTGCAATTCTCTTTATTCTATCAGCTTTGAGGTGGAAGGGCGGAACCGGAATTGGATCCTCTTGGACGCGCTCAAACCAAAAAATGTCCTCAGCCCCATTTGAATCAAAATACTTTCCAACAATTGCGACCTCACTCTTTTTTACCTTTTTCAAAAGATTCATTTATCTTAATCTTTTCTAATTCATAGAAACCCTCTCCTTCATGAGTTCCGGACCAAGCATACGTTACACTTGTTTTTGAAGCACCTGACATAATCGACCCCTAAAGCCTCACAAATCGGCTTTAAGGCGATCCAGTAAGTGCCGTCTACATTGAGAAAGATGATGTTCTTTCCGTTGAATTCTAAAAATTTCTGATGCGTTTTCATTTTAATAGCTGTTGGTTAAATTTCATTTTCGTTATTAGCATAAAGCACCCGCTCAGGCTGAGCATACTTTACTTTGGCCGATGGGCTTAAATAAGACAAGACGGCTTCCATTCGATCAATTTCAGCCTCAATCCTGCACAGATCGCCATTGCTTATACCATGGAGCTCCTTTTCGTCTTCAACAAAATCAATGAGCCCGTCGATATAATCGCTTAACTCATTGGCTTGCTCGCGCAGTGATTTTTCACGAAATGTCTTCATTATAGCGTGTTATCTCCTCCAATGCGGTCTTCACTTACCGGATCGCCCATTACCCTAATGATGGTAATCCATTCTTTTCCTCCCCAAGTGTCGCGCCCTCCATGTGGCTCGCCCGTTTTATCATCTACGAATCCCGGATTCATTACAAACCGCTTGTACTTGCAGTAGGCCTTAATGAGCTTCTTGAACTTTTGAACCTTCGTATACCGTGCTTCCGTTGGATACGACTCAAGGAAAGATTTTTGGCCGTTGAATTGAGTTTTGCAATTACACAAATGCTTCTTTCGGGTTGCCTTCCAAACCCTTTTGGAAGTAAAAGAGGTATTTAATTAATCGTACCGCTAGGTACGAAATTCACTCTCCCTAAAGCCTTACCTTGCACATTCAAGAAGAATTCATGGTACGCGCTAAAAAACATTTAGGCCAACACTTTTTAAAGGAACCCAAAATTGCCGAGCGAATTGCCCGGAGTTTAGTCGGTGAAGGATACGATACCGTTCTGGAAATTGGGCCAGGAACCGGTGTGCTCACCAAATTCTTAATGAATCAGTCGTACGACCTCTACGTAAGCGAGGTAGATTTAGAATCGATTGATTATTTGAAAGCGGAATTTCTGGCCCTTCGGGCCGATCACTACTTAGGCAACTTTTTAAACATCGACCTCGCCGAAAGCTTGCCTACCCCCTGCGCGGTCATTGGAAACTTCCCGTACAATATCAGCACGCAAATTCTCTTTCGCGTTTATGACCAAAGACAACTGGTTCCGGAAGTCGTTGGTATGTTCCAGAAGGAAGTAGCCGAACGAATTGCCGCCCCTCCAGGAAGTAAAACCTACGGCATTATGAGTGTTTTGCTCCAAGCCTTTTACGATATCGAATACCTATTTACCGTTGAACCCGGATCGTTTATTCCGCCACCAAAAGTTAAAAGCGGGGTTATCCGCCTCGTTCGAAATAATGTACAACAGCTCGATTGCGACGAAAAAAAGTTCTTCCAAGTGGTTAAAATGG
>CBFHRK010000004.1:79603-89441 GCA_965658225.1 Flavobacteriales bacterium | reverse complement strand
GAAAATGGCTCATAAGCATGCCGATGATATAGGTGGAGTTGTTACAGGTACTGAAGGGGGGTTTTTAGTATCTAAAATCGGTACTGGGAACAGAGAACGTAACGAAATTGGAGAAATGTATTTGAAAGGGTTTTATCTGGATAGACTCTCAGGAAAAGACCCCGTAACTTCTTATGCAATTGAGAATAAGGAGTCTCTATTAAATACAGCACAAAACATGCAGGATGTTGGTGATGCAACTGCAGTTGCAGGTTATGGTGGCGCCATAGTTGGCGCCGGGATTGCTGGCGTGGGAGCAGCACCTGGTTTGGCAGTTGCAGGGGCTGGTGAGTTTACCTCCCTTCTCGGGTCTGGCTTAGAAATACTAACCTATGGATTAACGGGACAACTGGGAGAATCGGGAAAGGAAGGAGCCTGGGTAGGTGGTGGAATCATACTTGATGCGTTACTGGATAAGGCGATTCCAGGTCCAACACCTGATATGTCTCGAGAAATCACAAATGTTTTGGAGACTGGGAATGAGCTATTAAAACAAGGAGCTAGATTAAAGTTGACAGGTGCTGAGCGTCTGAGTGAAAGAAAAAAATAAACCATGGAATTGTCCGAAACTTTGAAAAATATCATTTTAGGTTGCATATTCTTGATTTTGGCAATACTGGTTAGTTGGCGAAATAGAAGGTTCGTAGAAAGAAAGAAGTCCGAAGATGCCTATGATAATTATGACAAAAACAGTGGAAGGGTAAATAGAATTGGAGCTGTTCTTGTGTTATTACTTTTTTCTTTAATTTTTTTATTAAAGGCACTTTGAGCAACTCGCGCCAAAACATTACCTGTAGCAAGACCTTAGGCCCGTTTTTTTTTTCTGAGGTCTTTGCCCCTTCTGAACTATGATGATTACTATTACCGCTATTACTGAGTGGAAATAAGTACAACTACTATGGAGCGAGGTATTATAATTCGAATCTAAGTGTTTGGTTGAGTGTGGATCCAATGGCATCCGAACGAAGCTGGCTTACTCCCTACAATTTCGTGCAGAATAATCCAATAATGAGGTTTGATCCCGATGGGAGGCTAGATGGAGGACCTGGAGATCCAAAAAATGAGTTTGATACTTATGTAATGGAACCTGTCTCCGTGGTAGCGGGTCAAGAAAGAATGCTACCTGAGAATACTAATTCTAACAATACATTTAGTATTTCTAATGAACAATTAGATCAGGCAGGACAGGTAATTCAAGGAGCGGGTCTATCAGCTACAATGTTAGAGAATAGTCTGAAAAGCTCAGCGGATATGAAGCCTAAGCCATCTAGAGGTATAAGTCTTGTTGATGATGCTGCCGAAGCTGCGAAGTATTCTAAATATGCGCGTTCAGCAGCGAGACTCGGAGGGTATTTTACCGGTGCTGAATTAGCCCTTGCTGGATTGGAGTATACAGGGCCTAATAGCGATCAATCTTGGGACGATAAAGCCCGATTAGGAGTAAATGTTGGAATAGCAGCTATGGGGCAAGTTCGGCATCCAGCAGTACAAGTGACCGCCCTTGGCCTAGGAATAGTGCAGATTAATGGGGGATTTGATGAATTCTATGAGTCCGTTGATTTTGCGGAGAAATCAGGTGTAATATTTATTCCTATTCCTTCACAAGGAATTCTTGTACCAATTAATTTAAAATAGCATGAATTACCTCTTTTACAGATCTCTAGACCTTCTGCGATTGACAGGAAGTTTTGACTTGAAATTCGGAGCTTCCGGATTTCTGACATTACTTCTGACCTGGGATGCTTATTTCGTCTTCCAATTATTTTTTGACCCAGAATATGTAAAGAATATTCAGGTTATGGTACTTATAGTGTATTCGGGTCTTTATTTAATATTTTATGTTTACTACGTGAGATTAAAAAAATCACAACAAGCGATAGATGAATATGAAAATGAATCCCAATTAAGTAAAGTTTTTGGACGTTTCTTAATTCTTGCCCTCTTTTTGGGTCCTGTCTTGTATTACTTCTCTTTATAATGATTGCATAAAATTTGAAAACATGGTTGAGTGTTGACCCTTTGGCATTTAAGTTGTATAAATCGCGAAAACTGATCCACCCAAATCGCGGAAAGAGATCCGCCTATTTTTTTCAAAAAGCGGATTCTTTTTTCTTCAAAAGACATCACTAAGGTGTTCTGACTTGTAAATAAATTGTTGTCAAGTAAGGTTTTCTTGAAGTTGAATGCGCCTTGATTGTTGTTTTCCGTTAAGGACCATAGCGGAGCTCAATTACCTTAGGCTCTTTATTTCGTAAATTTCCCCCCTAAATCACGAAAAGATGAAATCAACGAAATTATTTTTTCTGGGAGCAGTGGCGATTTTAGCATCGTGCGCGAGTCCTCAAAAAGAAGAAGCAGCTATGGCATTGGAGTATCCGGAAACGAAGAAGGGAGAAGTGGTTCACGAGTATTTTGGAACTGAGGTAGCCGACCCCTATAACTGGCTCGAAAACGATACGAGCTCCGAAACCGAAGCCTGGGTAACCGCCCAAAATGAGGTGACACAAGGATACCTGAAGCAAATAGGATACCGTCAGCAATTGGCAGACCGAATGACCGAACTCATCAATTACCCACGTGTTGGGGCACCAAATAAGGTGGGCGACTATGTTTTTATATCCAAGAACGACGGACTTCAAGACCAATCGGTCATTTATTACCGCAAAGGAGACGGCGAAGAAAAAGTGTTTATGGACCCGAATGCGATGAGCGAAAACGGCACCGTGAGTATTTCATTGCTCGGAGCAAATGACGATCACACCTTAATGGCCTACAGCTTGAGCGAGGCGGGAAGCGACTGGAGCTCTATTCACGTTCGCGATATTGAAAAAAACGAAGACGTTGAAGATGTACTCGAATGGTGCAAATTTAGTGGCGCCAGCTGGTACGAAAACGGGTTCTTTTACTCGCGTTACCCTGCGCCACAAGAGGGAACAGAGCTTTCTGCATCCAGTGACTTTCACATGGTATATTACCATGAAATCGGAACTCCTCAATCGGAGGACAAACTGATTTATAAAAACGAAGACAATCCTCGTTTGTACCACTTCGGAAATTTAACGGAAGACAAAGAGTACTTTGTTCTTTACGAAGCACAAGGAACCGAAGGCGTTAATGTTTGGTTCCAAGAGCCTAATCGGCTCGATGAGGGATTCGTTCCCATGACCAACGATTTTGCTTCGAAAAGTGACGTAGTTGATTTCAAAAATGGAAAATTCATCGTGGCAACCGATTTAGAGGCACCGATGCGCCGAATTGTGGCGGTAGACCCTGCGAATCCAAGTCCCGATAATTGGGAAACGATTGTGCCTGAACGCGAGGTATACCTTTCATCGGTTTCAACCGGCGGGGGCCAAATGTTTGTCTCGTACTTGGAGAATGCCATGTCGAAGATCTACCGCATGAACTACGATGGAACGGAAGCCAATGAGATTGAACTTCCAGGCGCTGGTTCCGCAGGTGGTTTTGGCGGTGAAAAAGATTGGGAAACGCTTTACTATAGCTATACGAGCTTTACGGATCCAGGAAGTATATATGCGTACGACGTAGCCAGCGGCGAGTCGGAAGTTTATTATCAGGCAGATTTAGCCTTCGACCCCGAAGAATACGAATCAAAGCAAGTATTCTACAAAAGTAAAGATGGTACAGAGGTGTCTATGTTCATCGTACACAAGAAAGGACTTGAACTCGATGGAACGAATCCGACCCTTCTCTATGGATACGGCGGTTTTAATATTTCTTTGACCCCAAGTTTTAGCACCTCTCGTTTATTGTTACTCGAGAATGGCGGCGTATTCGCTATGCCCAATTTGCGCGGAGGCGGTGAGTACGGTGAAGAGTGGCACAACGCCGGAATGCTCATGAAGAAGCAAAACGTTTTCGACGATTTTATCAGTGCTGGCGAATACCTTATTGAGGCCGGATACACGAGTTCAGATCATTTGGCCATCATGGGCGGAAGCAATGGCGGACTCCTAGTTGGTGCGTGTATGACGCAACGCCCTGAGCTTTTTGCCGCGGCAATTCCGGCCGTAGGAGTGCTCGATATGCTCCGTTACCACAAATTTACTGTGGGCTGGGGCTGGGTACCAGAATACGGAAGCAGTGAAGAAAGTGCGGAGATGTTCCAATACCTGTACGGGTATTCTCCTTTGCACAATGTAACGGCGGGCACTGAATATCCAGCAACGATGATTACTACCGGAGACCACGACGATCGTGTAGTTCCGGCGCACAGCTTTAAGTTTGCCGCTGCGCTTCAGGCCGCGCAAGCAGGGAGTAACCCGACGCTAATTCGCATTGAAACGGACGCCGGGCACGGTGCAGGGAAACCGATTTCGAAGGTGATTGAAGAGTATTCGGATATGTACAGCTTTGTACTTTGGAATACGGGAGTGAAAGAACTCTAATATTCTAGATGTGATTATAAAGGAAAAGGGCCTCAACAGGCCCTTTTTTTATGCTAATTTTTCTTTCAAATGATGCAGCATCGTTTCCGTCATTCGATCGAGGTCGTACTCGTGTTTCCACCCCCAATCGGCCCGAGCAGGGCCATCGTCAATACTTGAAGGCCAGCTATCGGCTATTGCTTGCCGGAAATCGGGATTGTAGCTCATTTCGAATTCGGGCATCAACTTTTGAATGGATGCCGCAACTTCTTCTGGGGCAAAGGAAATACCGGCCAAATTGTATGAAGAGCGTATTTTCAGCCTAGCGGCTGGAGCCTGCATGAGTTCAATGGTGGCCCGTATGGCATCGTCCATATACATCATGGGAAGGCGGGTGCCTTCATTTAAAAACGACGTGTAAGCGCCTTTTTCGATGGCGTCATAATAGATTTCAACTGCGTAATCGGTAGTGCCGCCACCCGGTTTCGATTTCCACGAAATAATTCCGGGATAGCGAATACTGCGCACATCGACACCGAATTTTTTGTGGTAGTACTCGCACCAGCGTTCACCCGCTAATTTCGATATACCGTAAACGGTACTCGGTTCGGCGATGGTTAGTTGAGGCGTGTTTTCTTTCGGGGTAGTGTGGCCAAATACGGCGATGCTGGATGGCCAATAAACGTGTTTAATTTTCCCTTCGCGGGCCAATTCCAATACATTGAGAAGCCCGGTCATATTTAAATGCCAAGCGTATTGAGGTTTTTGCTCGGCTGTTCCGCTCAATAGAGCGGCCATTTGAAAAACGGTATCGATTTCATGGCGCTCGATGATTTCCTCCAAGCGCATTCGATCCGTGATGTCCATCGGTGCAAAGTGTCCGGAGGCCATAATTTCATCGGAGGCGGGACGGATATCTCCGGCAATGACATGGTCGTCGCCATATTGTTTGCGGAGCTCCATAACGAGTTCCGTTCCTATTTGTCCGGCCGCGCCCACAACCAGTATATTCTTACTCATAGGTGCTTTTGTGTAGTTGAACGCTAAGATATATGATATCTGTCAGTTCATAGCCCGAATCGATTTCCGTATTTTTGCAATCAGAGAAGAAAGTTTCAAGAGATGGATCCCAACCAAGGAAAAAAAGGATTATTCAATAAACTGAGTCCCGAGCAGCTTCAAGCCAAGCTAGATGCGGAGGACTTCAAGCGAGTGACCGTTTCGTTTTATCGGTACGTTATTATAAATGAACCGCAAGAAATGCGCGACGAGCTGTATCGCAAATGGGATGCGCGCAATTGCCTCGGTCGTATTTATATCGCTCGCGAAGGAATTAACGCACAAATGAATGTTCCAGAGCACGAATGGGAAGCTTTTGTAGAAGAGCTTCACAGTGTTCCAGAATTCGAGAATATTCCTTTTAAAATAGCGGTAGAAGACGACGGAAGAAGCTTTTTAAAGCTGATTATTAAGGTTCGGAATCGCATCGTAGCCGATGGATTGCCCGACGACGAATACGACGTTACCGACGTGGGAAACCACCTCACGGCCAAGCAATGGAATGAAGCCTTGAGTACTGAAAATACAGTGGTCGTAGATATGCGCAATCACTACGAAAGTGAAATTGGGCATTTCGAAGGCGCCATCACGCCGGAGGCGGAAACCTTTAGAGAGGAGCTGCCAGAAGTTTTAGACTTGCTAAAGGGTAAAGAAGATCAAAAAGTATTGCTATACTGTACTGGCGGAATACGTTGTGAAAAAGCCAGCGCTTTTTTAAAGCACCACGGATTCAAAGATGTAAATCAATTGCACGGCGGAATTATTGACTACGCACGTCAATTGAAATTTGAAGGACTGCCGAATAAATACCACGGAAAAAACTTTGTGTTCGACGAGCGATTAGGAGAGCGAATTTCCGACGAAATCATTTCGAATTGCCATCAATGCGGTAAGCCTTGCGACCATCAGGTCAATTGTGCGAATAAAATGTGCAACTTGTTGTTCATTCAATGCGACGAATGTGCCGCGGAATACGATCACTGTTGTTCGGATGATTGCTCCGAAATTGCTGCATTGCCTGAAGAAAAACAGAAAGAAATAAGGAAAGGTCAGAAATCGACGAAGCGTTTTGCGTCGCATCGAAAGTTTGATCAACCGATATCAAAATCAGAATAAATGCCTATTTACCATCAACTCGGAAATATTCCGCATAAACGACACACGACCTTTAAAAAACCGGATGGAGGCTTGTACTACGAGCAGCTATTTGGAACCGTAGGCTTTGACGGAATGAGTTCCTTGCTTTATCACGAAGAGCGACCTACCATGGTTAAATCGATAAAGCCTCCGATTGATGTTTCGCCCAAAGTGGCTGAAAAACACAATATGCATTCACGCCTTTTAAAAGGATTTGAGTTGAAGCCTGAAGCCGACTTTTTGGAGAGCCGAAAATCGGTATTGGTAAACCAAGACTGCCAAATTGTGCTTGCGGCACCCACAGAATCATTGCGTTCTTATTTCTACAAAAATGCCGATGCCGATGAGATGATTTTTATCCATAAAGGATCCGGTGTATTGAGAACGCTGGTGGGAAATTTGAAATTCGGGTACGGCGACTACTTACTCATCCCTCGCGGGATGATTTATCAAATCGACTTCGACACGAAGGACAACCGCTTGTTTATAGTAGAGAGCCACCGTCCCATGTACACGCCAAAGCGATATAGGAACTGGTTTGGCCAGTTATTAGAACACAGTCCTTTTTGTGAACGCGATATCCGCCGACCTGAGAACTTAGAAACACACCGCGAAAAAGGCGAGTTTGTGGTAAAGGTGAAAAAGCAAAACCACTTGCACGAGCTAACGTATGCTTCGCACCCCTTCGACGTAATCGGATGGGATGGGTATAATTACCCGTATGCTTTTAGCATCCACGATTTCGAACCCATTACCGGGCGCGTGCACCAACCGCCACCCGTGCACCAAACCTTTGAGTCGGATGCGTTTGTGGTTTGTAGTTTTGTTCCTCGCTTGTACGATTATCATCCGGAAGCTATTCCGGCGCCCTACAACCACAGCAATATCGATAGCGATGAAGTGCTTTATTATGTAGACGGTGACTTCATGAGCAGAAATAATATTGATCAGGGGTACATTAGCTTGCACCCGGCTGGCATTCCGCACGGACCACACCCCGGAGCATACGAACGCAGTATTGGTCAAACCGAAACCGAAGAACTCGCGGTTATGGTCGACACCTTTAAACCTTTGTGGGTCACTGAAGAAGCCCTAGCTTTGGACGACGGATCCTATTGGAACTCCTGGATTAAATAAGAAACTGCCTTTAGGGCCTTTTGATAATAAAAAGTTTGAAATTATGTCAACGGACGCATCTTCATTACAACTCGAAAAAATATTTCCGGAAGCAGAAGACTTTCTTCCTTTAAACGGAACCGATTACGTAGAGCTATACGTAGGAAATGCCAAGCAGGCAGCACACTATTACCAGCACGCTTTTGGCTTTCAGCCGCTGGCTTATGGCGGACTTGAAACCGGATTGAAAGACCGAGCAAGCTATGTGCTCGCTCAGGATAAAATCCGCTTGGTTCTTACTACTCCATTAATGAAAGGGGGCCCAATTAATGAACACCTGAGCAAGCATGGCGATGGCGTTAAGGTTGTGGCGCTCTGGGTAGATGACGCTACGAAGTCGTATAACGAAACGGTAAAACGAGGAGCTAAATCTTTTATGGAGCCGGAAGTAACGGAAGACGCCAACGGAAGAGTAGTGCGTTCCGGAATTCATACCTATGGTGAAACGGTTCATATTTTTGTGGAGCGCAGCGAATACAACGGAATCTTCTTGCCTGGATACGAAAAATGGGAACCCGATTACGTAGCTCCTGAAACAGGGTTGAAGTACATCGACCATATGGTAGGAAATGTGGGTTGGAACGAAATGAATACTTGGGTCGAGTTTTACGCGAAAGTGATGGGTTTTGCCCAGTTGGTTTCGTTTGACGACAAAGACATTTCTACCGAGTACACCGCCTTAATGAGTAAGGTGATGACTAACGGAAACGGTCGCATTAAATTCCCAATTAACGAGCCCGCGGAAGGAAAGAAAAAGTCGCAGGTGGAAGAATACCTCGATTTTTATAATGGCGCTGGAGTGCAGCATATTGCTGTGGCCACGGACAATATTATTGAAACGGTTACCGCTTTGACCGAACGGGGCGTGGAGTTTCTGCGCGTACCCGCAAGTTATTACGAAACGGTTTTGGACCGCGTGGGTGAAATCGATGAAGATCTGCAACCGCTGGCCGACCTGGGAATTTTAATCGACCGGGATGACGAGGGCTATTTACTTCAGATTTTTACGAAGCCGGTGAGCGATCGACCTACCTTGTTCTTTGAAATTATTCAAAGAAAAGGCGCCAAAAGCTTTGGAAAAGGAAACTTCAAGGCTTTGTTTGAAGCCATTGAAAGAGAGCAAGAAGTGCGCGGAACGCTATAGAAGTGGTATAAGTGGCCCCGCTGACGCGGGGCTAGCAGTGGCAGAAGTTTTAGAAGTGGCCCCGCAGGTGCGGAGCTAGAAGTGGCAGAGGTTTCAGCAGTGGCTCCGCAGGCGCGGAGCTAGAAGTGGCAGAGGTTTCAGCAGTGGCCCCGCAGGCGCGGGGCTAGCAGTGGCAGAAGTGTTATCAGTGGCCCCGCAGGTGCGGAGTTAGAAGTTCTAGTAGTAGCTTGCTGCGCAATACGGGTTATCGGAAATTTATTCTGCTACGGTTTAAAACCAATGCTTTTTCGAGGATTGTTTTTTTGACTGACGAACTGTTTCAGATAATTAAAGATGAGGTCTATCCTTTTGTCTTGGGTACCCATTTTTTGGTTTAGCCGATCGATTTCCTTTAGTAGGTCCTTGTGCGTTAAATGAAGCGCACGCATTTTAGTAAACACGCGTATAATTTGAATATGCACGGCAATGGCGACCTGACTTTTTAATACGCTAGACAACATGGCCACGCCTTCTTCCGTAAAAGCATAGGGAAGCGTTCGTCGCTTACTGAATGTTGCGGTCGCATTTTGCGACCGCAAGTATTTCCACTGGTTTTCTGACAACTGAAACATAAAGTCGGAGGGGAACCGCTCTTTGTTTCTTTTGACTTGCTCATTGAGCCTTTTCGTTTCAACTTGATATAACTCGGCCAGATCAAAATCGAACATAACGTTCCTTCCTCCAATCGAGTGAATTTTACGGAAAAGGATCTCCTCTGGGACGTTTAGTTCGTCGTTCATGATTATTACTATTCTCCACTCCAAGAATACCTAACCATCCGGTTCTAATCAAGAACGATAGCGACAGAATTAGACTGTTGTCATGTACTTTACAGCACGACACTCAAAAGCGGTGT
>CBFHRK010000004.1:72931-79503 GCA_965658225.1 Flavobacteriales bacterium | reverse complement strand
AAGCGGAATCAACAGGTTCTCATTGATGATTAAATTCAATTAATTCCTATCGGCTTTTTCAACGAAGCAGGTCTCTAACTAGGCCGTATGGGACCTAAAGGCACAACCCTTTTACCAGCGGGAACTACTTCTCGATTTTTCCGTTAATTCGCTGTACCAAACCAAACGGAATGAAAAAGCTATTGATTCTTTTAAGTGCCGCGGCATTTATCGCTTCTTGTAGTACGCCGTATGAGGAAGAAAAAGCGTCTGAGGAAGTGTCCTTATCGATCAAAGAAATGCTTGAGCAAGACTATTTTAAGCGGGAGTTCATGATTCCCATGCGCGATGGTATTTCCCTTTATACCTGTGCGTATTTGCCTAAAGACAGTTCGCGAACGTACCCCTTATTAATGCAACGAACACCGTATAGTTGTGCGCCTTACGGCGCGACAGAAATGGGTGAGCGCGTTCGCAACCCCTACTTACTTGAGGATGGGTATATTTTCGTTTTTCAAGATGTACGTGGGCGCTATTCCTCGGAAGGAGATTTCGATAATATGCGGCCTTTTTTAACGGATACCACAACGGGAGGTATTGATGAAAGCACCGATACCTATGATACCGTAGATTGGTTACTTAAGGAGATATCCTACGACAATGGTAATGTAGGCGTTTATGGAATTAGTTACCCCGGGTTTTATGCTGCTGCCGCGAGTATCCGACCTCATCCGGCCGTGAAGGCCGTGAGCCCACAAGCTCCTGTAAGCGATTTCTATTTCGACGATTTCCACCACCGAGGAGCTTATACGCTGGGCTACTTTGCGGTGACGCCGGTTTTTGGCTATCAAACAGAACCAGTAACCGAGCGTTGGTACTCCGATAAAATGATGAATACCGATCAAAAAGATCCGTATCAATTCTTCTTGGATATTGGTCCGTTGAAAAACCTCGATGGGTATACGGACGACCAGAATTTTTTTTGGAAACAGATTAAAGAACACCCGAACTACGATTCCTTTTGGTCGTCGAGAAGCATTCTGCCTCATTTGCAGAACAACCACGTGGCTGTAATGACCGTGGGAGGACTCTTCGATGCAGAAGACCTATACGGACCCTTTCAGATTTATCGGACCCTAGAAGGCCTTAAAGGCCCCAAAGGAAACAACACTTTGGTTATGGGTCCGTGGAGTCACGGCGATTGGTCGCGCAACCGAGAAGACCAAGTAGTGGGCGACATACACTTTGGATCGAATTTAAGTGAAGACTTCAAAAGAACACTTGAGGCGCCTTTTTTTAGAAAACACCTGCACAATACGGGTACATTCGAAGCTCCGGAAGCGCTTGTGTATAATACAGGTGCGCTTCGGTGGGATACCCTAAACCAATGGCCGATCGGGACAACTACGAAAACGAGTTTTTATTTGAACCCCGATGGATCGATTGCGAATGAGCCTTCTGATCGTCCGTCTTACTCTGAATTCATAAGTGACCCGAATAAGCCTGTTCCCTATCGAGAAAAAATGGAATGGCGTTTTACTCCGCGGCCGTATATGACGGAGGATCAGCGGCATGCTGGTCGCAGGCCCGATGTGCTCGTATATCAAACCGAGGTGTTGAGCGAGGAAGTGACGCTTACAGGTGATCTGATGGCCGAAATATTCGTGAGTACCGATCAAACGGATGCGGATTGGGTGGTCAAATTGATTGATGTATTTCCGGGAGACACCTCAGCAGAAGATAAAGTAGACGCCAGTGTTCAACTCGAAAATTATTGGATGATGGTGCGTTCTGAAATATTGAGAGGTCGGTACAGGAATAGTTTCAGTGCTCCCGAACCCTTTGTGCCGAATAAAGTGACAGAGGTGAAAATCCCGCTGCAAGCGGTAAACCACACCTTTAAAAAAGGACACCGGATTATGATTCAAGTGCAGAGTACTTGGTTCCCGCTATTTGATCGCAACCCTCAAAAATATGTGGAGAATATATTTGAAGCCGAGGAAACGGATTTTGTCTCTGCGAAGCACAAAGTGTATTCGGGGGCTAACCAAGCCTCACGGATTGTTGTGAATCTGCGTTAATTCGATTTATTCGGCTTTAAAAACAAAGCCCACACCGTGTACATTGTCGATTTTAACCGACGTTTCTGGGCGGAGGTATTTGCGCAAGCGCGAAATAAAAACGTCGAGTGAGCGACCGAGGAAATAATCGTCATCGCCCCAAATCTTTACCAGAATATCATCGCGCTTTAAGACCTTATTGGGGTTTACACAGAAGTAGTGAAGGAGCTGCGCCTCTTTTTGAGTGAGCTTTTGTTCCTCTCCTTTGTGCGTCAAAGTGTACTTTTCATAGTCGAATTGAAAAGCGCCTAAAGTGAACTGTTTTTGATCTTCTACACCCGGTTCTGAATACTTGCTGCGACGCAAGAACACTTCTATTTTTAGAATGAGTTCTTCAATACTGAAGGGTTTCGTGAGGTAATCGTCGGCCCCCGTTCTGAGTCCGGCCAAACGATCCTCTTTCATGCTTTTTGCCGTTAAGAAGATGATGGGCACATCGGCATTTTGGGCACGAATGATTTCTGCTAATGCAAATCCATCGCGTTTGGGCATCATGACATCGAGTAAACACAAATCGAAAGAACCTTTTTTGAAGCATTCTTCTCCGGCCAGGCCATCGTCGCAATGCGTTACTTGAAATCCGTGTTTTTCAAGGTTGTCTTTCGTGACAAAACTGAGGTTGATATCGTCTTCAACATATAAGATGTGCGCTCCGGAATAGGTCATAGGTTCGATTTAGCATGGGGTATGAGTAGGGTAAATTCACTTCCTTCCCCTAGGGTACTGGTACAGTCGAGCTTCCATTTATGGGCGGCGGCGATGTTTTTCACATAGTGAAGTCCAAGGCCAAAGCCTTTTACATCGTGCACATTCCCCGTTGGAACTCGGTAGAATTTATGAAAGATTTTACTCAATTGGTCCGGAGCCATTCCGATACCGGTGTCTTTAACGGATACGCGCAATAGCTTTTCATCGTCGGAAGTCCGCACACAAATAGATACTTGCTCACGGGAATATTTGACTGCGTTATCGAGAAGGTTCCAAACCACGTTGATGAAGTGAGTGCGGTCTGCTTCAATAAAACGGTTGGATGCTGAAAGCTCGGAGATGATTTCGGCATCGGTACCGTAGCTTTTCAAGTTTAGTTTGTTGAGCGCTGTTTCCAGTACTTCATGCACATCGAGCCATTCTTTTTTCAAGCTCAACTCATCTTTTTCACTGTGCGCTACCTGCAATACCTTTTCAACTTGTGTATTCAACCGTTGCGCTTCGTCGGCAATAATATTGGCGTAACTTTTTAAGCGCTCCGGTTCATCTTTAATCTCATCTTCACTCAAAACACGGCTCGAAATCGCGATGGTACTGATAGGCGTTTTGAATTCGTGCGTCATGTTATTAATGAAGTCGCGCTGTATTTCGCTTAGTCGTTTCTGACGCAGAATGATAAAAATGGAATAACTGAAGAAAATGGTGGCAATAAAAACGAGCAGGGTAGTGAAGGTCCAAGGGCCTAGGCTAGCGCGTAAATATTTGTTTTTTGTTGGGAATCGAACGCCAAAGTAATAGAGGTATTCTTTTGCTTTCGGCATATCTGCTGGATCGATCTCTACGGGTTTAGCCGACTTTTCTACTAAAGCCCCGGAAACCATTTGATCCGATGAGCAATCGTAAATGGCGTATTCGTATTCGATTTCAATATGTTGATAGTCGAGCTCTTTAGAGAGGTAGTACTCAAGAACGTGCTCGTTAATGAAGTCTTGAACATTCACCACGAAGTAATCGGAACCCAATTGCTGAACGGGGTTTGCATGATTCGCATCGTGTCCGTTGTATTCGGTGAGCTTTTCGGATACAATGGTTAATGCGGAGCGCACTTTCTGATTGAATTCGCGCTCCTCAAAAGCATAGGCTTTCTGCACCCAAAAAACTTGAGCGGAGATGATTCCGATAATCGAAAGGGCTCCTAAGAGCACCACCATTTGTATTTGACGATTCTTCACAGCGCTAAAATAAGGCGTAGGATTGCCAATTGTTCAGTACTTAACACGCCATTAACAATTATTAGGACCTCATTAACAGCGGCCTAGCGGTGGGCCCGGTACTTTTGGATCAAATCAAAAAAGTTTCTTTTATGAAAAAGTTATCACTCTTACTCGTTTTGGCCACCTTCTCGGTAATGGCCATGTCGTTCCGAACAGGAACAGTTGTTAATCCTTCCGATGGACCTCTAACTCACTCGTTGGGTAAATCAGGTAAATCTTTGAAAGCGGAAGATAGTCCAATGCTTTGGGAAACAACCCAGCACAATTTTGGTGTCGTAAAGCAAAATCAACCCGTGAGCTTTGAATTTGTTTTCACCAACAATTCAAACGAACCCATGATTTTGACCAAGGTGAAACCAAGCTGCGGCTGTACGGCAACCGATTATCCTGAAGAACCAATTGCTCCGGGAGCAAGCGCTAGCATTAAAGCTACATACAATGCCAAGGCCATGGGCAAGTTTAAAAAGACCATTTTGGTCAATACAAATACGCCCTATGCGGAAGGGGTACTGACCATTTCGGGAGAAGTAAAATAAATTTATTGATAGTATTGCTATTATAAAAAAAAGCATTACTTTTGGTTTTAACGAAATTAAGGATCAATACCAGAGGAAATGTTGATCGGGCCCCTTCCTCTGGTGATCCACCAAATTAAAGATGCCTTTTCTTGTTTAGTTAGACCTTACGTTTAGTTCATGCAAGCCCCTGAAACCTCCATGGTTCGGGGGCTTTCTTCATTTAGAATAGCATCAATGCGTGCCTTCATTTTGATGGCCACTGGGTTATCAGCTAGATTCACCATTTCTTTGTAGCTCAAAGCGAATCATGAACAAGCCTGTTGAATTAGGATTAAAGCAGAATTGGAAACAATTCTCCCTGCTCATTTTAATCAATGCCTTTGTAGGCGGCATGGTCGGAATGGAGCGTTCTATTTTTCCTCAATTCGCCACAATAGAATTTGGCCTTTCATCAAATACGGCTATTCTTTCTTTTATCGCAGCCTTCGGTTCTGCCAAGGCTTTGGCCAATTATTACACCGGACGCTTGGCTAATAAATGGGGTCGGCGAAACTTATTAATTGGCGGTTGGATTTTGGCGATCCCCATTCCTTTGCTACTCATTTACGCCCCCAACTGGAACTGGGTGGTTTTTGCGAATGTGCTGCTCGGTCTTAGCCAAGGAGTTACATGGAGCAGCACGGTGGTGATGAAAATTGACTTGGTGGGTGAAAAAAACCGGGGTTTGGCCATGGGATTAAATGAGTTTTCGGGCTACCTAGCGGTAGGATTTGTAGCCCTGCTCACCGGGCTCATCGCCGATCGATATGGAATTACACCCTATCCGTTTTACCTTGGAATTGCCATTTCCGTGCTCGGGTTACTATTGACTCTCTTGTGGGCACGCGATACCCGAGCCTTTATTCACAAAGAAGCAGCATCGAACGATACGGAAGAATTGAAAAACGTATTTCTTGAAACCACACTCAAAAACAAAACGCTGAGCTCTGTTACCCAGGCAGGCCTAGTCAATAATTTGAACGACGGAATGATATGGGGGCTTCTGCCCGTGCTTCTTTTAGGGCTTCATTACGATAATCAGCAAATAGGTTGGATAGCGGCTATTTATCCGGCCGTTTGGGGCATAGGACAATTATTCACAGGAAAAATGTCGGATCATTATTCGAAAAAACGGATGCTTTTTTGGGGCATGTTCCTTCAGGCAATGGCCATTCTTGTACTTCCATTTTTGCAGTCTTTTGCAGCCCTTGCATCGGCATCGGCGGTATTGGGATTAGGAACGGCATTGGTTTACCCTACATTTTTGGCGACTATAGCGGAAGCAACCACGCCTTTTCAAAGAGCTGAGAGCATTGGTACTTTTCGCCTATGGCGCGATTTGGGATACGTGTTTGGCGCTATACTATCTGGAATGGTAGCCGATGCTTTTGGACTTCAATACGCCATTTTTATTATTGGCGTACTCACCCTATTTTCGTCTCTCATTATCCAAGTACGGATGCCACAATTAAAGAGGAGCTTATGAATATTCCGGAGGTAAAGCGCGAGGAAGAAGGATCTAAAGGGGCGTTCTATTATGAAGAAAAGGGCAAGCGATTAGGCGAGTCGACCTATACTATGGCAGGGCCAGATAAGTTGATTATCGACCATACGGAAGTGGACGACTCTTTGCGGGGTACCGGAGCTGGTGCGCATTTGGTTGCTTCGGTGGTTGAATATGCACGAGAAAATAATATGAAAATAATGC
The DNA here is from genome assembly GCA_965658225.1 of Flavobacteriales bacterium. Classification (GTDB taxonomy): domain Bacteria; phylum Bacteroidota; class Bacteroidia; order Flavobacteriales; family ECT2AJA-044; genus ECT2AJA-044. Next base: position 73,157 of record CBFHRK010000004.1, on the reverse strand, counting down.
CGCTGCGCCCCTTTGCGAAACTGATTTTCCAGAAGCGCAAAGAGGAGTGGGCCGATGTATGGTGGTAACGTGAGTAAAAACGAATTATGACAAAGAAAAAAATAGCATTATTGATCGTATTGGTGCTTTTGGGCATTCAAGCCATCCGCCCGAGTAGGGCGATACCGAAAGTAAACCACGCGGACGACTTTGTAAAAATTTACCCGGGCGATAAAGCCACAAAAGA
>CBFHRK010000004.1:70635-72921 GCA_965658225.1 Flavobacteriales bacterium | reverse complement strand
CCGAAATTGCCCCTGTGAGCTGGATTGTGCAGGATCATGTGCGCCACGGACGGAGCCATTTGAACTTCAGTGAATGGGGTACGCGCGGAAAAGCGAAAAGAGCACACGCCTTGGAAGAAATGGTGGAAGAAACCCTAGAAGGAGAAATGCCCTTGAAGCCATACGTAAACATGCACCCCGAGGCGCGACTCGACAGCGCGCAAGAAAGAAAGCTCGTTGCTTGGTGGAAAGGATTACGGCCGTAACGGCATTGTAATTCGAAAGCATTCCCCCTCGAAAAAGCCAAGAAAAAAGGAATCAAGCTGGCAACCTTACAAGCAACGTCTTTGGGTTTACCCGTGTATCGCCGTTTAGGGTTTCAAAGTATAGGCCCGGTTCGCGTTTATAAACTAGGAGATACGACCCCTTCCTCAAAATAAATTCAAGCCCACGGTTTCAACCGTGGGTGCCGGGAGTTTGGTTGTTTTTCAACCGCGCGATTCAAAGGGTTATTAAGCCCACGGTTTCAACCGTGGGAGCCGGGAATTTGGTTGTTTTTCAACCGCGCGATTCAAGGGGTTATTAAGCCCACGGTTTCAACCGTGGGTAACGCGAATTTGCAGGTGCTAATCAAAACACCCGGCCCTCAACGAGCTCTTCTTTTTTATTCATTGATAAGGTCTAATAAGGCCTGATAATCGGGAATAAGGATAATCTCAATTCGGCGATTCTTTGCTTTGCCTTCGGCAGAATCGTTGTCCGATACGGGGATGAACTCGGAACGACCCGCAGCAGTAACGCGCATTGGATCGACCCCTTTGTTGTTCGTGAGAATTTTCACAACATTCGTTGCGCGCATCACACTTAAATCCCAGTTGTCTTTAATTACATTGCCACCGTAGTACTGATCATTATCTGTGTGTCCTTCAATGAGCACATTAATGTCATTATTTTCTGCAAGTACCACGGCTAATTGGTCGAGCGCTTTAGTTCCTTCCGCACCCACTTCCCATTTTCCGGAAGCAAAAAGAAGTGAGTTGTCGAGCGTCACGTAAATCCGCCCGTCTTTCTGTTCGATATTAACACCCTTTCCTTCAAATCCAAGCAAGGCATCTGCCACGCGTTGGCGCAATGCATTGGTTGCGGAGTCTTTTTCACTGAGCATCGATTGAAGCTCATTTACTTTGCGCTCGCGAGCCATTAAAGCATTGGAAATGCTATCCATTTCTTGTGCCTTTAATAAAAGCGAGTCTTCTTTTCCTTGAAGTTTTCCTTCAAGCAATTGCATTTCTTCGAGCAAACGTCGATTTTCTTCCGCGTTTCGCGCTACTAATGAGTTGTTGTTTTCAATTAGTAGAGCGTAACTATCGCTCAATTCTTCATAACTGCGTTTTAAGGCGCGAAGCTGCTTTCCTTTTGAGGTGGTATCGTTTTCGAGTCCTTTAACAGACTTCGCAAGGCGGTCTCGCTCCGCTTCAATTTCTTTTAATGTCATGGAAAGCTCGGTGTTCTCGGTCTTTAAGCGAGAAAGCTCTTCTTGACTTTGATCGTAATCGGCTTGTAATTCCTCAAATTTCTTAATCGGGACACATCCGGCCGTGAGGCCGAAAACCAATAAAAACAGCACAAACTTCTTCATCATACCTTAATTTGCGGCTAAGATACAGCACGGAATACCGCATTTTTCGGTCATGAACCTAACAAAACAAACAATCGGTCGTTAATAAATCGCCCCATGAACGGATTGCGCCTTTTATTTTGGACCCTGCTACTCCCATTTCTATCGGTGAGCCAATCGCTCGACCCCGATGAGCGCCAGCGTACAGTGAATTGGCCAAGCGATTCCATTGCGCTCGATTCACTATCTGTTTATCCCCCTTCCCTTAAAATAATGGTGCTTTCAGGCCCTAGTTCATCCGCGACTCCGTTACCTCCTTCGGCATACTATTTCAATTTTAAAACAGGAAAGCTGTGGATCGATCCGGCAGCGAAGCCCGCGAATGATGCCGAAATTTCCCTCCAGTATATCGCTATTCCATACGATGTTAGCGCTCCCGTAATTCACAAAGACACGAGCCTCTTGAATATTCAAATGCTCGATAACCGTCGCCCGAATGTGTACGAAGTTCAAAGAAATGAGGCCACTTTCGAACCTTTTGATGGGCTCGATAAAAACGGATCTATTAGTCGGGGCGTTACCGTGGGAAACCGACAGGATCTAGTATTAAACTCGAGCCTCGATCTTCAGTTATCGGGCCGATTGAATGAAAACACCTACCTCCGGGCATCCATTACCGATGATAATGT
>CBFHRK010000004.1:57647-70537 GCA_965658225.1 Flavobacteriales bacterium | reverse complement strand
TATACCTCGCATCTATCGGCGATAACCTTGAAGAGGCGCTCGTTCCGGCCTTCGATAGCGTGGGCTATGTTCAGGGCGAAGTGCGATACGCCCTGCGTGATTCACTCGGATTCGACTCTGTCTTTGTTTACAGTACTGATCCGGATGAAGCCTATTGGCGTGTGAGTTTCACTAATGTCGGCGCCGGAAATGGCGATTATATTTTAAGTGATGCCGCAATCAATGGGCGTGTTTTTGAATGGGTACCGCCTATCGGCGGGATTCCCCAAGGATCGTACGCGCCCCTAAAGCAAATCAATACACCGCGCCGATTGCAAATGGCTAGTGGAGGGCTCAGCTGGAATTCAGGCGATCCAAAAAAAGAAGGTTCGGCAAGCTCCAAAATAGGCGTACAAGGATCCATAAGTCGTTACGACCCGAATACATTTTCGGAACTCGATTCTGAGGACGACATCGGTGGAGCGTTAAACGTCTACGCCGAGCAAAAATGGAGCAATGGTTGGAACGCCGGAGTGGATTACGAATATGTTCAGAATAATTTCCAGCCCATTCAACGGTTTCGGAGCGTCGAATTTCAGCGCGATTGGAATGTTAGCGATACGCTAGCTCCGGGTGATCAGCATTACGTGACCGCCAATGCGGGCTATCGGAAAGCGGGCGTGGGTGGATTGAATTACGCTCTTCAATTCTTGAATAACGGTCCCGAATACTCGGGCTTCAGAAATAACCTTTTGGGAGACGTCGACTATAAAGGGACCTTGGTGAATGTTTCGGCCAGTTGGTTAGAATCGGATAATGCCGGATTTACTAGTCGGTTTATTCGTCAGAAAACACATTTTCGACAGTACTATAAATGGCTGAAATTCGGGTTGCGGGGGGAAAGTGAATTCAATGAGAAACAGGACTTAGGACGCGATTCCCTGCAATCGGGTAGTTATCGATTCGATCAATGGGAATTTTTTGTTGGGAACAACGATTCGTTGGCGAACGGACTCGAATTCACGTATTTCAACCGAACCGATTACGCCCGATCTGGCGAAGATTTGAGTCCGACCACTCTGGCCAATGCTTTTACATTAGACGGGCGAGTGGCCATTGGCAGAACGGGGACTATAAGAACGGGGTTCACGTATCGTTTACTTGACAATTTAAACGATACGGTAAACCCGTTAGACCGGACCCTTACGGGCCGATTTCAATACCGACAGCGATTGTGGCGGAACGCGCTGAATTTGACCACATTTTACGAAAGCGGATCGGGGCAGGAGGCCCGGCGCGAGTTTACCTATGTTGAGGTCGCTGCCGGACAAGGGGTATATGCGTGGATCGATTATAACGATAATGGCGTTCAGGAGTTGGGTGAATTTGAAATTGCCGAATTCCCTAGTGATGCCAAATATATTCGTGTCTTCCGTCAGTCGGATGAGTTTGTCCGCACCAACTTCAATAAGTTTAGTCAGGTCGTTTTATTAAACCCTGCCGCCATTTGGGGTTCGAAGAAAGACGTTCGAAAACTGTTGAGCAAGTTCGCGATACAAACGACCTACAATACTGAGCGCAAAACACAGCGGGGCGATTTAGCCTCTAGTTTGAATCCGTTTTCGCCCATTGATTTCGATAGTACGTTGGTCGGATTGAATCAGGGGTGGCGGAATACCTTGTTCTTTCAGAGGAGTCGGGCCGATTTTGGCGCAGATTATACTTGGAGCCAGAATCAAAGCCGTAATCTGGTAAGCTACGGCTTTGAGTCGCAGCGAACGCGCGAACATCAGTTTCAATGGCGTTGGATGTTCTTGCAAAACTGGATATGGAACAGTCAGGTCGGTACCCGAAACCGCGCGAACCAGTCGGAGGGTTTCGATGCTCGTAGTTACAGTTTCGATGAACAGGGTACGGAACAAAAAATCACCTTTCAACCGGGCCGCCGATGGAAGCTGTCGTTTATTGCCGGGTATAAAACCAGTTTGAACGATAGCGAATTGAATGAAGCATTGGAAGCCCTGAATGCAGGACTCGAATTTAACTACAATGTCGCCTCAAAAGCCTTGGTGACGGCACAAATTAATTTCATACAAAATGAGTATACAGGGGCCGATAACACACCGGTGGCCTATGCTATTCTAGAAGGGCTACAACCGGGAAATAACGCCACATGGACGGCTACTTTGCAAAGCAATATTGCGAAGCATTTACAATTGAATTTGCTCTATGACGGGCGTGTGAGCGAAGGCAATAATGCCATTCACACGGGGAGTGTGCAATTAAAAGCGTTTTTCTGAGTCTTATTCGATAACTACAGACCCGGTTATTTTATTTTCCCCCGCTTTAATAGATAGGAAATAGCTTCTGGCGGCCACTTTTGGAAGTAGGAGTTTATTGTGAATAAACAAAGGCTTCAGTCAATTCAGAAAGAGGCCGTTATTATTCAAGGAAAAACGATTCCAATTTCTCGTTCCTTCAAAGGAGCACTCGATACGGATCGGACATAAAAAAACCCCAAAGCAAAAGAGCTTTGAGGTTTTTATCGGTGCAAAAATTCGTTTAGAATAATCCTTTTTCAAGGCTGAACTGAGAAGTTCCAATCAATTCATTTTCGGCATATACCTCAACATTGTAGGTACCCACCATCCAATCTTGGCCATCGGCACGATCTAAATACATGCACATGTCCATGGCTTCATTGTTGTAAATAATGGTTTGTTTTTCACTACACACGATCATTTCACCATTGTAGTTTACCGCGTATTCGTCCATGCTTTGTCCGATCAACATTCCCTCCGGATCGGTAACACGCAAGAAAATCACCTTTTCACCAGGGCGAGCAATTTCATTTTTAGCGAGTACGAAACAGGTTTTGATACGGTCTGCCTTTTTGGCTTTGGTCACCTCTTTTTCGTTTCCGCTTCCGGTTTCTTTGATAGCACCGGCTAAAATTTCAACAGCGTTCAAAACCTGACCACGAGATACTTTTTGCTCTAGGTTCGATTTTTCTTGACTCAAAGAGTTGGTTAACTCTTTTTCGTCTGTTAAAGCCGCTTCTACTTCTGCTTTTTGAGCCGCTAGCGTTTCGTTCACTATGATCAAAGAATCGGCTTGTGCCAAAAGCACCGCTTTTTCCTTTTTCAATTTATACACTTCATTGCGGTAGCGAGAAAGACGATTCACATCACCTTGAAGCGCTGACACGGAATCTTTAAGGGCAATGATTCTTTTGCGTTCAATGATAAGCTCTTCGCTCATGCTATCATTATCTAGAATAAGCGCGTCGTACTGAGCAACCAGATCGCTGAGGTCGCTTTGCAGAGCCGCTTTCTCTTCAGAAAGGTCCGTAACTACGGCAATAGTATCTTGTTTTTGTTTGTACAATCCTCCTAAAGAGAATACAAGCGCAAGCAATAGCACAATTATTATAATGCGATTATTGCGGTTCGATTTTTCAGACATAAAAGACTTTTTTAGTTAAATTGGTTAAGTCGTTGATGGCGACAAAGATACGGCGTCCTTGGAACTCTGCAATTAATATTGTTTCAATGATGCACTACTCACGTTTCATCCGCAAAGGTCTACGTAGCCTAGGATACGTACTTTTCCCAGATCATTGTTTGCACTGTTCGCTTGTTCTCGATGAAGGAGAAAGGCACGTATGCACACATTGTCGTACTCGTTTAAATTACACAGATCACTTTCAAACAGCTCGCAATGAACTGCTGCAATTGTTCTACGGTCGCGTTCCTATAACGTTTGCTTCCGCATTCTGGTATTTTGATTCCGAAGGTCCTAGCCATGAGGTTCTGCACGCCATTAAGTATGCTCATCGCACAGGTGCTGCCCAGGAATTTGGTTTTGAGTTTGGGTTGCAATTAGCGAAAGGGGCCTCACGGCCCGATGCGCTTTGTCCGATTCCACTGCACCCGAGCAAAGAACGAAAGAGGGGGTACAATCAGGCCGAAGAAATTGCCATTGGCATTTCGCAGGCCTTGGGAATACCGGTATGGAATGGCTTAGAGCGAACGCGTAAAACGAGTACGCAAACGAACAAAAATGCTTTGGAGCGGATGCAAAATGTGGAAGGGGTTTTCCGGCTAAAAAAGGGGGTCGATATTCCAAAAAGTATTGCTTTGGTCGACGATGTGGTGACTACGGGGTCTACTTTGGAAAGTGCTCTATTGGCAATCCCGCCGCAGGCGGAAGTAGGGATCTACGCATTGGCCTGGGCGATGAAAAAATAGGGGCTTTTTTGCATCGGGCCGTGAGGCCCAGAGTTTAAGGCAACCCATTCCCGAACGAAATGGCTAACTAATTCAACATGGTCAATTAGCCGACGTAATTTTGTCACCACAAAACGTATTCTTGTTGCGTAAATTAGGCGCCACAAAGAAACCTTCATGAGACGTTTTTATACTCTATTCTTTATTCTCACTTGCTCGCTGACCTCTTGGGCACAAGCACGACTCGAAATCAATATCGTTTCGGGAACCACCGGGAAGGCCATTTCTAACTATACCGTTGAAATTTCCAATGCCGGAATTGGATACTCGCTGCAAAGAGAAACCGATGAACAAGGAAAAATTAAACTCAGCGGCCTTTCCACCTCCGGAACCTACAAAGTAGCCACCGTTGAAACCAGAATGTACCTGCCGGCAAATTCCGGATCCTTTGCCCTTCGGTCCAATCAAACTCAGAGCGTAACGCTCATCTTACTCGAAAAGGCACAGTATAGCCTCGATGAAATAACGGTTACAGAATCGTCGAACGCCCGTATAAACACAGTAAATGCCGAGGTGAGTAGCGAACTCACCACCAAGGAAATAGCGACCATTCCCATTGAAGGGCGCGATGTTACCCGAGCCCTTTATCGACTACCCAATGTTACACAAGCAACGGGCTTTTACCCAGAAGCCCCAAATGTAAGTATCAACGGATCAAACGGTTTGTATACCAATTACACCATCGACGGTATGGATAATAACGAGAACTTCTTGGGCGGTCAAAAATTCGCAGTGCCTATTGGTTTCGTCGATAACATCACGGTACATACCAATAATTATTCGGCGGAATACGGCTGGACCGGCAACGGGGTGTTCGACATCACCACTAAATCCGGAAGTAATACCCGCACAGGAGAGGTTTTTTATACCGTGCGACCAGGACCCGTTATTGATGCCTCCTCACCCTATGCCCAGCGCGATTTATCGGGGAATGCCGTTCAAGATGGCTTCCAGCGCCACCAATTTGGATTCGGTCTGGGCGGGGCATTGAAAAAAGATAAAACCTTCTACTACCTCAATGTAGAGCAGACCTTCGACCTCAAAGACAATCTTTTGAATAGCCCAGAACTCGGTATTAATGAGACGGTACCAGGGCAAAATCGGTTTACCTATGTAAGCGGTAAACTGGATCACTACTGGAGTAGAAACTTCCGATCGTCGATACGAATGAATCTGGGTAACGTGTATATCGAAACACAAGGGGGCGGACTCGAGGGTGGTGTGCGGTTCCCATCGGCCGGTTACGGCCAAAACCGGAATTCCCTTTTGATCGCAAATAAAAATGTATACACCGGCGACCAGTTCGTTTCAGAAACCAACTTTCAATACAGTCGCTTCCGATGGAATTACGGTAACCCTGTGAATCCCGAATCGCCCAACGTGGAGGTATGGGACCCGAGCTTCCAAACGATCGCGTTGATTGGTCATCCCGGATTTGTATTCGACCAAGAGGAAAACACGGTTCAAGCACAGCAAAAGTTCACCTGGTATAAAGATCGACATACGATTAAGGCGGGAGCTCAATTTATTTCAAGCAACCACAGTTTATTTGGGGGAGGTAACCCGAATGGGAGCTATACGGTGGTTCTTACACAGCAGCAGCTCGATGATCTCAACAGCTCGGGAGTGGGATCCGCCCTCGACGTAAACGATATTCCATCCGATGTTGAAGTGGTCAATTACAGCGTGGAGTTGCAGCAAAAGTCGTTTGGTGCCACGCAAAACAGGTTTAGCGTGTATGCGGAGGATCTTATTTCTGTGAGTGAAAACCTCAACCTCACGGTTGGATTAAGGTGGGACTACGACAATCTATCGAAAGGGGGGAGTTCTTCCGGCGATTATAACAATTTCGCTCCCCGTGTAAATGCCAATTATCGGATCAATGAAAAAAGCAGCGTACGCTTTGGATACGGTATGTTTTACGATAAAATCATTTATGCTATTTATAGCGACGCACTGCAACAAAGCAGTACTTCGGCTGATTACAAACGCCAAATCCAAGGCCTAATTGATCAAGGCCTCCTTCCCGAGGATACGGATATCGAGGCCGTTACTTTTGATGGAAACCTCAGCGCCAATGTAGCCGGGGTAACTTATTTGCAAGGTCCGCCCGCGGCCGATCTCCAAGGACAACGCGAGCTCATTTTTAGCAATGAACGACGTATTTTAAATCCGAACGGATGGCAAAATCCGGTCACCCACCAATTTAATTTAGGCTATCAGTATCAAGTGAAAAGCAACATGCTTTTTTACGTAGATGTATTGCACACGCGTTCCGAGAATTTATTCCGAGTTCGCGATGTTAATAACCCTGCCGCTTACCCCATTGACCCGAGCAACGTGGAGGTCCGGCCGCAGGCCGAGGCCGACGAAAGCCGCCCCGTGCCAATTTATGAAGGCAGTTACGCCGTGGTCGATGGAGATACGCTTTTTGGAGCGTCGCGCGGAGTTATAATGACTGAAACGGGCGGAAGCTCGAGGTACTACGCTGCCAATGTGAATTTGGTCAAGGAAAAGGGACAAGATAAATACGGATACCGTTTGTCTTATACCTTGTCACGACTAGAAAACAATACCGAAGACATCAACTTTAGAGCACAGGATGCCAATAACTTTGAGGACGAATGGGGTCCGAGCATCAACGATCGAACCCATGTTTTAAACGGGCTTTTGTATTTGTATCCGACCGATAAATTGAGTGTTACGGTGGCCACTCTTTTTCAAAGTGGGCAACCGATTAATCGAATTCCAGATGCAACTCTTTATGGAACTACCGACCTGAATGGTGATGGACGCGCTTTTGGTGACGCATATGTTGGAAACAGTGACCGTTCGCCAGGAGAATCCCGGAATAGCGATCGTTTGCCTTGGAGCACCACCTTTGATTTAGGGATTCAGTATGTTTTTGCATTTAAATCGGCCGGCCGAATGGAAGTCCGAGCGGATATATTTAACTTGTTCAATGCAGAAAACTTGAGCGGATATAGCAACAATGCAACGCAGAGCAACCAAATTCAAGTAGGCCCGCAAAGCTCAGGGACTTTGGTACGTAGAAATGCTGCACCCCCGCGACAGTTTCAGTTTGGAATTCGATACCTATTTTAATGAGCCAACGATCGGGACGTCGATTTGTTTTTTTACTCTTTCTCTTTGCGGGAATCGCCTTGGTGTACATGTATTGTTCGCGTTCTCCGTGGGAATCGAAAAAAGAACTTCCGAAAATCCGCAAGTGGGAATCCACGAATTAACTACAAGTATGAAATCGAATTTCGATCATTTTGAAAGCGTTTATTGGGTATTTACACAATTGTGTAACGACGAATGTGCGCACTGTTACAATATGAGTGGGCCACGCGGGACAAGGATTTCTATGGAAGATTGTTTGGCTATTGTCGACAATTTGCCCGAGAAAATGGATCGCTTAATTCTTTCCGGTGGCGAACCCTTGGCAGAACGCGAAAAGCTCTACGCAATCCTGGATAAAGTAAAATCGCGCTATGGTGATTCAACCCAAATTATGCTTCAAACGAATGGTGATTTATTGAACGAAAGTCGCCTAGCCACCCTGATTGAAAAAGGGGTAACTCGTTTTGATATAGCCAGCATTGACCGCTATCACAAGCATAAAGGAGCACGGCTCGATCAAATCGCAGCGCTCTTTGAATCGGCCGGCGTGCGCAGCGATAAAGATCCGCTCATCGGTAAAGACGATCATATTCGTAACGATTTAACATGGGGATATTGGGGAGCCACCGAAGACATGTGGTTAGGAGGTAACTGGGCGCGTGGCCGCGCGATGACTACGAACGTTTGGAAACGCGACCCCAAGCACAATCCCTGCGGTGTGCTGAGCGGGGCCATTGGTTTTCTTGGCGGTAAAGAAGTTCCCATGGAGGTGAGCATTCAGCTCTGGGCAATAAACCCTTGTTGCCCCGGAACCAAAGACGCGATGGGCGATGCGCGGAAAGAAAAGGTGAGCGAGGTAGTTCAGAAAGCGAGCAAATCGGCTATTTTTCAAGAGCTTAATGAAGGCAGCCCATTAACGATGGGGCTCAGCCTGGGAATTACCGAGGAATACGCAAAATCGCGAACCGAAGTGCTGGAAAACGTTTGCCTGTGGTGCGATGAATTCTTCGATAAGCATTTCGATATGAAAACACTCGCCGAGCGAAAGGACGTGGTGCTTTAGCCGAGGGACCTTATTTTTATTGATGGGGATTCTGGAGCTGACTCGTCCTAAAAAAAGTTTACATGTTTTTATTTATTCCTGGAATGGATTGTTGGTTTAAGGTTAGTCCTAATATAGGTTGATTAGTTGTTCTCTTTTCATAATAGTTCTTCCAAAGTTTTTCAGGATGTATATTCTTGCTGTGGACCTTTTCCGGTGTCAACATTCCTATGCTTAAATGAGGTCTTTCTTGGTTGTAAAGATTCACCGCTTTATCCAGCAATTGCTGCGCATGGCAGAGGTCTTTTACCTCAAGATCAAACAAATATTCATTCTTTAGGATACCGTTGATCCTTTCCGCGACAGCATTTTCCCGTGGGTCTCCATTCTGAGTCATACTGATTCCGATACCCTTATCCTGAAGTAGCTGTACATATTCCTTACTGCAATACTGGATTCCAAGATCAGAGTGATGAATCAATTTGTTTCCGGATTGTTCTCTTTTATCTAGGCCTTGGATTGCTTTGCTCAAAGCTTTTCTGGACTCTTTCGCTTCAAGATTTGTCGCCACATGCCAACCCACTATCTTCTTAGAGTAGGCATCTTTTACAAAGGAGACATAGTAGTTGATTCCCGATGCCTTCCAATAGGTAAGATCACTTACCCAAAGTTGATTTTTACGAACTATAGACAGTCCTTCTATTAAATTAGGATACTTCCTAAACCAGTGGTTTGAGTTTGTTGTACGTACTCTATTCCGCCTTCTTCTTACCAATAAGCTATGTTCTGCTAGCAAAGCAAACAGAGCGTCTCTACCCATCTTGATTTGGTGGTCCAGCATAAACGGCTCTAGTTTTTCATAAAGCTTTCGGACACCCATTCGCCGATGGTTCTCTCGAATCGAACGCACCTCTGTTGTAACCAAATAAGCTTCAAGAGTTCGTTCTTCAAATCTCCTTATGTGCTGATAATAGGCTTGCGGGGTTACTCCAAGTAATCGACAAAACCGAACCAAACTAACGTTCGGATATTTGCCTTTCATCTCAAGGATTACTTGGAATCGTTCTTTTTTAGAATGCTAATGCTATCCTTTTTCTCAGCTGAAGCTAAAGCCAAAGCTAAGACTCCCCCCGAAGGAGTTTGAACCGGAATCCAGCATAAAACATCCGCCCGAGAACGGGCCCCCATACCATACTCGCATCGAATTCCGAGTCAAATGGATCACTCGCAGAAATAATGGGTCGCGTCATTTTGAAATTGGTCAAATTCTCCACGCCCGTATATACTTCCCAACCTTTGTTTTTCCATTCTTTAGCAATCTGCAAATTCAATAGCACGAAATCAGGAGAGCGCTCGCCAATTTGATTAACAGCACTGTTGTCGCCCGTATAGGGCAGGCGTTTGGTTCCTTCCCATTGAACGGTTAAATCGACCTTAAAATACTTTCTTGTTTGGTACGAAAGATTCGTAAAGGCTCGGTGCGGACTTATAAAAGCGGTGGGTAATTGCCCCGACCCAAAAGTGCTTTGAACGTCTAAGAATCGGTAGGCCAATCGAACATCTAACCGTTGCACCACTTCGTAATCAAGCTGTACCTGAAAGCTGTGTGAAAATGAACGACCATCTAAATTGTAAAACCGTACCTCGCGTGCCGAAGCGTCTAAATCCGTAACTATTTGGTTCTGAAAATCGGTATAGTAATAATCGACCCGAAGGGTGGCCGGCCTATAATCCCATTCGAAATTCTGAACAATACTCGCCCCGAAATTCCAGGCCTCTTCTTGATCAAGACCATAGGGTAAGGTATTATCAGAACTTGCAATTATCCACTGTCGATTGTTCGCCATAAGTCCTATGTGCTCGGCAAATATATTGGCCGTTCGGTAGGCTTTTCCCGCACTGGCTCGCAAGGTTAAGTCCTCATTTAAGACCCAACGAGTATGCAATCGAGGACTTACATTGGTTCCGAAGTAATTGTGCTGATCAACCCGCAATCCCAAGACAATGGAAAAACGATCGGGCTTGGCCCAGGTATATTCGCCAAATACACCCGGAATTTGTTCCGCACGATCGTATTCGGTTCCGTTATAGATTTCGTTTTGAGCATGGTAAACGTAACTCACCCCCGTTTTCAACGAATGATTTGGTGCGTTTAAATCGGTGGCATAAATTCCGTTTACATATCCGCTCAACTCTTGGCCCGACCAATCAGTATTGGGGTTATCAAGCGCACCAAATGCCGCCGTTTGATTGTGATAGACCAAGCTCGATTGAAAACCAAAACTTCTTCCTTTTGACGCGTTTAATACATACCCGCCTTTCCACCATCCTTCGAGTCGTTCCGTTTTAGAATCGAAGCCCCAAAGCATGGAACCCGCTTCGGCGTCTTTGAATCCGGTTTGACCCGCAACTTGATCTAATAAACTGTACTTCACACCAAACTGAGTTCGGAGTCCGTCCGTACTCGTTCTTTTCCAGGTATTCTGGATAAAGAAATGATTTCCAAAGGGCGTATCCAAAAAGGCATCATTGTTACGGTCAATTTCCAAGTATTGCTGGCGCCCGTGGAGTAATAATGCTGTGCTCCATTTTTCGGAAAGCTTTTTTGACCAAACAAGGTTTTGTTCTAATCGCCCTGCGCCGTTTATATATCCGTTTAAAAACAGCTTTTCGGGGTCCGAAGCATCGCGCAGTTCATAGTTGATTTGCCCGGTAACACTGCTGTATCCGTTCAATACGGATCCAGTGCCTTTGGTCAGTTGAATCGATTTAATCCAGCTTCCAGGAATAAGGGCCAAACCGAACACGGAAGCGAGTCCGCCCATAGTTCGAATATTCCCTCGTGTATATGTGCTGTATGGCCCATCTAGCCCCAGCATCCGAATTTGACGCGTTCCAGTAACGGCATCTGTAAAGCTGGCGTCTACACTTGGGTTTGTTTCAAAACTTTCTGAGAGGTCGCAGCAAGCGGCCTTAAACAGCTCTTTTTCGGAAATATTCTCCGTGAGGTTCACATCCAAATATTTGACAGAAACGCTTTCTACTTTTTCAAGTACGTCTACTGAATTCAGAGTAGTTTCGGCGGAGTTTAAAGTGAGTTCTACCTGAGTTCTTTTCGGATCTATTTCAAAGGTATCCGTTTGAAACCCCAAGTACTGAACCACCAGAAACTTTGCTTTGGCCGTTCGATCGATGATAAATTGACCCTTGTCATCGGTGGTTGTACCCAATTTCGGCTTCAACCAAAATACATTGGCACCGGCCAAGGGTTCTTTTACGCCATCATACGATCCCATTACCCTTCCCTGTAATGGGTTTTGCGCTACGGTCGGAGTCATCCATCCGAGTAGTAACGCCACAATAAGAAGTCTCATTTTTAGTGAGGAGCGTGATCGCGGTATTTACAGCAATGGTGAATTTGAGCGTACTGCTCGGCTGTGGCTTTGATGTCCCGAGTGTCGTGACCCACAGCGGCAATAGATTCTTGAATCTCCGTGAGATTCGTTTTATCCGTTTTGTAAATAATCACTAACTCGTGGGTGTCGACATTCCAATCGGCTTTTTTAACTCCGGGAATATAGGCTGCATTTTCGATGCGCTCTTCGCACATTCCGCAAACGCCGTTTACCCAAATAGTATCCGTTTTGATCTTGTCTTGTGCTTGTGCTCCAATGGTGAAAGCCAGAAATGCGATGGCTGTAAATAATAAGTTTTTCATGGTATTTTATGCTTTGTAATTTATAATCTGAATTCCGAAAAGTGAAACAGATTAGGCATAAAACTGAAGCGAGCAATGGGCTAAGTAAAGCCGTTCATTAGGTGGTTTCAGGGCCTTCGGCCCGATGGGAAATTCGCGCTCAACCTCAATTGCTGCGATGAACAAAGGTGTAAATCCGCCCGGGAGGGCGAAAGCGCCTACTTCAAAAGAGTGCTGATTCTTTTGAGCCAACTGCTCTTCCTGCAACCAAATTTCGACTTCATTATCGTCGCAGCAATCGACATCTTCATGCTCGTCGTTCAAGAAGGCATCGCAAACGCACGAGAGGGGCTCGTGCCCCCAAGCAATTTCCGTCAAACGACCCATACATTCGTGCGCCGTACCATGTATCCCAATCGAGAGGAGCAGGTAGTAGAATGTATATAGGATGAAGAGCGCCTTTTTCATAACTTAGAAACGCAAAGATACTAAGACTATTGCTGCCTATCAAGCCGTTTCAGAATGAGGGTAACCAACGATAAAATTCACAAGAGATCACTGTGGCCCTACTTCTGGGCCCTTTTGATTTTCACCTCTTTGTTGGTGGGAGCGCTAACCTATAACAACTACCGCCAGTTTCGCGATAACTACTACCGAAGCCTTTTAACAGATGCAGAGAAACGGATTGAAGTACTAGAAACGTTTTTGAAAAACGAAATGATTGAGGCTTATCGCGACCTGGCCTTTTTTAAATCTA
>CBFHRK010000004.1:0-57550 GCA_965658225.1 Flavobacteriales bacterium | reverse complement strand
GAAATACGGGGAGCGTATCAGCAAATTCGACTCATTGATACCTTGGGTGTTGAAAAGCTGAAAGTCGTTTTTCATTCCGATTCTACGCTAATTAACCAGCATTTAGAAGATGTTTCGAGTCGCTATTTTTATCCGGGATTGAGCCGATACGTCGTTCACGGAAAACCCTGGAAATACAGTACTTTTTTAGAAAGCCTTCGGGGAGAGAATATTGCGGTAAAACCAGCTGAACTCCCAGTTTTTGATGGAAGCATTAACGTACTCGTTGCAGAGGATAACCCAGTTAACAGAGAACTTTTGAAGTTCCAATTAGCCCGTGTCGGCCTCGATGCCGATTGGGCTGAAGATGGGGTTATTGCCGTAGAAAAAGCTACCGCCAAAGAAGACGATCTTATTTTGATGGACATTAACATGCCGCGAAAAGATGGAATCGAAGCTACGAAAGAAATTAAAGAACACTTTGGAGGTAAGTCGCCCGTTATTATTGCCTTAACGGCCAACGCTATGAAGGAGGACCGCGATCGATTCCTCGCTGCGGGAATGGATGATTACTTAAGTAAACCGTTTCACTATAACGACCTCATTGCCCGTATTGAAAAGTGGACGAGCTACGAAGTAAAGTAAGCGCGGAAAATTCCGCCAACTTCGCCTTTTTTTGTTACTTAGTTTCCGAAATACAATTAATGCTCCATGCAAGGCCAAAGCCGAGTTATTATTGAAAATATTGAACCGGTAGTATCCGATGGAAAATACTATGCAAAAAGGGTTCAAAATGATCTCTTACACGTAGCCGTCGATTTAGTTGCCGATGGTCATGATACGGTAAATGGCTGCGTTTATTTTCGGCATGCCGACGACAAACAGGCGCAATCGGTTCCATTAGTAGAAGCGGGCAATGATCGCTGGAAAGCGGAGATACCGCTCAAAAAAATTGGCTTTTATTCCTTTGCGATCGGGGCTTGGATCGATCAACCGCTTTATTGGTTGCAGGGCTTGCGAAAGAAAATAGACGCGGAAGTTGAGGTGTCGGTGGAGCTCCTCGATGGCGTCGCCATATTGAAGAATACGGCGAAAAAGGCCTCTGAAAAAGAGCAAGTTTGGCTAAACGATGTAATGAGCGGCCTCACGGCCGGAAAGTTAACAGTCGCGCTCAAAAAGAAAATTCAAGGAAAGAAACTTGAACAAATCCTTCGAGCTTATCCGCTCAAAGACTTCGAAACGCGCACCGAACAAGAATATCGAGTATGGGTCGACCGACCGAAGGCGAATTTTAGCACGTGGTACGAAGTGTTCCCCAGAAGTACGAGCCCCGATCCTGCCCGAACCGGAACCCTGCGCGACACCGCTGCCCTGCTCCCGCGAATTTCAGATATGGGCTTCGATGTGCTTTATGTTCCACCTATTCACCCGGTAGGGGAGTTGAACAGAAAAGGGAAGAACAATAACCCATCTGCCCGTGAGGGCGAAGTAGGAAGCCCGTGGGCCATTGGAAGCCAATATGGTGGACATAAAGCCATACATCCCGAATTGGGAACACTGGCCGATTTCGACTTCCTGATGAAGGAATGTAAAAAGAACGGGGTTGAATTGGCCATGGATTTTGCCCTGCAATGTGCACCGGATCATCCGTACGTGAAAGAACATCCGGAATGGTTCAAATGGCGGAGCGATGGTACGGTTCAATATGCTGAGAATCCGCCCAAAAAATACCAAGACATTTTACCCATCGACTTTGAAACAAGCGACTGGGAAAATTTGTGGAACGAATTATTGAGCATCGCCTTATTTTGGGCCGAACGCGGAGTGCGCATATTTCGCGTCGATAATCCGCATACCAAACCGTATCAATTTTGGGGCTGGCTCATTGATAAAGTGCACGAAAAGTACCCCGATTTTTTATTCTTGTCGGAAGCTTTTTCGCGACCCAAAGTAATGCACCAACTCGCGAAACAGGGCTTTACTCAGTCCTATTCGTATTTCACTTGGCGCAATACCAAGCACGAGTTGAGCACTTATTTTAAAGAACTCACACAAGGGCCCGGGAAAGAGTACTTCCGTCCTAATTTTTGGCCGAATACACCCGATATTAATCCCTACCTCTTGCAAGGAGGAAGTGAGCACGCGCATCTAACAAGGTTCTTTTTGGCCGCAACGGGCTCTGGTAATTACGGCATGTATGGTCCTGTTTTTGAACAAATGGTGCACGAAGCACTTCCCGGTCGTGAAGAGTACCTCGATTCAGAGAAGTTCGAAGCGAAACACTGGGATTGGAATCTCGAAAACCGGTTGACGCACTTAATTAAAAGGGTGAACGCTATTCGACATAAACACCCAGCCTTGCAACAAACGTTAATGACGCGTGTTTGCGCCATTGAAAACGAGCATATTTTCGCATACTTCAAGCAGGATGCTTCCGGAAATGACAACATGCTAATGGTTGTCAATTTAGATCCATATGCGACGCAAACGGGTTGGGTTCAGTTGCCGCTCAACTTGCTCGGATTAACCAAAGGGTCCATTGATTTAGTTGCCGACGATTTAATCACGGGTAATGGCTATCGCTGGAATGAGGAATGGAATTACGTTGAACTGAGGCCCGAATGGCCCTTCCACCTTTTCCATTTGCATTCATGAAAAATTCGAGCTACGCATTAAAAACTCCTTGGGCCGACGCGCTGAACGACACGGACTTCAAGAACTACTTGCTTGAAGAGATCTTGCCCGAATATATGGTTCATTGCCGTTGGTACGGAGCAAAGACGTCACAGGTGAAAAGCCGGTCTTTTTATGCGCACGATCCTTATCGCTATGGAAACAAAACTGCACACATGCTTTTTGTGGAGGTTTTTTTTCAGACGGCCTATTCTGAAAACTATTTCTTGCCCATAGCCCTTGTCAGCAATCGATCCGAAACAGAAGATAAATGGGTGCTGGCATCCGTAACAGTCAAAGGAAAAGTAGCCCACATTGTAGATGCCTTGGCAACAGAGGATTTCAGAAACTCGCTCATGCATTCGATGCTTCAGAATCAAAACCTTCCTTTTATTGAGGGTACCATCGTTTTTCAGAAAGGACGAAAGCTGAAGAAATTAGAGCCCCAATCGGTTCTATTAGACGCTGAACAGAGCAATACAACCGTAGTTTATAACGACCAGTACTTTTTAAAAATTTATCGGAAGCTCTTTAGAGACCGAAATCCAGATCACGAAATAACGCACCACCTTTCTGAACGGGCGGGCTATAAAAATAGCCCTACCTTCATGGGAAGCATCACATGGGCGCGACGCGGCAAATACGATATTTCCCTCGGCTTGATGCAGGAAAAAATAGTGAACAACGGCACCGCTTGGGAGTACATGCTGCTCCAGACCGAGCGCTATTTTGATAACATCGAGCGTAGAAAGCTCAAAATTACTGAGATCCCTAAAGTGGATCTGTACAAACGATGCGCACCGGACCAATTGCCACTAGTGCTGTTGGATTTAATTGGAATTGAAACATTGACGCGCCTTCAGGTTTTGGCACGACGCACCGCCGAAATGCATGCGGCCCTTTTCAATGAGAAAATACACCACGCTTTTGTACCCACAAATTTCACGGAAGATTACCGTGTTTGGTTGCTCAATCGTTTGATGTATCAATTTGATAACCGGATTTCTCTGCTCGAAAACACCTACGATCAATTGAATGGTCAGGCCGCCGAATGGGCCCGAATTTTCTTCGATAACAAAGAGAAAATTAAAGACATTCTCCTCAACTTCGATCACGATTCACTGAACAGCCAACGTATTCGAATCCACGGGGATTATCACCTCGGCCAGATTCTTTTCAGCGACGACGATTTTTATATTCTCGATTTTGAAGGGGAGCCCGAAAGCACTATTCGCGACCGAAAAGTAAAACAGCCACCCATTAAGGATGTGGCCGGACTCTTCCGGTCGTTTCACTACGCTGTTTTTGCCACGCTATTCAATAGATCGGCGAGCCAGCAGTATTCTGAAGAAGAGCTTTTTGAGGCCGGAGGGCGCTATTACCGGGCTGTGGTAGCCGTGTTCTTAGATGCCTATGTGCAAAAAGCTTTTGATTCAGGCATTGACATCGGATACTACCAAGAAATTGATTTCCTGTTGCGCTATCATATTCTAGAAAAAGCGATTTATGAATTGGGCTATGAACTCAATTCGCGCCCGAATTGGGTGGTGATTCCGCTAAAGGGAATCATGCAAATATTAAACAACGACTAACATGGTGGGTTCTTCAAAACATCACAGCCTTTTTAACGAAGGCGATATTCAATCGTTCCGAGAAGGAACGCACTATGCCCTCCATCAAAAAATGGGGAGCAGAACCATCGAAGTAGAAGGTGAGGCAGGTGTTTACTTTGCCGTTTGGGCTCCCAATGCAAAAGAGGTAAGCGTAATTGGCGATTTCAATGGGTGGACCTACGATCAGCATCCGCTCTTTGTACGCTGGGATAGTTCCGGAATTTGGGAAGGCTTTATACCCGGTGTTCGCGATGGCGCGGGGTACAAATACCTTATTCGTACCCAATCGGATGAGCAAATTGAAAAAGGCGATCCCTATGCTCGCTTGTGGGAAGAGCCACCAAAAACGGCGAGCATCGTTCACACATCGAGTTACGAATGGAACGATAAAAACTGGTTGCTTAATCGCGCCAAACGAGACGCCTTAAAGTCCCCAATGAGCGTGTACGAGGTGCACCTCGGATCGTGGCGCCGCAAGGAAGAAGGGCGGTTTTTAACCTATATCGAAATGATCGATGAATTGGTGCCCTACGTGAAAGATCTTGGCTATACCCACGTAGAGTTCATGCCGATTATGGAACATCCGTTTTTCGGTTCATGGGGCTATCAAATTACCGGTTACTTTGCGCCTACGGCGCGATTTGGAACACCGGACGACCTCAAAAAACTGATCGATGCTTTTCATGCCGAAGGCATAGGAGTACTACTCGATTGGGTACCCTCGCATTACCCGAACGATGCCCACGGAATCTATCGATTCGATGGAACCGCTCTCTACGAACACGAAGACCCCCGGAAAGGGTTTCACCCGGACTGGAACTCCTACATTTTCAATTACGGCAGAAATGAAGTTCGCGCATTCCTAATTAGCAACGCGCGTTACTGGCTCGAAGAATTTCATGCAGATGGATTGCGCGTGGATGCTGTTGCTTCAATGCTCTATCTCGACTATTCTCGAAAAGCCGGCGAGTGGATTCCCAACGAACATGGAGGACGCGAAAACCTCGAAGCCATTCACTTCATGAAATCGATGAATGAAGCCGTGTATGGCGAATTCCCTGGTGTTGAAATCGTAGCCGAAGAAAGCACTAGTTTTCCGGGGGTATCGCGCCCTACCTTTTTGGGCGGACTCGGATTCGGGAAGAAATGGATGATGGGCTGGATGAACGATACGCTTGAGTACTTCGCCAAAGACCCTTTCTACCGACAGTATCACCACAACGAAATTAGCTTTAGTTTGACCTACGCCTTCACTGAGAATTTCATGCTGCCTTTATCCCACGACGAGGTTGTACACGGTAAAGGATCTCTTTTGAGTAGGATGCCTGGCGATGAGTGGCAGCGCTTTGCACATTTGCGCTTGCTCTTCGGATATATGATTGCTCATCCCGGAAGCAAACTTTCGTTTATGGGAAATGAAATTGCCCAACCCTTTGAATGGAAACACGACGAACAACTGCGCTGGGACCTATTGCAATACGATGGGCATAAAGGCCAGCTCGCCGTCATAAAAGCACTGAATGAACTCTACACTTCGGAACCGGCACTTTACGAAAAAGGGTACGACGTTTCTGGATTCCACTGGATCGATTACAGCGATAATGAAAACGGCACGCTAATTTTCGCCCGTTTTGGAGAGAAGCAAAAAGACACCTTGGTTGTAGTTGCCAATTTTACTCCGGTAGCCCGCGAGAACTTCCGTATTGGAATTCCTTCTTCGGGTACCTGGGAAGAACTTTTAAGTACAGACGACAAAGCCTTTAATGGGAGCGGGTTTATTAATGCGAAACCCATTAAAACGAACAAAATAGCTTGGCAAGGCCAAGAACATTCACTCGAGTTGAATTTACCTCCATTGGGAGTAACCTTCCTCAAGAAAAGAAAAGCATAAGCATGAAAACGCTTCCTTACGTATGTATTCACGGGCATTTTTATCAACCGCCTCGCGAAAATGCCTGGCTCGATGAAATTGAAATTCAAGAATCAGCCGCACCCTATCACGATTGGAACGAGCGCATTTTAAGAGAGTGCTACAGTCCGAACACAACCAGTCGGATTCTCAACTCAGAAGGCAAAATTGTTGATATCGTCAACAATTACGCGCGCATGAGCTTCAACTTTGGCCCCACCCTTTTATCGTGGCTCGAGCAAAAAGCAACGCGCACTTACCAGGGAATCTTGGAGGCCGACCGCCTTTCCATGAAGTTGTATGACGGTCACGGTTCGGCCATGGCGCAGGTGTACAATCACATTATAATGCCACTCGCCTCACGGCGCGATAAAGAAACCCAGGTACTTTGGGGCCTTTATGATTTCGAAAAGCGTTTCGGAAGAAAAGCAGAGGGCATGTGGTTGGCCGAAACGGCTGTTGATACCGAAACCCTTGAGGTATTGGCTGAACATGGAATTAAATACACCGTACTGTCACCCTACCAAGCGAAAAGGTTCCGGCGAATTGGCGATCAAGAGTGGATTAACGGTATCGATTCGAGACGGCCGTACAGGGTTGTCTTGCCGTCAGGCAAAGAGATTAGCCTATTTTTTTACGACGGGGAAAGAAGTAAAGGGGTCGCCTTTGAGGGCTACTTGAACGATGGTCGTTATTTTGCTGAAGAATTGCTTTCCGGTTACGACGCGGAAATCGACGACCCGCAGCTCATTCATATTGCAACGGACGGAGAAAGCTACGGGCACCATCATCGCAGGGGCGATATGGCTTTGGCCTATTGTATGCGGCATATCGAAGAATCGGGAAAGGCCAAACTCACAAATTACAGCCAGTATTTGGCTCTTCACCCACCTACCTACGAAGCGGAAATCATTGAAGATTCGAGCTGGAGCTGTGCTCATGGAATTGAGCGATGGAGAAGCAACTGCGGTTGCCATACGGGCGGACCTGGAACATGGAATCAAGAATGGCGGGTTGGCTTGAGAAAGGCACTGGACGATTTAAGAGATGCGTTTTCGGAAGTCTTTGAAAGGGAAATGGCCGAATACTGCGACAATCCGTGGGAATTGCGGAATAAGTACATCGAGGTTATTTTCAGGAGGAACCCGGACGATTTAAAGCAATTTGTAGCGAAGCATACCCGTACAAAGTTGAGCAGAATTCAAATCACTCGTTTTAACCGATTGCTCGAAATGCAGCGACATGCTCTGTATATGTACACGAGCTGTGGCTGGTTTTTCAATGATATTTCGGGGATTGAAACCGTTCAAATTTTGCAATACGCGGCACGGGGAATTCAGCTGGCAGAAAGTGTTCAAAAAGGAAAGCTAACAGAGGCGTTTTTAAGCAATTTAGAAACCGCATTAAGCAACATTCCGTCGCAGGGAAACGGAAGAGACATTTACGTAAACGATGTCGCTCCAAAGGCGCTTACCTTGACTCAAGTAGGAATGCACTATGCCGTAGATTCGCTCTTTGAAGACGATAATAAAGAGATTACCGTACTGAATTACGATTGCACCAGCGACTGGCAGCATCGTAGAACAATGGGAACGTACATTTTCGCTTCGGGTTTTACCAGAGTTCGCTCGCGCGTGACCTTAAGTCAAAAGAAATTCAGTTTTGCGATTTTGTATTTGGGGAATCACCACTTAATCGGAAGCACGAGCAATACCTTGAGTCCAGAAGATTTTGAAACCATTGCTCAAAAAGCTGCGGTAGCTTTTGACAGCGGAAATTTATCGGAGTGCATAGATATCATTAAGAAGAACTTTCAAGAAAAGAGTTTCTCGTATTTCGATTTATTTAAAGATCAGCAAATGCGATTACTTCAGCGGGTTATTGGTGAGCATGAAGAGCGCGCGATGGCATCGTATGAGAAAATATACGATTCGAGTTACAGCTTGCTGAACCTTATGAATAGCGGGCATTTAGGCGTACCAAAAATTCTTCAGCGCAATTTAGAAACCGTATTTGAGCATAAGCTGGAAGAAATCTTTTTGGACGAATTGAAGCCTTTAAATTTTACTCGATTAGAGCAGTATGTACAAAGCATTGAGAAATGGCATGTGAATACTTATCTTGATTACGATCGCTTAAATTATTTGGCGACGAACCGATTGGTGGCTCGAATTGATAAGGTGAATGAAGATACTAAACGCGAGGCTTGGCTAAAAGGAACCCATCAGTACCTCGTTCTTTTAGAACGTATTGGAATACATCCGGAGATTAATAAGCTGCAAGATTTTATCTTCCACTTAGTGAAGGAGAATCATCTGACGAAAGAAGTTAAAAAAGCCGCAACCGAACTGGCCGAGCACATATTGCTCGACATCAGCTCGAATGCGGTCACTACACAAAAAGAAGAATGGGCCTAGTGTAATTAGCCCAATTATTTAGGACAATGAAACGATGGAGTTCTCTTCAAAGGTGAGTCCATTTGGTTGGTAGGCATCTGCTTCCCAATCGTTTTCCCATTTTTCACCGTCGATCACATAACGGAATGCGTAATCGCGTCCGGTTTCAAGATCTACAACGGTTTTAAATGTTCCGTTTTTCAATTTTTTCATTGGGGTCCCGTCAGGATTCCAATTGTTAAACTCTCCGGCTACAAATACACGATCTGCAGTAGGAGCCGCTTCTGTTGGTAAGGTGAAGGTTACCTTACAAACAGGCTTGCTTTTTAAAAACTGTTTTTTAAGACTCATGGTGTTGTATTTATTGATACAAACATAACGTAAAATTGGTAAGTGTTAAAGCTACACTAAGTTAATTTTGTTTTAAATTGCCGCTATCAAAAAAGAACGCAAAATGACAACGACACAAATCCAACCGAAGGTTGCCTACTTCTGCATGGAGTACGGATTGCATGAAGAATTTAAGATGTATGCCGGCGGATTGGGGATTCTGGCTGGCGACTACATGAAAGGAGCCAAGCAATATAATTTTCCGATCGTTGGTATTGGAATCAAGTGGAAGCAAGGATATACCGATCAACGCATCGATGCTGAGGGAAGGCCTTACGATACCTATCATAATTACGAGTATCCATTTCTTGAAGATACTGGGGTAACCGTATCCGTAGATATCCGTGGAGAAGAGATTTTCTGTAAAGTTTGGAAAACGGAGCGTTACGATAATGCTCCGCTGTACCTTTTGGATGTGGATATTGAAGAAAATGGAGAGCGTTGGATTACCGGCCAACTATATGGCTGGTTCGGCGAAGAGCGCATCGCTCAAGAAATTGTGCTTGGAGTAGGCGGGGTTCGCGCTTTACGCGCTTTGGGTATTGACGTCGATATTTACCATTTCAACGAAGGCCATGCTTTATTTGCCGGCTTTGAACTTATGCGCGAGAAGCGGGAGTTAGGTGCTTCGCACGACGAAGCGGTGGCTCAAACCAAAAACGAAGTGGTGTTCACTACCCATACGCCGGTTTTGCAGGGAAACGAATCGCACCCGATCGATCGATTGATCTACATGGGGGCCGATATGGGTATGACGCCCGAACAACTTGAGGCTTTGGGTGGAACGCCCTTTAACATGACGGTTGGTGCTTTGCGCCTTTCGAAAATGTCGAATGGAGTAGCTCAATTACACGGCGAAACGGCGAATAAAATGTGGAATCATGTCGATGGCCGATCGGATATTAAAGCCATTACAAACGCGATTCACGTACCGACGTGGGTAGATCAAGGAATGCTTGATGCCGCTGAAGCGGGCGCGGGTATTTGGGAACAGCATCAAAAAAATAAAAACGACCTGGTAACCTTCATTCAGGAACGTACGGGGGCTCAGCTTGACGCTGAAAAGCTGATTATCGGCTTTTCGCGTCGAGCCGCACCGTACAAACGTTCCGATTTGATTTTTACCGAAC
This sequence comes from Flavobacteriales bacterium, assembly GCA_965658225.1. Taxonomy (GTDB): domain Bacteria; phylum Bacteroidota; class Bacteroidia; order Flavobacteriales; family ECT2AJA-044; genus ECT2AJA-044. The sequence continues at coordinate 47,460 of CBFHRK010000004.1, read as the reverse complement.
CCGAAGTCATTGAGCCTTATTTGAAAGATCAAACGGTTCAAATTGTGTTCAGTGGTAAGGCGCATCCATTTGACGATACGGGTAAAGGTATTGTTAAGAACCTAGTTGCTATGAGCAAGAAGTATCCGAACAGTGTGGTGTTCCTCGAGAACTACGGCATGGAAATCGGTGCGGCACTTACGCGTGGATCGGATGTATGGTTAAATAACCCGCGCCGTCCGATGGAGGCTTCGGGTACTTCTGGAATGAAGGCTTCAATGAACGGAGTGTTGAACTTCAGTATTCTCGACGGTTGGTGGCCTGAGGCCTGTGACCACGGGGTAACAGGCTGGCAGTTTGGCGATGGCTTTGAAAGCGATGATTACGAAGTGCTCGACGCTCATGATTTGGCCGCATTGTACAAAGTACTTCAGGAAGAGGTGATTCCAACGTATTACGATAACCGCGAGAAATGGGTTGAAATGATGCGTGAGAGTATTCAGCAAACGCGCGTTCAATTCGACGTTAAGCGCATGTTGGAAGAATACTACGAGCAGTTGTATACCGCTTAATTTTTGTGCCTCACGGCACGATGAAACCTCGGGTTTCCCCGAGGTTTTTTTTTATCCTAAAGTGGAATAAACATTTTGAACGTCGTCGTCTTCCTCCATCATTTCGAGGAGCTTTTCTACGTCCGCCGTTTGCTCTTCGTTCAATTCTTTGGTATCGGTGGGGATGTACTCCGTTCCAGACTCCAGAATTTCGAGGTTTTTTTCGTCCAATCCGCTGGATATAGGGCCGAATTGCTCAAAAGGACCGTACACCATAATCGACCCGTCTTCTTCATCGTGGAAAATATCGTCCACGCCATAATCGATCATTTCAAACTCAAACTCTTCCAAGTCGATTCCCTCTCCGGGCACCTTAAAATGACATTTATGCTCAAACATAAATTCAACAGAACCCGAAGTACCTAGGCTTCCATCGCATTTGTTAAAGTACGAACGCACATTGGCCACTGTTCTGGTAGTGTTGTCTGTAGCGGTTTCTACAAGTATTGCAATCCCGTGCTGGGCATAGCCTTCATAAACCACGGTTTTGTAATCGCCTTGGTTTTTATCGGAGGCCTTCTTGATAGCGCGTGTTACGTTATCCTTCGGCATGTTCGCCTGCTTGGCGTTTTGAATAACGAGTTTGAGTTTGTAGTTCGATTCAGGACTTGGGCCGCCTTCTTTCACGGCCATTATAATGTCTTTCGTAATTCGAGTAAAGGCTTTGGACATACTTGCCCATCGCTTCATTTTTCGTGCTTTTCTATATTCAAATGCGCGTCCCATAATCTTGTGTTTGTGCAAAAATAAACATCCGCCCGAAATAGGGCGGAAGTAAGCAGTTTCTATTTCGGCCTAGCGGCCAGAACTTCTTTAATCTTCCTGTAAAGCTGATCCGGTTCAAAGGTTTTCCCGGCAAATTCATTCATTCCTAGGGAAAGCACCTCGCGTCGGGTCTATTCATTTGTAGAGCCGTTAAGGTAATGATTGGCAGATCTGCATTGAACTCGCGAATGCGCTTCGTCACCTGCTAATCCGCCCGCAATGGGCACCTCGTCATTTAATGCTTTATTCACCCCCCTCAACTAAGTCAGAACCATTTACCAATTGTCCGTCAGAAATAACGAATACGAATCGCAGTCCTTCGCGATCGAATTTGCTCACTAAAGCAGAGCCGGCTTCTTTACTGTTTTCAAAGTCTTGGATCAGCACGGAATGCGGGGTGGTTTTTACTTTGTCAAACCAGATGGCCGTTGCCACTATTTGATTATCTAGAACGGAAGAATTTGATATTTCTCGCGCTGTAGAACCGGCGACGACCGTGCTCGAAGGGAAAGCTTCCCTCAGTTTTTGGTATCCTCCGTTCGAAAGTTGTTCTCTTGCACCAAAGGCAAGCACTAAATTAGCGGGTTGATCACTTAGACCTGAAAAGTCCCAGTTGTCGTTGAATAGGAATTGTTGTGTTTTCATGGTTGAGAAATTGAGTAACAGAATAGAGAAAATTTAGGCACGTACGGTAGAAAAGTGCGACATTCACGACGCTTAAAATGAAGCAAAGACCTTAACCTTATGAGATACATTCTTGTACTTATTGCTATTAGCTTCACTTCGAACTGTTTTGCTCAAGAAGAAAGCGAACGACCTTGGTCGGTCGGACTCATGATTGGGCATCATCGAATTTTTGAAGGGGTTAGCGTTGATGATGAAGAAAAGACTCTTTTAGTCCCTTCGTGGTCGGCTACTTTGGCTCGCGAGCTCAATGAGCGATGGTTCATCGGGCTTCATGTTGACCTTATTGTTGAGCCATATACGGTTCAAACCAATGCCTCGGGTGGGGGAAGTGCGGAAGATGAGTCGTTAGAGCGCGAGTTCCCACTGATTCCTGCTTTAATTGTTGGGCGTACCCTTTGGACCCACCATGCGATCATTGCAGGGGCTGGGGTTGAACTGGAAGGAAACGAGCAATTTGGGGTACTTCGTTTGGGGTATGAATTTGGCTATCCGATGACCGATCGGTTTGAGTTTCTCGCAAGTTTAGATTACGATCACCGCATAGACGGATACAACAGTATGAGTTTGCTGGTTGGTATTGCCTATTTTCTATGAAATATTTAATCCCTTTTCTAATTGCGGGCTTTTTAACGGCCTGCACGTCTAAACCTTCCGATAAAATAGGTTCCGAAAAGGGGTGTTGCCCTACCGGGCAGAGCGGCGACAATCCACGGTCTGGATTAATAACCTCGAATTTTGAATGGCCTAATCCGCCAGAGAATATGGATACTACCGATATGGTTTTTATTCCGGGAGGAACGTTTCGTATGGGCGCTTCGGATGGAAATGGTCGTAGAGACGAATATCCGCAGCATTGGGTAAGAGTTGATCCGTTTTGGATGAAAGCCCATGAAGTAACGAATGCCGAGTTCGCCGCCTTTGTGACTGCTACAGGGTACATTACCGTTGCCGAACGAGATATCGATTGGGAAGAAATGAAAAAGCAAGTGCCGCCGGGAACGCCTAAACCAGCCGATTCACTTTTAGCGGCGGGGTCCTTGATTTTTAGTCCGCCCAACACCCAAGTCGATTTAAACGATTTCACACAATGGTGGTCGTGGCAAACGGGGGCAAACTGGAGAATGCCCGACGGACCGGGGAGCTCTATTGATGGATTAGATGACCACCCTGTAGTTCATGTATGTTGGCACGATGCCGTTGCATATTGCGAGTGGATTGGCGCCCGACTGCCAACCGAAGCAGAATGGGAGTTTGCGGCGCGCGCGAATCGGCCAAAGGCTATTTATGCCTGGGGAACCGAATTGGTTGAAGCCGGATTGCCAAAAGCGAACTCTTGGCAAGGAGGGTTTCCGTATCAAAACCTGGGGACCGATGGTTTTGAGGCAACGGCACCAGTGGGGTCGTTTGAGCCCAATCCTTGGGGTTTATTTGATATGTCTGGAAATGTTTGGGAGTGGTGTTCCGATTGGTATGGGGTAAGCTACTATGCAGAATTGGTGAATGATACGGCCGTAAATCCCATCGGGCCGAGTAGGCCCTACGACCCGCGCGACCCCTACGCTTTAAAACGAGTGCAAAGGGGAGGAAGCTTTTTGTGTAATGAAGAATACTGCAGCAGCTACCGCGTAAGTGCGCGAATGCCCGGAAGCGATGACACGGGAATGCCCCATTTGGGATTCAGAGTGGTGTATGATTTAGTTAACGACTAGGTCAGTTCTAGGTTGATTTATAATTTTGCCACTCATTTCAAAGCGATTCGAATGAACATACGGATTATACTTTTAGGCTTAATTGGACTTCTCGGGACTTCTTTTGCAAGCGCACAAGACACACTCGTGCTTGTCAATAACGACGTTGTTGTCGGTGATTTTAAAGGAATGTCGGCAGCTGTGGCCACTATAGAAACGGATTACAGCGACAGCGATTTCAAAATAGAGTGGGAAGGGATAAAGAAACTGATTACGGAAAAGACCTTCGTTTATCAATTTGAAGGATCTGAGTACTTAACGGGGACCATCGCGATGGACCCGGAAGGAGAGGGCTATGTATGGTTAACGGTAGAAGAATCGAACCAGCGAATTCGTGTGCGGATGAGCGAAATAGTGTTCTTGAATGATGTGGACGGCGGCTGGACAGATCGGCTCAGTGCAAATATTGCGGTCGGATTAAGTTTGGCGAAGGCGAATAATTTGCGTCAGTTTAATGCCTCAGGACACGCTGGATATTTCACATCGGACTGGAGCGTAAATGGAACAATCAACTCCATTTTTAGTGAGCAAGACAGCGCTCAAAGAACCAGCAGAACCGATGCAAGCCTTACGGGCCAAATTTATTTGAAAAGGAGATGGTTTGGAGCCCTTTCAGTGAACTACCTTAGTAACGATGAAATCAATTTGGTTAATCGTATTAACAACCGCGCTGGTTTGGGTAAGAATTGGTTTCAAACGAATGCATGGTATTTTAGTTCGACCGTGGGTATCGCCAATAACCAGGAAGAATTTAGTGGATCAGATGCATCAACCCTAAACAGTTGGGAGGCCTACTTTTCTGTAGAGTTGAATTTATTTGATTTGGGAGACCTTAACATGTTCTCCAACTTTACAGGTTTCCCGAGCCTATCGGACCAAGGTCGTTTCCGTTATGATGCCAAGCTAGATGTGAAATACGATTTACCTTACGATTTCTTTGTGAAGTTAGGAACGTCTTTAAACTTTGATAATCGCCCTTCGGGCGGAGCAGACCCATTGGATTATGTGTTCCAAACCTCTTTTGGTTGGGAATTGTAAAAGCGAATGATATTGAAAAAGGAAAGCCTCCCGTTTTGCGCGGGAGGCTTTTTTTATTTGTTGTTTTCTTCTTCTTGCGCCGCCGCTTCTTCCGCGGCTTTTTTCTCAGCTTCACTTAGCCATCCGCCCCCTAGGGCGCCGTATAATTGAACATAAGTAGAAAGCAATTTCGATTGGTTTTCAACCAACGATAACTCAGCGTCAAAAGCTTGACGTTGACTTTCCAGGAACTCCAGGTAACTGGTAACTCCTTTGTCGTATCGTTCTCGCGAAAGATATTCCGCATTCACCGCCGCTTCCACTCGCTGTTCTGTGATTTCAATTTCTGTTTGCAAAGTAGATACTTGAATGAGGGCATCTTCAACCTCTTTGAGTGCATTCAAAACCGTTTGTCGGTATTGAATTTCAACTTGCTCGGTGCGACCTCTTTCCACTTCGACCTGCTTCTTTAACGCTCCCCAATTAAACAAAGGCATAAGTAATCCGCCGCCTGCTTGCCAAATAGGATCGCTCGGCGATAATATGCCCGTACTTAAATAACCAATACCCAATAGGGCGCTTACGCTTATTGCCGGAAGTCTATTTGCCTGGGCGGCACCAATGAGTGCATTCTGAGCAATTAATTCTTGTTCCGCTGCCCGAATATCGGGTCGGCGAGCTAAGAGATTTACAGGAAATTGAACAGGGATCTCTACTTGTAGCTCCTCATCTTGAAGCGTATTCGTAGTAACAATGGCACCGGGCGCCCTTCCCACTAAAAAGTTTAAAAGGTTTCGAGTCTGAACAAGTCGTCGCTCAAAAGCAGGCACTGCCGCTGCGGCAATTGCGTATTGAATTTGGGCTTGATTTACATCGATTTCTGGAACGATTCCCTCTCTAAATCGGGCCGAAATAATAAGAAGCATACTATCTCTTGAAGCCGCATTTCGTCTCGAGATCTCTACTTGCGACTGTGCCGCTAGATATTCAAAATAGGTTTGGCTAATGGTTTCAATAAGGGAAAGTGCGAGCGAGCGATAGCCATATTCTGTAGCCACCAATTGGGCGCGAGAAGCCTCATTTAAGCGACGAAATTTACCCCAGAAATCAATTTCCCAATTAAGGTTTGCAGTACCAAAAACTGTTGATGTGGCTTCGCCGTTCTGAATACCCCAAAGAGATGCTGTTCCGTAATCACCGGATCCATTTAGAGCAAAACTTGGTAGTCCGGCCGCTTTTTGAATACCCAATTGATACTGAGCAATTTCAATCTGCTTTGCAGTAACTAGTAGGTCCTGGTTATTAGCCAAACCTTCGCGAATAAGAGAGTCGAGAACAGGATCATTATAGAACTTCCACCATTCAATATCTTGAATGGCGTATTCAAGGGAATCGGAATTCACCGAATCCGTTGCAAAGGCTAAGGAATCATGTACAGAAAAGCCCTCGGCAACTTCGAAATCGCGGCCTTTATATTTCGGACCTACTTTACAACCGGTAAAGAAAAGGCCCAACAGAGCAAGTATTAATAGCTTTTTCATCCCTCCTCTGTTTTTGCGAGCAAAGCGTCGCGTTTCTTTTCGTAACCAAAGAGTTTTCCAATCATAACGTACATCATTGGATACATAAACACCCCTAATAAGGTGGCGATACCAACTCCTCCGAGCAGAGCTACACCCATCACTTTTCGGGCTTCGGCACCAGAACCGGAAGCTAAAATCAATGGGAATACACCGAGCACGAACGAGAAAACGGTCATTAAAATTGGCCTAAACCTCAATCGGGCCGATTCCATGGCAGCATCATATAAACTTAACCCTTCCTCGAACTTTATATTGGCGAATTCAACGATGAGAATGGCATTTTTCGCCGCCATTGCTATGAGCATCACCAGGGATATTTGGGCGAAGACGTTCATTTCATAACTGGTACTGAACATACGAGCTACATAGAGGAATAAGAAGGCACCAAAAATAGCGAACGGAGTACCGAGCAAGATACTCAGAGGTAGCGACCAGCTTTCATACTGAGCGGCCAAAATCAAGAAAACCAGGATCAATGAAAAGGCAAAAACGACAGTTACTGCTCCAGAAGCTGCTTTTTCTTGATAGCTCATGGCGTTCCATGAAAAGGTCATATCAGAAGGGAGTGTGGCTTCAGCCACTTCTTCCAATGCGGCAAGAGCTTGAGCTGAGGTGAAACCGGGTGCCGGACCCCCCATAACTTCGGCAGATCGATACAGATTAAATCGATTTGTATAATCGGGCCCGCTAGTGGGATGCACCGTGACAAAGGTGCTCACAGGAACACTAACTCCATCCTTGTTTTTTACAAAGAACATATCTAGTCCCTGTTCGTTTTGCCGGTATTCGGGTTCAGCCTGTACATACGTTTTGTACAGTCGACCAAACCTATTGAAATCATTTACGTAGGATCCTCCCAAGAAAGCCCCAAAGGTGTCGTATACATCGCGGAGTGCCACTCCGGCTTTAAGTACTTTATCTCTATTGATTTCAATTTCGCGCTGCGGTACATGCGCCTGAAATTGAGAAAATGCAGCCCCGATTTCGGGTCGTGCATTGGCTGCTTGCACAAAGTCCATGGTGTTTTCAAAAAGGTATTCAGGAGGGTTTCCCGATTTGTCTTGCACCATAATGCTAAACCCGCCTCCGTTTCCTAGTCCTGGAATAGCCGGTGGGCCAAAGGCATTGACCTGCGCTGTTGGAATTTGCCGCAAATGCTGATTGACGCGAAGCACTATTTCATTGGCAGTAAGCTCACGATCGTCCCAGTTTTTTAAGGTCACGAACATAAACCCATTACTGGCGCTAAAGGCCCCCGTAAGTAAGCTGAATCCAGTTGCATTGGTGACATATTGTACCTCGGGCTGTTCCATCAAAAATGTTTCTACATTTCGTGCTACTTCATCAGTACGCTGAATGGAAGAGGCGTTGGGCCCTTGGATGTTCACAAAAAAATAACCCTGATCTTCTTCAGGAATAAAACCTCCCGGAACCTTGGTTCCTAAAAAACCGGCAACTGCAGTGATGAGTAGAATAAAAATCCCCCCGCGGAATGCTTTTCGACCAATGACTTTCGTAAAACTCATATAGCTGTCCGTGCTTTTGTCAAAACCCTTATTGAACGCGCTAAAGAAGGTGCCTAAAGGACCTTTTATTGGTTCTGGCTTTTTCATCAAGATAGAGCACAAGGCGGGACTTAATGAAAGGGCGTTTATTGATGAAAATACGGTTGATACAGCGACGGTAATAGCGAACTGCTGAAATAAGCGTCCGGTGATACCCGCAATTCCGGCCACGGGTATAAACACGGCAACAAGCACAAGGGTGGTTGCAATTACGGGGGCGGTAACCTCTCTCATGGCCATTGTGGTGGCCGTTTTAGGGTCCATTCCTTTTTCAATATTTACCTGTACTGCTTCAACAACAACAATGGCATCATCTACCACAATACCAATCGCGAGTACCAACCCTAAAAGAGAAAGCACATTAATGGTGAATCCTAGAAGTGGAAAGAGCATAAATGCCGCAACCAAAGAAACCGGGATCGCTAGTGTGGGAATTAAAGTCGCGCGCCAGTCTTGAATGAAAATGAACACCACTAAAATTACCAAGGCAAGGGCGATGATCAAAGTCTCAATGATTTCGGCAATTCCCGCGGTGATGGGTTCGGTACTATCGAGTGAAACTACATAATCCATTCCCGGTGGAAAGCTCGACGCCATTTCTTCCATTTGCCCCCGAATTTCTTCGGCCATAGCTACGGCGTTCGATCCAGGAGCCTGATACATGGCAATCAAAGCACCCGGCTTTTGGAGTCCGTCCGAAGAACTCAGTCGAGTAAAGGCGTCGTAGGTTTGCAGGCCAAGCTCAATACGGGCAATGTCTTTGATTTTTACTTGACTCCCGTCAACATTCGTCCGAACCACAATTTCGCCAAATTGTTTTTCGGTCTGCAAGCGATCTGGAAGCCGAACAGTGTAGGTGAATTCTGTTCCTTTTGGTGCCGGCTCCGCACCAAATTTCCCACCGGGAACAATTACATTTTGTTCCTTGATGGCGTTATTAATTTCGGGAATGGTTATTCCGAGTTTTGCTAGTACATCGGGCTTCACCCAGATGCGCATGGAGTAGTCGGAGCTTCCCAAAACGGAAACTTCACCCATACCTTTAATACGGGCCAATCGGTCTTTTACGTTGATGAGGGCGTAGTTACCCAAGAATCCTTGATCGTACCGTCCATCGGGAGAGGTAAGCATAACCAACATCAAAATATTGGGCATGCTCTTCTTGGTCGTAACTCCGAGTCTTTTTACTTCTTCGGGTAATTTCGCTGTTGCGGTCGATACGCGGTTCTGAGCAAAAACGTTGCTCATATCCGGGTCCGATCCTACGTCAAAGGAGATTTGAATCGACATCGTACCGTCGTTGGCGTTGGTCGATTTCATGTAAATCATGTTCTCAACACCATTGATTTCCTGTTCCAAAGGTGTCGCAACGGATTGTTCCACCGCCACTGCATTCGCCCCGGTGTAGGAGGCGGTTACTTTTACAACGGGCGGGGTAATATTGGGGTATTGCTCTAGCGGTAATCCAGTGATCGAGATCCCGCCAATGATTACCATAATGATGGCAATGACCATGGAAACAATGGGCCTTCGAACAAAGAAATTATGGTTTATTTGCTCTTTACTCATTGCTTGGGAACTGAGAGTTGAAGTCTTTTAATTCGTAATCGACGGTCATTCCGTCGCGCATCCGCTGGAGTCCGTCCAAGGCTATTTTGTCTGTCGGAGAAACCCCTTCGAGAACTACGTAATAATCGAGATAGGTCGGACCTAAAACCACTTTAGTTCGGGTGACGGTATTGTCGTCTTGAATCAGGAAAACAGCATTTCTACCTTGTGTTTCCATAACGCATCGTTGGGGAATGAGGACTGCATTCTCAATGACGTCCATATTCGCCCGCACTTTGGCAAACTGTCCGGGTCTTATTAAGCCCCGCGGATTTGCAAATGAGGTTTGAACCAAAATGGCTCCGGTGGCTTGATCTATGTTACGGTTTATGAAATTAACGGTCCCTTTTTCAGTAAACTGGCTTCCGTCAGATAGTATAAGGCGCAGGTCGGAATCGTGCCGTGGATTTGGTTCTTCATGGGTGTTTTCTCGCTCTTCTAAGTTCTCTCTTGCAATGGCTAAATAGTCGGATTCTGTTAAGAAGAACTGAACACGAATGGAGTCGATTTGCGAAACGGTATTTAGAATGACCGGATTCGGCGATCGACCCACGTATTCGCCAACTTCTGCTTCTGTTTTTCCTATGACTCCGTCAATAGGTGATTTTATACTGCAATAGCCCAATTTTATTTTGGCAAGTTCAAGTGCTGCTTCGGCCGCTTTCACACTTTCGTCGGCGGCTTCTTTATTGGATTTCGCCGCGTCGTAATCGCTTTGACTAACGGCTTTAATTTTAATTAACGGCTCATACCGCTGGAGCTCGTTGTTCGCGTTTGTGGCGAAAACGCGTGCTTCGGCCACTTGGCTTTCGGCCGCGTTCACGTCTTCACGGAAGGGTTGGTCGTCAATACTGTAGAGTAATTGACCTTTTTTTACCCGTCTTCCTTCGCGAAAGTGAATTTGCTCGAGGTAACCGTCGACGCGGGCGCGAATAGGAATATCGGCCCTACCAAGAACCTCACCTACAAACTCCTTTACTAAAGGAACGGTCTTTTGTTCCGCTGTAACTGCTGTAATTTGTGGGGCGGCCTGCACGGCCGGAGGAGCTTTCTCGCCGCAGGCGGAAAATAATAATGTAGAGGTGGCAAGGAGAACTCCTATTGGCCAATTACGAATGCGCATGAAGCAGGTTTTTTCAATGAATACAGACAAGTTAAGGTCAATTTTTGGTATTCTCAACCTTTTCGGCAGCGCCAATAGGAATTTCAAAGGCGAGCTGCACAAACTGCGGGTTTACGGATTGGGTAGTCACTGGATCGGGTAATTCAAAGAGTCCGTATCCGTATTTCAAACTCATCCACAAGCCCGCACCGCTATTTTTAAATCGGTAGGCGACACCTCCTACAAAGCGAAGGTCGATTCGGTTGTACGTTTCTTCGATGCCGTTTTTAATTTCGGCTCCGTCTTGAATGTCGGCGGTAAAAGTGTCAAAGGCGGTCATTCTTAAAGCGGGCTCAACACCTCCTTGTAGAAAGAAATGTTGAATGACTTTATACCGAGCCATGAGCGGTACGGCAATGTAATTGATCCGACGCTCCACCTCAAATTCATTGATAAATGGGTCGACATTCTCATTGCCCAATTCATAAGGAGCTAAACTGGCTGCGCCAATACTTGACGCTACCTGAACCGCTGGGTGCAACCATAAACGGTCGTTCAATCGAATATTGAAGGTGGGGCCTATGAATAATGTCTGACTTACCGATGAACCTTCGTAGCTGCTGAACCAGCTGCAGGATGGACCTACTTCAAGGCCGAATTCAACGTTTGGAGAATTCAGTTTATCTCCGAAAATAAGGGCTATGAGCACTTGGCTATTTGCCGAAAAAGATATGCCGATCATGACAGCCAGCAGGCTTAGCTTTTTGAAAGGAGAAAAGGACTTCATTTCAGTTCTATTTTGTGCTTAAATCTAGGGCTATTTATTTTATCTTCCGCCCATGAATTCAAGCACACCTTCGGGCTTAGCCCCGTTTTCATGCACGTACTCTCCACAGGTTCCCGAGTTTTTATCGAAGCTCGGTGTTTCGCTGGCAATCACGACCTATCAGGCCGGGAAAATTATATTTTTATCCGGAAAAGATTCAGAATCGCTCGTTCAATTACCGAGGACTTTGGATAAACCCATGGGGATTGCTCTTCGCGATGGTGATACTACCATGGCGGTGGCTTGCCGTAATGAGATAATCACTTTCAAAGATGTTCCTGAACTAGCGCGTACCTACCCAAAAGCACCCGGTCGCTACGACGCCTTATACATGCCGCGCTCTACTTTTCATGTAGGGCCTTTAGATATCCATGACCTGGAATGGTCCGATCAAGGGCTTTTTGGGGTAAACACGCTGTTTTCTTGCATCATTAAAATTGATGATCAACATAACTTTATCCCTGTTTGGCAGCCTCCGTTTATAACGGAAATGGTTTCAGAAGACCGATGTCATTTAAACGGAATGACCCTTGAAAATGGACTCCCAAAATACGCGAGTATGTTCAATAGAGGGAATAGTTTTCAGTCCTGGCGGCCCGAAGTGACCACGGGCGGACTCATAATGGATGTGACCAACAACGAAGTAATAGTAGAAGGCCTTCCCATGCCGCATTCGCCCCGATTGGTGAATGGTGAGCTCTATGTATTACTGTCGGCGACGGGCGGGTTAGCACGTGTGAATCGTGCCGAAGGCACTTATGAAGAAATTGCAAATTTAGGCGGGTTTGTACGCGGAATGGCCATTCACGGGGATTTTGCTTTTGTCGGACTCAGTAAGTTGCGGCAAAACAGTTCTACGTTCAAGCATTTAAAAATTGCGAAGGAAAGCAACCAAAGTGGTATTAAAATCGTCCATCTACCTACAGGTACCGTAACAGGAGAAATTTTGTACCAAACCTCGGTCGATGAAATATATGATGTGCAGGTCTTATCGGGCCGATTGAGGCCCAACTTAATGAGTACCTTAACACCCGACCATTACGCGGGATTAAGTATCCCCGAAGCAACCTTTTGGGGCGGTCCACAGAAAAAGGCATGAGTTTTGTAAATGCTCGAATGACAAACAGTCAACACAAATAAAAACGAATATGAACAGGAACCTTTACGCTCGAAAGAAACGACAGTTTCGCCGCTTAACGGAAAAAGTGAATCAGCTTCAAACCAGCGGTCAGTGGGAGTCTATGGACGGTAGCCTTCAAGGCCGCTTGATTCGCAGAATTAAGAACCTTTACGATACTATTTACGGCTACTTTACCCGTCGCGAATGGAAGAAAGCGTTGGCTATGGCCGGATTCCTATTGCTTGGAGCAACGGGAATTCAAGCACAGACATTTGGAGGCCCTTCTTCTAATCCGTTCGGGTTATCCATTCCGCCCGCTCAAGATTGGATAGTTCCAACGTTGGTAGACTTAGACGGAGATGGAGATCTCGATATTTTAGGTTCTACGTACGAATACGGGAGATCGATTTACTACCAGAATACAGGAACAGCAAACAACCCCCAGTTCGCGGCACCCCAACTAAGTCCCTTCGGTTTAGGTGGTCAATACACCATGTACTCTGCTTGTGCCGACTTGGATGGGGACGGAGATATTGATGTCCTTGGATCAACTGTTGGCTACACGGGATCGTCTTTTTCGTACTACCCTAACAATGGAAGCGCAACGAATCCAAATTTTGGAACTGTTCAAATAAACCCGTTCGGGTTAAATGCGAGTGCGGTAACGTACCTAACTATCGGATCGTTAGCGGATTTAGATAACGATGGTGATTACGATCATATTGGTCTCGATTATTATGGTGTTGCTTATTATTTCCAAAACACCGGAACGGCTACAAGTCCTGCGTTCGCGGCTCCAGTAGTAAATGCTTTTGGTTTTGTTCCCGGAGGTGTTGGTTTTGGAAAACTTGATGTCGGCGACCTCGATTTAGATGGTGACCTCGACTTATTTTCCGGATCGGAGTACGGTCAATTCTATTTTTATGAGAATACGGGTTCGGCAAGCGCCCCTCAATTTGGAATGCCTCAAATTAATCCATTTGGAATGGTACCAGGAGGTGAATATTCCTTTTCAGCTTTTGGAGATTTAGATGACGATGGAGATTTAGATATTCTGGCGAATGGATATAATTCGTCAACCTATTTGGCGTCATTTAATTATTACCAAAACACCGATAATTCCATTGGTTTGGAAGAGCAATCTTTGGAGGCAACGGTTTATCCTTCGCCTTTTACTAGCAAGGTAACTGTTGAAACGGAAGCGACCTCTGATTGGTCTGTTTCTGTTTTCGATTTAACCGGAAAGCGTGTTCACCAAGCCGAGTACAATGCGGTTGATCGTATTGAAATGGATTTGAGCGGCCTCCCGGCCGGAATCTATATGATGCAACTTTCCTCACAAGAAGGTGTCGTAACGAAGAGAATTACGAAGCAATAGAGCAATCCATATTTGAGAAATTCAACACCTCGCAATATACGTTGCGGGGTGTTTTTGTATTTTGGGAATGCTTCTATGAAAAATTTAGCCAATTGTACACGACTTTTATTTTTCGGCCTCGCGGCCGGATCCGCACTTCTACTTGCCCCTTTATCGGGCTTGGCGCAAAGTGCGGATTCATCGATGCTCAACCGTTCTGAATCCGTTCAAATGGAGCGGTACGATTTACTGTTTTATCAAACGCCTATTGACCCTTTGGAACTAGGAACACCTACTTCTCAGTTTTTGTACTACCTAGCCACGTGGACGATAAACCGATACCGATACGATTATGCCCCTATTGGTCGTATCGTCTCGAATCCTACTTACTATCGATCCACTACTTCTCGTGCTCGCTTTGGAGCGCAGGTGATGTATTTCCCTCCGACACGAGTGCAAATCGGTTGGCGAAACTCAGGATTGGGGGCATCGTTGGGGGTGAAAATCAGATAGTGATTAATTAAATCGGATGTTGTATTTTTGGCCACCTCAATGGGGCTATAGCTCAGCTGGCTAGAGTACTTGCCTGGCAGGCAAGGGGTCAGGGGTTCGAATCCCCTTAGCTCCACAGAATTAAATGAAGCAACCCGTTTACCGCAAGGTGAGCGGGTTTTTCTTTGGACCGAGCCAAGCTTGCTTGAGCGCGGGCAAAAGAAAAAGCAGCGTTGGGGCGCAGCCCCGGAACGGGTTTCGTTCTTTCTGATGGCGCCCCCGCCGATCACGCCGAGGAGCGGAGCGACGTAGGAGTAATTCCCTCCAGCTGCACCAAACTTTTTTACACCTTTAGAGTGTAAATCAAATAAAAGGTCGTCACAATTCCATACCGTGACGACCTTTTTTTATGAATTGGCTTTACGATTTGGTTTCTGGTAATCTTCCGCATTTATAAAGCAACTTACGCAGGTTTGAGTTATATTTGTACCCAAATGGTACACAATGATAATTATAAGCAGTAGAGAATTCAGACAGCACCAAAAAGATTACCTGGATAGAGTCGATCGAGGAGAGCAAATAATTGTACAGCGAGGAAAAGATAAAGCCTACGCCTTGACACCTATTTCCGATGACGACCTTTACTTTAACGCTGAAATGGTTAAAAAAATAAAGCAGAGTTTAGCGGAAATCGAAAATGGAGATTCAGTGACCATTTCTTCATCCGAAGAAATTAAGGACCTACTGGGTTTATGAAGTTTACACTCGAGTTTTCGAAAACGGCTCTTAAAGATATTGAGCGACATAAGATAAGTGGTGATCGAGCAACACTGAATAAATTAGAAGTTCTTTTGAATGAGCTTCGTGAGCATCCAATGAATGGGACAGGTCAGCCAGAAAAACTCAAGCACGACCTCGCAGGGCTATACTCTCGAAGAATCAACCGAAAACATCGCTTAGTGTATGCTATTCAAGGCGAACTGGTGAAAGTCTTGATTGTCAGTGCTTGGTCACACTACGGAGAAAAATAGCGTTGCTCTGAGCTCAATCAACTTTTTTACACCTTTAGGGTGTAAATATTATTGAGTGATCACTGGGAAGCGCTATTATTGTTGCTTTTCACGAGGATGATGAGATTTTCAAAGAAGTTCGACATCAGTCCTTTCAGCTCCATAGCACATGCCTTTCGGGACACGTGCCATAGCCCAACATTGTGCGCAATTAAACCAAAATGAATTAACTTATACACAATCTACATCTTGTTTTTTGCTGCAGTAACGAACTCTATTGCTGTTTTTAATGAAAATTTGGAATTCTCCCTTATGTTTTCGACTTTCCTGATGATTTAAATCAACAGGATGAAAATAGCACACAAAGTTGCATTAGTAAGTTTGTTCACGGCATTAGTATTTTTTGCTTGTAGAAAGGATGATCTTGTGCAGCTAGGATCAACCGTAGTCCCCCCAACGAAATCAGTCTCCTTAGTTTCGAACGATTTTTTTGTTCTCTCGGACTCTCTAGATTTTCCTCACTCAGTCAAAAATATGCAAGCGGCATATGACTTTCTTGACTCCGCGGGCCAGAATGTATTCATAAACGGAGTAACAGTAGAAGCTACCCATATATACGTTAAGTTCCTTCCTCAGAATGAAGTAGAACTTACTGAACTAGTGGATTTGGTAAATTCTCATTCTTATTACCATCTCGAAGTATCACCAATTCACTATTCATATGAAGAAGATGGGGATTTTCGCGAGTTTAGTTTCGGATAGCGCACAAAATGTAATAAAAACGCCTCTGTATTCCACATTGCCCATAAACGCAGAGCTTCCAAATAATGTCAATTACCAAATCATCGATACAATTTATTTTCCCGAAACCGACAACCTGGGTCTACAGGTCGCTTCTGTGGCATTAAAAGGATATGGTTATATGCTCGATTATAAATTTGAAGGAGAGGTTCTTAGCAAATCAAATATTATTGACTTTCTTAACGAGACAGAAGAGCAGGGTGAGAGTATAAATATTTTTGGAGCGCTAATGTACCTTCCAAAAGGTGCGGTAAAAGTGTACGATACATATGATGCGCAATATGTACCTGTAGAGCAAGTGAGAATGAGAATGTGGGGATTCTTAGCACCTATCCCAAAGTACATGACTACTAACTCACTTGGAGAATTTGTTAGACCCAGCAATGTAATGGGTACTACAAATGTGAAAATGAATTGGAAGTCTCAATCTTGCAGGCCGCGATATAGGTTCTGGGAATGGATTTCACCAGACTATTCCAATTATCTTTTCAAATTAAAGCGTTCAAATAATAATAGAACAGCAGAAATCTCAACGAGTCAAACCAAGATGTGGCTAAAATCGTCTGTTCATAATGCCTCAATAAAATACAACACCCTCGCTTCCTTGAATAGCATTGATGAGCTCGATCGTGCGAGGATTTGGATCCGTAGAAGCGCCGAAAGTAGTCAGAGTGGAGGGGCTCCAATGATGAAGGAATATCCCTTGATTGCAACAGCAACTGTTTTCAATCTGACAGGAGTCTGGGATATTGTAGTAGCTCCAATTGCTTTCTCCCTATCGCTTTTAGTGTGGAAGCCGGATTTAGTGTTCCAATTTAGAGGGTATGATACCCACAAACTAGATCAGCTTTGCTTCCATGAAATGGGGCATTATTCCCACGGGCATAAAGCCGGATACCAGTTTTGGAAAGATCTGGTGGTCGCGGAAGCAACTAATATCTTTAACCTAAATCAAGACTCGTACGGAGATGGCACAGATCCGAGCTCTACTAAAGGAAAATTGATTGCGATTTGTGAGGGATGGGGGAATTTCATTGAGATCCTTTTTACTGGAGAAGAGTATTCTGATACATATTATCGTTATTCATCGGATTTTACGCCTTCAGCTGCAACCTCGGACCTAGAAGACCTTGACTATACCCAACCGCCCTCAAACACTGCACCAGGACTACATACTAGCTCTTGGTTTTTACATCAACTATATTTTGACATTTTGGATGATGGCATTGACCATAATTCCATTAATTCGAGGACCAGAATCTTGAGCCCGGATCCGAACAGCTCTATAATCAGAACTGCATTTGATGAGTTATACATAAGTAATGGCTCATATTTGTCGCCCGAGCCCATTTTCCATGAGTTGGATGGTGACCTGAGAGAGGTTGAGGACTTAAGGACGGAGTTGCTATCAACCTGGCCTTCACAAGCGAATGAGATTAATGGATTATTTGATTCATACCTTGACCCATGAAGGCTAACCTACGTTTTACCCTTTTCGGGGCATTATCACTTGCTTTTTTTGGATGTGGAGACGAGGGGTGCCTTGTAAAAGAGTTTCGTAATTATGTTGATTCCAGTAGGGATATTCAAGCTTATGGACTGGTAAACGATACTCTACAACAAGGTACAGTCATTGACTTTCAGCTTAACATTCAAGACTCCAACTTGTATGTTGAAATGGGAGTTTTTGAGCTTGAATTCTTACCTAGGTTTAATAGTGGTTTTTTCCAGGGAAATAAGTTAGATGTTGTCAAAGGTAGTTATTCTGATGACCATATGAGTGCAGAGTACAACCCGGAAAACGATACGTATGAATTTCATGCTCTTGTTACTTTAGAAAGATTAGGGAAGCACGAAATCGACCCCGACTATTCGAGTAACGAATTTTCAAGAAATGATCTTTGTGTGGAAGGTGCTGCAATTGGCTATCTTAATTTAGATTGGTTCGTCAATGTTGACGATCTAGGCTATATCTCGTTTTATGTTATTCCCTAAGTGCTTCTCATTAATTAGGTTATCTCAAAATGAAACCTGCAGAGTTCACCACTAATATAATCGATAAATTCAAAGCCGAATACTCAAAACTAAAAGGGTTCATCGCCATCAGGGATTCCGACCCCACACTTCAGTAAATGGTGTAGGGTCTGAACTACGAACTAGTTCATTCAGAGCTTCAAAAAAGTCCGACATTAGTCCTTTTAGCTCAAAGGTGATTTGTAATGGGGTGATGTGACCGTCATTGATTATCTTTGAGAATGACCACAACTGGTTACAATTCGGTTACACTCGTTCGTTGAAAATTTGTAAATAGCTGTTTATCAGGAATGTATAACGCTAGGTTCTAGAGCCCTTAGCTCCACAGAACTAAGTGAAGCAACCCGTTTACCGCAAGGTGAGCGGGTTTTTCTTATTACGCGAGTAGCGTTTCACGCTAACGAGCGAGAAAAGTAAAACCAGCGAGTGGCCGATAGGCCGTGTGGGTTGCTTTATTTATTATGTCGCGCCCGCCGATCACGCCGAGGAGCGGAGCGACGCAGGCGTAATCCCTTGTGAAGGAGCATTAGCTCTAGCCTTAGCCTATAACTTCGAAAGTGTGTTGTGATTGATCGAGCCAAGCTTGCTTGGGCGAAGTGACGGAAGTGTTATAAGTGGCCCCGCAGGTGCGGGGCTATAAGTGAGATAATTGGCTCGACAAAGAGCGCTCTTGATGGGGCACAGCCCCGGAACGGTTTTCGTTCTTGATTGTGCCGCCCCGCCGATCACGCCGAGGAGCGGAGCGACGCAGGCGTAATCGCTTTTGAAACAGCTTTGGCATTAACTCTAGCATTAACCCAAACCTCACTTAAAATGTAGAATACACCTCCTATTTACTCATTATATATTTTAGAATGAGCCATAACCATTTGTTTTATAGCTCATTTATATGACTTATATTGGGCTATATTTTGCAAGATTATAGCTCATGCCCTGGAATTGGGAACATAAAAATTGGCCAGAATTTACCTTTGACGCTAATAAACTAGGCGGGCACGAGAAAGCGTTTCTTCATAAAGCAGGGATGCTTTTTGGAAGCTTAAAGCATATTAGCCTCAAAGATCAGGACATGCTTAAAGTGAACCTGATCAGTGATGAAGCATACAAGACTTCGGAAATTGAGGGTGAAACCCTCGATCGAGACTCTCTACAATCTTCGATTCGTCGGCAATTTGGCTTGAAAACGGATAATAGACGAATACCCCCTGCAGAGCAAGGCATCGCTGAAGTGATGGTAGATTTGTATAAAACCTATGACATTCAATTAACTCATAAGCAGCTTTTTGAATGGCATAGAATGCTCACTAACGGTCGCAGGGATTTAATCGATATCGGAGCTTATCGAACGCATAATGATCCTATGCAGGTAGTATCTGGAGCAATAGATCATCCAATGGTTCACTTTGAAGCACCTCCCTCTTCCAGAGTGCCCGCGGAGATGGAAGCCTTTATCACTTGGTTCAATAGTGAGCGTTTAAAGTTAGAGCCACTTACTCGGGCAGGCATCGCACATCTGTACTTTGAGAGCATACACCCCTTCGAGGATGGGAATGGCCGTATTGGGCGGGCAATATCTGAAAAAGCCCTTTCTCAAAGTTTGAAGCGACCGACACTTATAGCAATATCTCATGCAATAGAAAGAGAGAAAAAGGCATATTACTCTGCCCTTCAGGATAATAGTGTTGGTTTAGATATTTCGAATTGGCTTAAATATTTCTGTGAGATGGTACTTACAGCTCAAAGTCACACTCAAAGTATGATCGATTTCTCGATAGAAAAAGGGAAATACTATACCCGATTTGAAGAGCACTTCAATGAGCGTCAAGAAAAAGTTGTTGAGCGAATATTTAGGGAAGGTATAAGTGGATTTAGGGGTGGTTTGAGTGCCGATAATTATATCAAGATTTCAGGAACTACTGCTTCAACAGCCACAAGGGATTTGCAGAAAATGGTTAAAATGGGGGCTTTGAATAGAACGGGTGAGCGAAAAGGCACCCGCTATTATTTGAATATAGATCATGAAAGTGCCAAGCCTGCGGAGTTCACCCATAACCAAACCAAATAATAACAATACGAATGCGCTCAATAAAGGGAATTTATAATACTCTACGATTCCGAGCTCACCGTTCTAAGTATTATGCAAGGTCTGAACTACGAATCAGTTCACTCAGGGTTTTATAAAAGCTTGACGCGACTCCCCGTAGATCCATCCGAAATTGTTTCGGGAAAGGCCCGTTAAATGAGCAGCTTGCCTTCCAGATATCTCCTGGAAGTACAGCCTAAGAAGAAGTCGTAACTTGTGCATATCTATCGGTTTGTTCGGCATAGCGTGTAGGTTTTCCTACGAAGCTAAACCCCGATGATGCTTATGAAGAAAAGTTTTGAACAAGTGGATCACTTTCACGCGATCTGAGTGGATCACTTTCGCGCGATCTAAGTGGATCACTTTCCGCGATTTGGGTGGCTCAGTTTGCGCGTTTTATGCAACAGAGGCGCCAGCATTAAAACCTTTCATTTTTCCTTTAATTAATCGCGAACCTAATTTAAGTAAATCTGCAAATATTTAAATAAAGGTAGTCTTTAATTAAGAATAGCGCCAATAATTTAATTAAGGTGCGTTTTTGTTTAACCCGGCTCTTTATACAAGGACAGCCATTTTAATTGAAGTAAACAGCATCAAAGCCAACCGTACCGATCGCGCCGAGGAGCGGAACGACGTAGGCGTAATCCCTTATGAAGGAGCTTTAGAATTAGCGCTAGCCTTAGCCTTAGCCTTAGCTCTGGCCAAATGATTGTCGTCACAAACTAAAATCACTTGTCCCCCTCGTTCGGGAACAGCAACAACCACCCCGAAAGCTTATCTTGTATTCGCCTTTAGCACAGGACCTAATTGAAAGAGATTGACAAAAGCACAGCTGGTCGGCGTCCTCCTTTACTCGGTTTTTCTCCTTTCATGTGGCGAAACCAACCCCCGTATTGAAACTAGTGCAACCCCGGAACCATCCATTGACCTCGAAGAATTAGCATTGGATTTTAAAGCGTGGTGGACCTACCACAACCAATACATTTCACTATCGGCGAACTTCACGGGACTAAATACCCAATCGGACACCATTAGTAAGAGAAAGTTTTTAAAAGAACTTTTGACGGGTAATTATATCCCCGTGCGAATGAAAGACCACAGTAAGTTGGAAACACTTAAACTCTTTCGGCTCGATTCTTCAGCTCACAAGAGTATCCGAGAAACCATTCAAAACGTATCGGCAACAAAACTCAAGCAGTTTGAAATGGAAGGAACGCCCTTTCCGGAATTTAACTTTACCGATTTGAATGGAAACAGTTACACGAATTCAAGCACAGCCGGTAAAAAAATAATTCTCAAAACGTGGTTCATTAACTGCCAAGCGTGTATTGCAGAGTTCCCGGAGCTGAATGAGTTTGTCGAAGAGAACAGGCAAAGAAAGGACATCATTTATTTGAGTTTAGCCACCAATCCAGCTCCCGATTTAAGGGCTTTTTTACAGACAAAAGCGTTTAATTATCCGGTGATTTCAAACCAAAGTACATTCATTCAAGAAAAACTGAATCTTCAAGCGTATCCTACGCATATAGTTGTGAATGAAGAAGGAACCATTCTTAAAGTAGTAAACAAGGCGTCGGAAATGATTTCCTTTTTTGAAAGCAATCTGTAAATTGGAGAAGACAATGACCAACCCTTTAAAGCCCAAGACTTCACCTATGAAAAGTGATTTTTATGCGTTCATTTATCTTTACCTCAATGGACTAATATGAAGCCCACCTTGCTATTCAACCCTTTCAATTATATCGTTTTGCGCCGCCTGGCCCTATTTGTGGGCTTGTTAGCCTTTGTGTCATGCGCGAAAACCGATACGGGTGCGCCTCTAGAGCATATTCCGACCGCTAGGGAGACCCAAATCCTCAGTTGGCTGCAGCAGCAACAGTTGGCGAACGGGCTTTTAGAAAGCACGGAGAACAACAATACGGTATCGCTGTACGATCAATCGTTGGCGGCGATGACCTTTATGCTGTACAATGAAGTCGATCGAGCAGAAATGATTTTCGACTTTTTTAATGATTGTCGAGAGAGTGAACTAAATCAAGGTGTGGGCGGGTTTTCTCAGTTCCGCGACCGAAATGGCATCCCCGGTGGCCACCGCTGGATGGGCGATAACGCCTGGTTGCTCATCGCGCTCAACAATTATAAGGCCCTAACGGGCCGATCGGAATACGACGCCCTTCGAGCCGATTTATCCACTTGGCTTCAGGCGCTTCAAGACACCTCCGACGGAGGACTTTGGGCCGGATACAATGCCCAAAATCAACGCCTATCGTATAAAGTGACCGAAGGAAATATAGATGCTTTTAACGCTATTTCCGGATACACCCCCTTTCATCAAGAGCTGCTCCATTTTCTCGAGATCCATCGATGGAACCAGCCAAACCAAACTTTGTTGGCATGGCCTGATAACCCGCCGTATGCCTACGCAATAGATTGCACAAGTTGGGCCTATTGCCTTTTTCCGAATTACCCGCATTCTTCCCTCGGTGCGGCCCAACGCTTTTTGAATACACAAACATCAACGCTTACAGGAAACGCTATTGAAGGATACGATATCGATGAAGATCGCGATGCTATTTTTATGGAAGGAACAGGACAAATGGCGCTCGCGTGGAAGCTCTCAGGAAATTCTTTTCAATACGAACGTTTTATCGCGGAGCTCGACAAGGGATTCGTTTTTAGCTCGACCTATCCTGAATCCGGTGGGTTTCCCTACGCTTCCAATCCGGGAACCGCCTACGGAAGCGATCCCTATTGGAACGGTGCCGATACCGAAATTGCGGTTTCACCAGGGGCGTGGTACCTTTTTGCTCTTCGTGGATTTAACCCATTCGCAGTAGAACGCCAAAAAAACATGCCGACCACGGACCAATTTTGGCGGAGCGAGTAAATGAAGTTTATTCGTTTTTTTGAATAGGAAGTGCATACAAAACATGTTCCTCCGTTTCATGCAAAACCGGAAAATCAAGTTTCATTTCGGCCGGAAGTAGGGCGTGAGTAACCTCCGGATAGAGTTTCTTGATATTCAAAAAATCTTCTTCATTCAATGCGGTAAAATTCGCCCGAAACTGCCCATCTCTGCGGAGTTCGTTTCCGTGGTTCAATAAAATCAAGCGTTTTTTCCACTCCGAAAGATCTGCCGGGTTTTGAGGAGCGTGCTTGTAGGATACAAAAACGGGCCGTTCATAATCTACGTACCAATAATAGTTAATGGGCCAAATGCAGAAGACATTGTTTTCGGAAGTACGAGCGCGCACGAATTCAACCATCTCCAAATCTTGAGGATGATTGGAAGTAAATGTTTTAGAAGAAAGCGTAGCCGTGGAAAAGAGTTTATAGGTCGGAGAAATGGAAACTCCAATCACCAATAATAGTACAACAAGCTTTCCTCGGCCTCGCACAAAAACGTTCCATTGAGGTCTTTTTTCGAATGCCAATCCGACCCCTCCAATCAAGGTAGCCAAGGGTAAGAATCCGTCCGCTAAACGGAAAAAGTAATAGCGCAAAGCCGATACGGGCCCCCAAAAGTATATTGCAATTCCGACCGCGCACAAAAGGCTCATCATGAGGCAGTAAAGGGCTAACTGGCGAAGATTCGATTTCGAAGCAAAACGCCAAATGACACTATTGAGGAGGGTAAAGAAGCATAGAAAAACCCACCAAGTGGTCGGAAACTCAGAAGGCACTAAATGGTGGGGTACGCGAAACTGGACATAGGTTTCCCAGGCCTTATCGGCCTGATGAGCGGGAACCATGAAGAGCTGATAAACGATGCCGTACAATCCGACCGCTCCCGCAATCAGGAAAGCGATTGTTCCTTTGACCCACGTTTTCATTGGCGTTTCGCCGCGGTATAATTGCACTCCAAAAACAGGGAGCAAGCAGAATGCGCTATAGGCGCCTATAAGTAAATGAAAAGAGAGCGCGGCACCCGCAAAAGCCAAACTTGAAACATGCTTTTTTTGGATCGCGCGCGCTACTGATAATAGAACAAAGGCGTAGGCAAATACTTTCGTATCGAGTGCGCCGACCATCCATTCTTTGGCGCCAAATCCGTGCTGAAAAAGAAGCAAGTACACTGAAAATGGAATCAAAAACACCGCGAAAGGAAGATCCCGTAAGGTGGCTTTCTTGAGCTGAACTAATGCCCAAGAAAAAAGGAAATAGCTTATTAATCGGCCCGAAACGAGGGCCGGCACCAAGCCAAAAGTGTCGATACTCCAGCCAACCGAATAGCTAAATAAAAACCGATAGGGAATATGTAAATGCAAGTACCAATCCGCGGTTAACCAGTCAGGCTTGTAAAAGGCCCGCGCATAGGGAAGCACATCTATTTCATTGCCGTCGAATTGAAAGCGAAACAGAAATATGAAGAGTAAAACAAAAAGCGTCGCCACCTCACCTAAGGTGCCGACTCCTTTTTTCTTGTTTTCCAATGAATGAGCGGTATTCACAGGGCGCAAGTTAATGGAAAAGATGATCGATCGCCTTTGTAGTCGAGAATCGACTCTAGCCTTACTTTTTTGGCTTCAAAATTCCTTCGTCAATGAGTACTTGAAACGATTCTTCCATGGTCTCCTGCAGCGGTCGGAAAGTAATGCCTAATTCATTTTTAATCTTCGAATTATCGGCCCGCCAGGGAATATTCACATTCGTGCGAACGAATTGTCGCGAGAACGATTTATCAACGAACGAGCCCACAGCCATAAGTAACCATTTCGGAATGGCTTTCTTAGGCAGGGGAAATTGATCGCCGTATTTTGGAAGTAATACGGTTCCCATTTCTAAGAAACTGGTATTGTGCGCCGAAGTAATATAACGTCCATTTGCTTCAGGCGTAAAACCAGCCTTAAAATGAGCTTCCGCTACATCCCGAACATCTACTACACCAACCCCCAAATTTGGAGCGCCCATTTTCATTTCGCCGCCGCCAAACATTTTCAAAACATTAATACTTTCCGAAGTTGCGTTTTTAACATTGAAAGCGGGACCCATCACAAAACTCATATTGATCGTCACGAGATCCCATCGATTTTGGGCTTTTTCCATTTCCCACGCCTTTTTCTCGGCAAGTGTTTTTGAATAGGAATAAGGCTGGTAATCGAGCGAGGAAGTGTTGTTCCAAACGGCTTCTGTCAATTGCCCTCCCGGTGCATTTACGGTGTCAATGGCATCTCCGTAAATAGCGGCACAACTACTGGTTACCACCACGCGCTTCACTGAGGAAACCTCATTGGCCGATTGAAGCACGTTTTCCGTTCCTTTTACCGCCGGTTCAATGAGTTCTTTTTGTGGATCTTTCACAGAATTCAAAAAAGGAGATGCGGTATGAAACACCAATTCGCAACCCTCCATTCCTTCTCGGTACGATCCAGGAATCATTAAATCACCCGAGAAGAATTTAATGCTTCCGGGCGCCGTTTTGGCCGCTTCGGTCAAATGCGCGGTTTTGGCTTCGTTCTCTGGGTTCCGAACCGCGGCATGAACCGTGACCCCTTCATCGAGTAATTTTTTCACCAACCAACTGGCTACGTATCCATTTGCTCCGGTTACAAGTACCGGCTTCGATTTATCAATTTCCATTATGTGCTTTTTTCTATGGCGAAGTACATGCAAGGTACATCTTCGATAACGCAGAATGGGTAAACATGTGCACAAAAACCTCAATAGCGCGGATAATTATGCCTTTCGGGCAGATTCTTACCTTTAGCCCTTTAAACCAAGCCTCCATGTCGCGCCTTTTAAGTAAACATGCCTTCTGGATTGCCCTCATTACTTCGGTATTGGTTGGAGTGGTCGTGGCTACCCAGGGCTGGACATTTTACAAAACAAATGACGATATCGGTTTGATGTACCGAATAATGGGCGAATGGTTTATTTCCAAACCAACACCCTTTACCCTTTTTCTTCATTACGATTGGTCGCGGTTTTTAATACTGCTGTATACTTGGATGCCCGAAATCCCCTGGTATCCGATTCTTTTAATGACGGGCGTAGGCGTGTTGAATACAGCCGTACTCTATTACCTTTTGAAGCGTTTCAAAACGAACGGAGCCCTCATTTATTTGCTCTACTTTCTCTCGGGAGGCTATCTATTATTTGTGGAATTGCAATTTACTATTTCCGCGGCGTGCTGGGCGGCGGTCGGACTCACACTTATTGTGCGGGGAATAAAAAATAAAAGGCCCGTTTATCTTATTCCGCTCGGAATGCTCTTTTTTTGGCTCGGATTTATGATTCGCTTCAAGGCCGGTTTGCTCATGCTTGCCCTCGCCCTTCCCATCATGATGTACTTCGCTTTTAGGCAATGGAAAGTAGGACGAAAGAGGAAAAGCGCCTTCGGCGCGATGATTTTCGCAGCGCTTCTCC
This sequence comes from Flavobacteriales bacterium, assembly GCA_965658225.1. GTDB lineage: Bacteria > Bacteroidota > Bacteroidia > Flavobacteriales > ECT2AJA-044 > ECT2AJA-044. The sequence goes on along the minus strand of CBFHRK010000004.1, from coordinate 20,706 downwards.
TCGTTTCTCTGGGTCTTAATTTGCGCAATGAAAATGCGTATTCTGAAAATGATGCTTGGGCTCAATTTATAGAACAAAATAAATATCGAGCCGAACTTCACGATTTCCAAGCGTGGGAATCCATAGGCCCCGAGGAACAAGAAGAAATACTCGCTGAAATAGGGTGGAGCCACAATGACATGGCCCTTTTTAATGAATGGTACTTTTGGGATAACAAGCGCTTCAACCTGAAAAACTATCGAGTAATTGCCGATCAATCGGACCCCTTCCGCGCGGCCATATCGTCAATACCGCAGCGGTGGACCAACAGCTTGTTTCGCCCGTACTTTTACGCGGCATTCATAGCCCTGGTTCTAATTTATATTACCAGTAAAAAAAAGAAACGCGAAAAACGGTTTCTGTTGATTTCTTTCATGGGCATGCTCGCACTCCTTTTGGGTTTTGTAGTATTCATGAAGCCCGCGCCGGAACGAGTGAGTTACGGATTAATGGCCGCCATGTTGCTGGGTTCGGCCACATTTTCGCGTCCGAATAGAAAGTACCAATTCGGAATGTTGGCGAAAGGATTGCTTTTAGTGGGAGTAGCGATCTCATTCATCAACGGCGCCGACGTCCGCCGAAAAATCAAGTACAGTCAAAAAAGGAAGAAAGAAATTATTGAAATTCAACAGACGCTCGATTCATTCCAAAATGCCAAACTCCTAATTTGGGGAGGTAGCTATCCGTGGAAGGGAATAGATCCGTTTTCGATGGACTTGCTCCGAGAGTCGTCGCCAGCACTATTAATTGGTGCATTACAACAAACTCCGGCCATTCGTCAACAATCGATGGCGATGGGAATAGGCGATCCATTTAAATCGCTCGTGAGTGAAGAAAATGTGTTTCTATTACTACGACGGCCCGATTTACACGATAATCAGCACCTTATTGATGTTTATTGCCGAGAACATTTTGATACCCATTTGGAATGGACGCTCACGAAAGAGGTGGGTGATTATATTCTAGTGCAGGCGAAACAAGCCGAAAAGGTGATCACTGCCGAAACGGCAATCACTTCAAAAGAATTTCAATTTCGTCCGTAAAGAAAAAGCTCTCACCTCCGGCTCCGGGATGCCAATCTTGCAGGACTCCGGCATTTTCATAAACGATTTTAATTTCATTCACCGTAACCGGCAACGAGTCTGGAGCTTCAAAGGAAATATCGCGCCGTTCAGGCGCAGAATCAACAAGGGCTTCCTCACTTAAATCTGCTATTCCCCAAAGCGTCCATTCGCTTTTTTTATTGGGTCGTGAATACACGGAAACACTTTTCGGAAGGGCTATCCATGCGCCGATATCTTTTAGCAAGCCTACTTTTATTGTTTGGGCCTCCACGGCCCGATGGCTTTGAATGCGCAATTCAGCATCACTTCCCTGAATACCCACCCAATGACCTTTGCGCCAATCTACTTCGCCGGTTATTCCATCGACCATGCTTTTTGGTCCGCCCGCGGTATACTGGCTATTCGGAACGCCCTCCTCCCAAGAGGCTTTATACTGGTCGTTCTGTTTTTGCACATCGGCATAGGCTATGTGCTTGCCCGTTCCGAAATGAACAACAGAGGCCTCAATTCTGGTGTTTTCTTTAATGTGCACCACTGCACGGTCTTTCTTGTATTTCACCTTAGCGCCCTCGGCAGCAACGCGGACCGATCCGGCCGTGAGGCCGATAACCTCGGCTTTTACTTTACCCGAATAAGTGCGCGGAACAAGAATTTCGGGCGCGGGCGGAGTCGTATTGTTTAAACTCGTGCGATACAATTCGAGTCGTCCAAATGAAGTAGGCGACGAACTCCTTTCAACATGCCATAAACCGCCCTCATTGAGCTGATCATGTGTGACCCATGTTCGATCGTTTTCCATGGTTGAAGCCTCCGCTTTTGCACGATCCATTGAAGGATTTTTAGTCCAACTACGAATATACGGTCCGTCTCCTTCAGCAATCAGGGTTAATTTTTTACCCGAGGGAACTTGAAGTTCGAGCCGATCCCAATACGGCGTTGAAAGAGCGTATTTATCGGTTCCCGGAACAAGCGGGTACATGCCCCAACTCGCCATTACGAACCAAGCACTCATTTGACCACAGTCTTCATTCCCCGATAAACCGTCGGGAGCATTCTGATAGAACTTCTCCATGATCTCCCACACACGGGCTTGCGTTTTGTGCACACTGTCTGTGGCATTGTACAAATAGGCAATATGATGTGAGGGCTCGTTGCCATGAGCGTATTGACCAATGAGTCCGGTGATATCGCTTTGGTCGCGACCAGTAGTTTCCGAAGGGGCGGTAAAGAGCGCTTCGAGCTGATGAAATAAAGCTGATTCCCCGGAGGCGAAACCCAAGTATTCGGCCAAACTTTTTTTCCACGCATCAAGATCTTGAACTGGTGCAAAACTGTATTGGTAGCTGTTGGCTTCGGTATAATGGTTGTTCACTTGCCGCGGATCAAAAGGAGTTAAGAAAGATCCATTGGATCGAGGGCGCATCCAACCTGTTTTTGGATCGAGTAGGCTTCGGTAGCCAGTGGCGCGTTGATTAAAATGCAAGGCTAATTCCGGTTTCCCGAGTCGTTCCATTGCCCATGAAATACAGGCATCGTCATAGGCGTATTCGAGGGTTTTACTCACTGATTCGCTTTCGTCTTCAACGCTCAGAAATCCGTATTTACGATAGGCTTCCAAACCGTATACATCGGCCTCAGCCGTTTCTACCAGCGCCTTCACGGCGCGAGCGGTATCAATGGGGTATCCTTTAGCTAATGCATCTGCAATGACTGAAACGCTGTGATAGCCAATCATGCAGTTCGTTTCATTGGCGGCCAATTCCCATACGGGAAGGCGGCCGTATTGATCGTGCATATCGAGCATACCGTTTAAGAACTCGCGCGTGCGTTCGGGCTGGGTTATCGCGTAAAGTGGATGAGCGGTTCGATACGTATCCCAAAGCGAAAAAATGGTGTAATGGCGGTTGCTCGTATCGGTATGTATTTGATCGTCCATACCGCGGTAACGACCGTCGGCATCGCTCCATAAATTCGGAACAGAATAGGCGTGGTACAGAGCGGTGGCGTATATCGATCTCCAATTGGAATCGGAATGATAGGCAATGCTTTTGTCGAGCTCCTTTTCCCAGAGCTGGAGTGATTTTTCGTGCAGGTTTTCGAATGAGGGCTTCTCGGGGAACTCGGCTCGGTAATTGGTCCAAGCACCGTCTGTATCGGTTCCGCTCAGCGCGAGGTACAGTTCAACCGTATCGGACGTTCCGAGGAACTCGAACTCCCAAATGAGGTCTTCAATTTGCTTCGTTGTTGCGGGCTGATTGGCCGTAAAAGCCAAATGTGCTTTTTGGTTGGTAGCCCAGGCCTTACTGTGGCGTGTAGCTTGCCAGGCGCCGTTTTCTGATGCGTTTGGATGTGGCACTTCGGCGAGGAGTCCGAGTGTTACGTGGTCTCGATGGCTTAAATCGAGCTCTATGGTTTTCGGCCTCCCGGCCGGATAAACAACACGTAGAATTCCCACCCGCTCACCGGCGGTTGCTGAAATTAATTCGCCTTGGTTCAGTTCGATTGAATAGTATGCGGCCGTAGCTTTTTCCGTTGATTTGATCATGTGCAACTCGGTACCATCGGGCCGTGAGGGCCGGAACAAAAAATCGCCGTAATCCGAAACGCCCGTACCACTCAAATGAGTAGTTGAAAACCCCAAAAGAACGGAATCGGTATGGTGATACCCACTGCATCCGTCCCAGCCATCGTAGCGAGTATTGGGTCCGAGTTGCATCATGCCGAAAGGGGCCTGTGCGGAAGGGTGGGTGTGGCCGTGACCACCGGTACCAATGAACGGGTTTATATCGGAAACACCGGTAGGGATACTCTGCGCAAAAGCGCTAAAAAAGGAAAGGATAAAGCCTAATAAAAAAGTCGAGCGCATGGTTTCAATCTTTGAAACTCAAATAACGGAATCTTTGGCTACTTTTAGTCAATGCTAAAAAATAGACTCATTTTCATTTCGTCCCTTGCAGTGGCATTGGGCGGATTTTTATTTGGTTTCGACACAGTCGTTATATCGGGAGCCAATGAACCCATCAAAGAGCTTTGGGGCACGTCGGGTTGGTTCCACGGCATGTTTATTATGTCAATGGCGCTGTGGGGAACGGTGCTCGGAGCAATTTTTGGTGGTATTCCAACCGATCGTTGGGGCCGGAAGAAAACGCTGATTTGGATTGGAGTTCTATTCTTCGTTTCGGCGGTTGGCTCGGCCTTGGCTTCGGACCCGTATATGTTTAGCTTTTTCCGATTCATTGGTGGAGTTGGAGTTGGGGCTTCATCAGTGGCGGCGCCCATTTATATTTCGGAGATCAGTTCACCGAAGAATCGCGGCCGTTTGGTAGCTCTTTATCAGTTCAATTTGGTCTTGGGTATTCTCATCGCCTTTATCAGTAATTATTTGTTGTCGGGATTTGGAGGCACTAACGATTGGCGCTGGATGTTGGGCGTGGAGGCGGTTCCGGCGCTGCTTTATATTCTTTTTATACTTCGAGTTCCGTTGAGTCCGCGTTGGCTTTTTGTGCATGAGCGCCGTGAAGAAGAGGCGAAATTGGTTGTGCAAAGGCTATATCCGGCCGAGGAGGCCGAAGAAATATTCGCGGAAATTACTCGCGATGATGAGGAGCACAAACACCATAAATCGGAATCGCTTTGGAATAAGAAATACCGCAAACCATTGACCTTGGCTTTTTTGATCGCCTTGTTTAATCAGGTTTCGGGAATCAATTTTGTGCTTTATTACGCACCCGTTATTTTGGAAGAGGGCGGATTTGCATCTTCGGAATCGCTTTTCAGCTCGATTTCCATTGGTGGAATCAACCTTCTTTTTACTCTGGTTGGAATGGCCTTAATTGACCGAGCAGGCCGTAAGCAACTCATGTACATTGGCTCAGCGGGTTATGTGTTGAGTTTAGGGCTGATAAGCTATGGATTTTACACAGGCGCTTCACCCACCTTTATTTTGGTGTTTATACTCATGTTCATTGCCTCCCATGCGGTAGGTCAGGGTGCCATTATTTGGGTGTTTATTTCGGAAATCTTCCCGAATCAGGTGCGCGCCAAAGGGCAGGCATGGGGAACGGGAACGCATTGGGTGATGGCGGCCATTATAACTTTAGTCGGTGAAGTAATTATTGATGCTTTTCCGGCAGGTGCTATCTTTGCCTTCTTTGCAGCGTGTATGGTCGCACAAGGATTGTTTACACATTTTATGATGCCTGAAACGAAGGGCAAGGCCCTTGAGGCCATTGATTACGAAGCAGAATGAAATACGCACTCTCTTTTATCTTGATCTTATTTGCGGTGACCACCATGGGTCAGTCGAGCAGCATGTACGATTCCGATGTTGCTGTTGGTCGCAAGAGTGCGGCTGCGGTGGAGTATCAATATGGTATTCTCGACGATGCCGAAAAACAGGCCTACGTGAATGCTGTGGGTCAACGATTGGTGGCGGCTTTGGACGAAACGTATTTTCCTTATTCCTTTCGCATTATTCCGGAGGCTTCTCCGAATGCCTTCGCCCTCCCGGGCGGATTCTGTTTTGTGACGACCGGACTCCTAGAACTCATTTCAACGGAGGGGGAATTGGCCGGGGTATTGGCTCATGAGATTATACATGCCCAGAATCGCCACGGTATGAAACTTCAAAAGAAAGGCTTGTTGCCTTCGTTGCTATCGATACCCGGTGCTATTGTAGGTACGGTAAGCTCAGATTTGGGCGGATTAATAAACGCGCCATTGGGTGCATCAAGCGCTTTGGTGATGGCTCGCTATGGTCGTGCGTTTGAAACAGAAGCGGATGTTGAAGGGGTAAAACTGGCAGTAAAGGCCGGTTATAGCGCTGATGATTTAATTAGTGCTCTCGCCAAATTGGAACAGGTCGTAGAATTAATCACCGGTGAAGAAGAAAAGAAAAGTTACTTCAACGACCACCCAATTACCGAGGTTCGAATTGAGCGACTGCAAGAAATTTCGGCTACCACGAAAACCAATCCTCGCAAGCCATTGGGAAATCTTGTTGAAGAAATGGAAGGCTTGCCGGTCGGATCTCTACCCGAATATGGAGTGGTTGATGACAATACGCTTATTATGCCCGTTCAGGGACTCAAAGTGACCTTCACCGCTGATTTTGAAATGGCTGCGTATGCGAAAGTTGCGATGGCAGTATACGAAAAGCACAATGCCGCGTTTGCGGTGTCGGAGCTGCCAGATACCGTGACGATGAAGCAAGCAATCGAATCGGTACAAAAGGATTTAGCCAAATTAGATAAGCATTACTTGCAAGAGAATGAATCGTATCAATGGAAAGATTATCCGGGCTATAAAATTCGCTTCATCGATCCGAACAGTAGAAACGGAATGCAGTATGCGATTCGATGGATCGATATGGGCGACCGAGTGGTTCAAATTGTAGCTATGGCGCCGACGGGTTATACCCAAGAAATTGAGACCGCATTAAAGTCCTTAGCGCCGTTAACGGACGAGGACAAGTCGAAGGTTGTGCGGAAATCGATGGTCCGTGTATCCGCCCGTGAGGGCGAAAGTATTGAAGTACTGAACATTCGCGTAGATAATAAATTGAGTCCGGAAGCAACGGCCCTAATAAACGAATACCCCTTGCAAGAAGAACTTGCAAAGGGTACTTTAATTCGTGTGGTTCAGGCCGCGCCTTACTTTTGAATCACCATCTTCTCGCGGATTGTTTGTCCGTCCGATTCTACGTTGATCCAGTAAACGCCGTTAGCTAAAGAGCGTACGTTGAGTACAAACTCATTTTCGCCGGCTGAAACTTCTGTTTCTAAAACTAAGCGACCGTCAACAGTATAAACTTGTACAGCTCCTTTCTGAACGAGAGGAACGTTGAAGGCAAGCGTAACGGCCTCCGCGGCCGGATTCGGATATACGCTGGCGCTCAATTCAATCGGTTCGTTTACTCCAATAGTTCCAATAGTTATCGTCTCTACTTTAGAGCATACACCCCCATCGGTTACGAGCGTTACGTCATATACGCCATCCGCGGCATACGTGTGCATTGGGTTTTGTTGGTTCGAGGTGTTGCCGTCGCCGAAGTCCCAAGACCATGAAGTAGCGTTTGGCGAGGCATCGGTGAACTGAACCGTTTGCCCTGTTGACGCATAGCTGAAGTCGATTACATCAATCACAGTTGCTGTCACTGTCACAGGGTCACCAAAACAGCCCTCGGCTTGAACTTCTAAATCGTAGAAGTAATAATAAAAATCAGGTCCGGCCGGAGAGCCAGTAATGGTCATCAAACCAGGAGCGGTGTACGGATAATTTGCTCCGGAATTATTCCGATATAAATCGGCGAAATCGAGTCCAATGCTGTACGATCCTGGTCCCGGTACATTGAGATTCAGATCCACACGTTGCGGTCCTGTTTGTGTAATATTTACCGTTACCGACTGAAGTAAGTTTCCATTTCCATCTGCGCCGTCCCATAAATTCACCACTCGTGGGCCTGGTCCGTCGGCATCAACAAAGGCAGAAATAACAGTTAGGGCCTTTTCCGCATCAAAATTTACGGTACCTACAAAAGTAGTTCCATGGTAACCGCCACCTCCGAAGTTGTTATCTACGGGTCCGGCAAAGTCAATAGGGTCGACAAAAGCATCACGCACAGTGTAGGTAGAGCTTGAGGCAGAAGGAGTTGTTTTGAAGGTGTTTCCCGCGTATACAAAGGCACCCGTTGCGTCGTACCATTGAGGAGTTCCAAGGCCAACGGCTGTAAGGGCAATCGAATCGGCTGAACAACCGAAACCATTCGCTACGGCGGGGTTGTTTGAGGGTTGTATTACGTGCACGTAGTTAGTTCGCGAAAGCGTATCCGCACCAAGTTCGTTGGTCACGGTTAGTGTAACGGTGTACGAACCATCCGCACTATAGGTGTGGGTTGGGTTTCTAAGTGAGTCTGTACTTCCATCCCCGAAATCCCAGTACCAAGTTTTGGGTGTATTGAATGAAAGATCTTGAAATACGAAAAGGCCGAGGCACGAGGTGTCTTGATTTACAGAGAAATCGGCTGTAGGCTCTTCCGTCGCCACTTGGCATACAGTGGGTAAATCAAATGCTTCCGTTCCATCTGTTCTTGACGTAGCAGATCCTTGATCGGCGCTAGCACCTAAGCCACGACGGGCAAATACTTCCCATATCAAGCACTGGTTAGCTCCATTATACGCGAGCATATCGGCTTGAAGGATGGCATCTCTTCCATCCACAAAACCGGGTCCACAGGGTTGAAGTGTTAAAGCGTCCGTCACTAATTTGAATACCATTGAATTACCTCCGGTACCGCCAATGAGTTTGTCATCAAATCCGTATTGATCAATGAACGCCCAGTTCAAATCCCACAGCATGGTACACCAAATAAATCCCACTCCGTGCGGAACACTAATATTCGCATTGGGCAAATCGCCATAAGTATAGTTGTTTACGCTGAAGCTGGTGTCGTAAGGCGCCGGACGAATTCCGTTGCCAGAGGTCGGAGACTGATAAACGGCGTAGGTACCCATTGGTCGGCGAATTGGGTTATTCACGGCCGTATCCATGGTCATCATAATGCCATAAAAATCGCTCCATCCTTCGCCCATTTGTTCCGAGCCATTTAAACAGCTCGAGTTTGATGGCCCACCGGTCATTCGGTTCGAAATCCCATGAGCATATTCGTGAATGATTATTCCGTTATCGAGATCTCCATCACGATCTTGTCCTAGCCCAAGTGGTAAACTCATACTTAGGTTTACCGAATCTCCTTGATTTAAGGCGTTAATAATGGCATTTCCGTTGTTTTGACCAATACAAGTCACGGGTATTGTAATACCCGGTGCAGTTCCATTGAGCGTAAAAACCGTATTATTCGTATTCACCACTATTACGGCAATGGCACCCGCATCTTGGGCGGCCTGTGCTTTGATAACAAACGAGCAGTTTCCTCTTCTTACGATAGCGATTTTTCCAGCTACGTCTGCAGGGTTTATAATGCTATCACAGGCGTTTAATGAATCGGCCGCGGCGTCGAGAAGTAACGCCACATCACCTGTTAAAGGAGTTGTAGTTAAAGGAGGTCCGAAAGTTGCTCCAGCTCCTGGGTAAAGTCCGGCAATACCTGAAGGCGCGTGAATGTCATACATGTCACCGTTCGTAACGGTACCCGTCCAAAGATACATTTGCATTCTACCATTAAAACCGTCGGTTGGGGTGGCAAAATTCGCGTTGTTTAATCCGCCCCCATCTTGTGCCTCGGCATTTACTTCATCGGATCCTGCCCCGCCATTTCCGTAGTTGTTGAACTGGAAATTTCCATTGGGTTCATCTAAACCGTAGTGCCACATAATGTCGTGGATGCGGTTGTTCATGTAAAAAAGGTTGGTCGTTGCAGCCGACTTATACGCACCAGGCTGTTGGTTTAAGTCGAGTGGAAAATCGAAATTGAGTGCGGTTCCTCCGTCAGGAGAAAAATCAGGTGTATTAGTATCCGTTGTGTCTGTGTAGGCATATACATTATTTCCACGAGTGATCGTATACTCAGCGCCATCTATTCCATCCGTATCGTGCCAGCCATAAGGGGAAGCAACAGTGTCGTGCGGGTCTGTAAGAAGTGCCCTGGATCCGTGGCTCGGACTTTCAGCGGGCAGTGGATACACGTTGTAAGATGCTGAAACGCTCGTTGCTGGAGCAATTGGAGCGGCCGTTGGCGGAAGCGCTTCAGAAGCGTCAAAATTTGCTGACGAGGTAGCATGATTATGCCACGTGCTTGAATGTTCTGGAAATTCACATCGAACAACCCAATCGTACCGCTCAAGTTCAGAACCATTCTCAGCATCTATTACAAACTGCCACCAATGCTCGGCATCTAATTGATAGATATCGAGCTTCCATGCCAAACGAACTTCTTCGCCTGCATACCAGTAAACCTGCTCTACTCGAATATTTTCTAGCGATAGAGAACCTTTTTCGAAGGTATATTTGTTGTTAGATCTTTCGAGCAAAGCACCCATCTGCCCGCGAAGGGCAAGAAATTCCTTTGCTTTATCTATTGCGCCTGACGGCGTTATCGACGGCGCAGAAGTCCCCTTCGGCAATGACTGCAGATTTGGGATCAGATTACCCACCATAGAAACAACCGCTCCATTTGCGTTGATTAAGACGTTGGCACGCGCATTTTCAATGGGAACTCCCTGAAGGCTTTGGGCGATATGAACATGCCAAACACCCGTCGACTTGGTGGGAACTTCGTCGGTAATTACAAATTGACTTACGTCAGAAGCGGTTAAACCAAGGTCGGCATAACGCTCGCTTAAATAACTAGAAACGGTGCTTTCGAATTGGTTTTGTGCGTTGGAATTGAGCGTAAAAAGCAACGCCAAAAGCATTAATGGGAATGAAGTTTTTTTCATTGTAGCAAAGTAGAAGTCGCGAGTAGCAGCGCGACCTAGGGTTAATGAGTAGATAAAAGCTGAATAATCAGCATTTTATACAAGGATCGCGAAGGTACAAAGGAAAACGGAAATGCTTAAGACTTGTTCAATTTCGACAGTTGAAATTGCGCCGCCTCATCGGCGGGATTTAATGTCATTACCGCCATACTTGCGAAAAAAAAGATGCCCGAGGCTCTTTTTTCACCGACGTCAATATAGATAAGGAGTTAGCCACCTGATGCGCCGAAAGTCTTAATTAATAGAGGTTTTAGCCAAGATTCGACGGATGGGTTATACCCGACAAGCGCCGTGAAAAGGGTTTAGGGGTTATCGTTTTTTTGCCCATTTGTAAATAGACCGATGGATCTAGATTAATTCCTAAACCATCATTAAAAGATTACCTACTTTCGTTTATCCTGATAAGAAACACCCAAACAGCCCCTAGACAATGATTACCCGAAAGTCGCTCCGACTTGGCCCCGTGCTTCGCTATTCATGGAAAAACTTGATATACAGTTTTTGCGTAGCCTTGGCAACCTATTTCATGCATATCTATTTCTTGGAAAAGAATGTGAGTATTCCGCCCAGTGTGGTCGCCATCTTAGGAACGGCTTTAGCTATTATTATGGCTTTCCGAAATGCTTCTGCCTACGATCGATGGTGGGTAACGCGAAAATATTGGGCGAGTATCGAAAGCGAAAGTAGAACCTTTACGAGGCAGGCTTTAACGGTGGTGGATCCGGATCATATTCCCGAAGAATTATTGAATCGTAGCCTTCAATTAGTTCAAGGACAACTGGGCTGGGTCAATGCAATGAGGTTACAATTGAACGGAAATGATAATCCAAAAGATTGGGATGAGCGAGTGGGCGTTTATTTCAGTAAAGAGGATTATGAGCGTATTTCAACGCGATCGAATGCAGTGACACAAATTGGCATATTACAGGGAAATGCCATAAAAGAACTCAACGCACAAGAAGTGTTGGACATCTACAGTTACATCCAAATTGATGATACGATTACCCGTTTAACGGACTTACAAGGCGAATTAGAAGCAATTAAGGATACGCCATTACCGCGTCCATACGATTATTATACACGGGCCTTTTTAGCGGTATTTATTTTGTTTTTTCCTTTCGGAATGATCGATACTTTTTGGCGTTTGAACGTGCCCTTATTGATAGTGCCCGTAACCATGGTGGTTAGTTGGATCTTTTATCAGATTTATGTTTTCGGCACCGTGATGTCGCAACCGTTCGAATTTCAAACTTCGGTTCCGATGGATTATATCGTTCGTAAAATCGAAATAGATTTAAAAGAAATTATTGGGGAAAAGAATATCCCCGAGCCGATTCTCGAAAAGGCCGGTGTTTTAACTTAATGTGTCGTTGTTTCCGATCCAAAGCATAAGGGAACGGTAACCGATACTCAAAACAACCGGACCTACAAAAAGGCCAATTATTCCATGCGCTGCGAGTCCGCCCAAGGCGCCAATCAAAATCACCAGCATTGGGGTTTCGAGACCTCGTCCTAAAAGCACGGGTTTTAGGATATTGTCTATGAGCCCGATCGCAAAGGTATAGATGGCGAAAATGATGGCCGGAGTTGTATCCATGAAACTGAAACCGTAGATAATGATGGGTATCGTAATAATCAGAACGGGTAATTGAACAATGGCGGCGATTAAAATGAGAATGGCCCATAATCCTGCCGCAGGCAGACCGGCAACAGCGAAACCAACAAAGGCCAGTACTGCTTGAACCAATGCGATGAGCAGAATTCCTTTTACAACGCTTACAATTGTATCGCGGGCAGTAACCACGTATTCATGGCCCCGATCGCCAATTAGGCGCTGCGAAAAACGCTCCATAAACTGGTAAATACTTTCGCCGTAAACCATTAAGGCACCGGCAATAATTATGGCGATAATGGATATAACTAAGTCGGTCATGATGCCTAAAATGCTTTTGAGCAACCGCGCTCCAACGTTACTAATGGGTTCTTTGTAGTGCTCTATGAAGCTGGGTAAATTGCTCGCAGCTTCATTCCAAATAGAGTAGACTTGGTCGCCGATTAAAGGCCATTCAGCAACTTTGGCCGGAGGCTCTTCAAAGTTTATTTCATTAGCATTTAACTCTCTTTTTAGCTCTTTCGCTGTTTTAGTAAGCGAATGACCAATTTGGACACTGGGCAGCACAAAAACAGTGAGCAAGAACAGAATCATGCTTGTTGCCGTGAGTACTTTTCGGCCTTTGAATTTCTTTTTCACCCAACCAAATAAAGGATAAAGGGCTACGGCAATAATTCCGCTCCAGATAAGCAGCACTAGAAAAGGACGGGCGATGTAAAAACACCATAAAATGATAATACTCGCCAGAATAATTCTGAAGAAAATATCGAGCGGTTTTTGGGTTGGAATGGAGGGCATGTGGATCGATTTGGGAATTCTAAATTAAGCTTTCCCTGCAAATAACTACTTTTAGAATCTCCAACTCATGGCGACTATGCGATTATTTGTTTTATCCTTTCTGATTGTTTTGTGTGGCTTTAGCTCGATTGGCCAAAACGGCAGTTCGGATACTACAGCGCCAGTAATAAATCGAATTGAACTTTCTGAAATTTCATCGGCACGGGTCGAGTTATTTCAATTCCTCAGACAAGAAGTTACGCCTGTATTGGCTGATTCGCTCATGGAGGAGCGACGCCGTCAAACGGAACGACTCAAGGGCTCAGTAGATTCCTTAGCTGTACTTACAGCTCAAATTTTGGAAAACGGACAAATTACAGGAACTCTGGAAGGCTTGAAGTTGCGATGGAATGATTTGGAAGGACAGGTTGGGGTTTTAGGGGCTGAACTCGCTTCAAGAAATAGGAAGTTAGAAGGAATTGAGAAGCAACTAGGGAAATATAATTCTGCCTGGGAATTGCTTTTACAAGAAATAGAAGAGGAGGATTCCAAGGAGGAAATAGTAGGACAGATAGAACGAACGATTGATGATCTCGATTCCGTTTATACCCTTGTGGATAGCGAGTTCGACTTATCATTGAGCACGGAGGCTCTGGTTACCGAACAAGTATTAAAAATAGAAGGCCAACTAAAGGATATTGACAATGCGAAAACCCGCGCGTTGTTCACTCGAATTATGGAGCGGGAAGAAAACTTTCTGAATCTTCATAAAGACACGACTGCAGCCCCCGATGTTGGCGTGATCGCAATCCTCAGCTTGGCTGAAGCGGATGTGAAAATGTATATAGATCAACATCAAAAGCGTATTCTTTGGTTTTTTCCACTGACTGCGCTGTTCTTGTTTTTTCTATACCGCATGAAAAAGGGACTTACCCTTGACGATGAAATTTACAGCGATCGCATAACGAAAAGTCTCTTTCAACGCCCCTGGCTTTCGGCCATTTTTTATGGCCTGCTCACGTTAATTGGATCTTTAGATGATGCACCTCAACTCTTTGTTTTGAGCTATATCATTCTACTTTTGGGGACTTTTATTGCCGTGTTTATCGGGCATATAAAGGACGAACAAAAGTGGGTAGTACTCGGGGTCACATTTATGTACTTGGTATTCAAGCTTGGCGCTTTTAACGTAGGTCCGGTAGGTCAGCGAATTTTTTTGTTGCTAACTGAAATAACATTGTGTTTCGGACTTTTCAGGCTTTGGAAAACAAGAGCGCGGTATTCCTTTATTAAAGCCTGGTGGGTTCAATTGATTATACTTCTGGCACCATTTTTACTTCTCTTACAAGTAGTTTCTGTGGTGGCAAATTTGATCGGGTATTTCGTATTCGCTATGCTGTTGACAGATGGTACCATTACCTCTTTAATGGGCGCCATTTTTGTTGGACTTACTTTCCAAAGTTTGACGGTGGCCATACGTACTTGGTTTAACAGCGGAATCCCAACGTACTCACATCGATGGAGCGAAGAGGCAAGGGAAAAAGCGGTTAAAGGGATGAACCGGATCATTCAAATAACCGCGATCTTCCTATTTGCTCGGATCCTCATGAATGGGTTTTATATTCTCGATGCATTAAAGCTTTGGTGGGAAAGTGTGCTCATGATTGGCATGTCTGTTGGAGAGGGCAAAATTACCATTGGTAATGGGCTCGATTTCTTTGGGGTTCTTGCCGTGACCTGGCTCGTTGTGGGGTTGTTTATCTTATTTCTCAGAGAGGAAGTACTTATGCGGCTCGATTTAGAGCGCGGGGTTCCCATGGCCATTAGCTCTATTACAAATTACACCTTAGTGACCTTCGGGGTGTTTTTGGCTTTGAGCCAACTTGGGTTCGACTTCACTAACCTCGGCCTTTTGGCCGGAGCATTGGGTGTAGGTATCGGTTTCGGACTTCAGTCGATCATCAATAACTTCTTGAGTGGATTGATAATCGTATTTGAACGACCAATAACAGAAGGCGACATAGTGAAAATTCAACTCGATGAAGGTGAAGTTATTCGCATCGGTATTCGGGCTACAACGCTTCGGCTCTATGACTCATCTGAACTCATTGTTCCGAATAGCGATATTGTTTCTCAAAAGGTGATTAATTGGACATTGGCAAATAAAACGCGTCGACTCAGATTTGATTTTCAACTGCCTTTGGCAGGATTAGATCCGGAACGAACCGTTATGCTTGTTACCGATGCCATGAAAAATGTGATTCAATCGGGAACCCTTCCTGAGCCCATGGTTTATTACGATGGAATCGAAGAGAATAAAGGAAAATTCTTTATTCATTTTTGGGTTGAACGAGATATTCTTTACACCAAGAACAGAGTGTACACCGAAATTTATCGCACGCTCAAAGCGAAGGATATTGGTATGATTGCCCCAGACATGATTAGTCTGACGCAAGTAGATGACCACCTGTACACGGAAGATAAAGAGCCAGAAAAAGAAAACCCCGTTATTCCGGGTCCGGAAGCACAGAAACCGGAGTAACATCATCGGCGCCGTGAGCCAATCCTTTTAGCTTTTTCACGAAAAGTACGAGTACAAGGCCAAAAACGAAGCAGAAGGCAAATACGCCAACGAAAATGGCCATTTCTCCGGCCTTTTGCGCAGCTTCACCTATGAGTCCGGCCAATTTATTCCCAATACCCGTTACGAAGAAGTAAGCGCCCATCATGAAACTGGCATATTTCGCAGGCGCCAATTTGGTGATGAACGAGAGCGCAACAGGAGAAATACTCAACTCGCCAATGACGTGTAAAAGGTATGCCGCAAACATCCAGTAAACCGAGGCCATTCCATTATCTGAACTCATTGTTTCTTGAGCGGCACCTGCAAGGAATAAGAAGCCGAGCCCAGTTATGATAGTCCCTATACCCATCTTAAAAAGAGAGCTGGATTCTCGTCCCCATTTCCGCCATTGGTTCCAGAAATAAGCGATTGGGGCTCCGATAAGAATTACATAAAATGCATGCAACGCCTGAAGAAAACTCGCGGGAACGGTAAACCCGAACATTACACGGTCGATTTTCTCTTTGGCATACAAGTTCATGAGTCCGCCCGCTTGCTCGTATGCGCCCCAGAAGACCACCACTACAACGAAGGATAGTAGAAGCACCTTCAGTCGATCTTTTTCGTCTTTGGTGAGCGGGGTCGACTTTAGTTTCCCATCGACCCGTGAGGGTGGAGAAAAATCGCCGATTCCTTTTAAATGCTTTTGACCCATTACGTAGACAATTTGGCCAATGGCCATACCAATCGCTGCCAATCCGAATCCGTAATGCCAGTTAATTTCTTCACCTACATAGCCAACTAAAAGAGGAGCGGAAAAGGCCCCGATATTGATTCCGATGTAGAATATGGTGAATCCGGCATCACGACGACCATCGCCCTTTTTGTAGAGTCCGCCCACCATGGTAGAAATATTGGGCTTCAAAGCACCTACCCCTAGAACGATGAAAACAAGACCTGTGTAGAAAGCGTAAACGGTGTCCCATGCCAAAATAAGGTGACCTAAGCAAAGGAGCACCCCGCCGAGCATCACAGCTTTCTTTTGTCCTAATAGCCTATCGGCTAGAAGTCCACCCGGTACCGACATCACATAAACCATCATTGTATACCATCCATAAAGCTCGAGCGCCGAAGTGTTCTCCCAACCTAAACCCGGATTATCGGTCGTTGCTTTGGCCGTTAAATACAATACGAGGATGGCCCGCATTCCATAGTAGGAAAAGCGCTCCCACATTTCGGTAAAAAACAGAATGAAGAGTCCGGCCGGATGGCCCATGATCATTTTTGAGTCGTCAGATTGCATAGTGCTTTTTTGTTTCGAGGGGAAAGTACAAAATGATCGCGATTGAATAGAACGAGTTGCCATTACGA
Source organism: Flavobacteriales bacterium (assembly GCA_965658225.1). Lineage (GTDB taxonomy): Bacteria > Bacteroidota > Bacteroidia > Flavobacteriales > ECT2AJA-044 > ECT2AJA-044. The sequence continues at coordinate 3,846 of CBFHRK010000004.1, read as the reverse complement.
TAAAAAGCAAGCAGGTGAAAAAAAGTAACTTGCGGATCTAAACCTATGCGAAGATGAATAGAGAAGAGTTGTTGTCGGCGATAGATGAAAAGTACAAGGCAATCGGTCAAAACCCAGATGTGCATCTATCAGGACTTTTGCACGCAAAACCAATGACCTACTGGGATTATATTCAGGTAGATGCACTTTTGGGTTTGCAGACGCAACGTACGGAACACCCCGATGAAATGGTGTTTATCATGTATCATCAGATTAACGAGCTGCTCTTTAAAATGATTCTTTGGGAAATTGATCAGGTGGCAACGGCGGAAGATATCACCGCGGAAAAATTCGCTTTGCATCTCGATCGAATCAGCAGATATTTCGATATGCTCTCCGAGTCGTTTTCTATTATGGGCGATGGCATGGAAAAGGAACAGTACATGAAATTTCGCGATACTCTGACACCGGCCAGCGGGTTTCAAAGTGCTCAGTACAGAAAAATTGAATTTGCCTCAACGGATCTTATTAATTTGATCGACTATCGTTTTCGCGCCACGATCGATCGAAACACCCCATTCGAACACGCCTACGAGCATTTGTATTGGCAGGCGGCGGGTAAAAATTTCGATACGGGCGATAAATCTACCTTGTTGCGCAATTTCGAAAACAAATACATGGAAGAATTCATCACTTTCATGAAGCAATACAACAAAGCGAATCTTCAGCTAATCTACCTCCGATTACCCAGTGATAAACGAAACAATCCTGCCTTAATCGAAGCGCTGCGCCATTATGACCATACCGTAAACGTAAAATGGGTGATGAGCCACTTAAATGCCGCGCGCAAATATTTGGGCGACTCAGAAGCAACCGGCGGTTCAGAATGGCAGCGATATATGCATCCGAAATATCAAAAAAGAGTATTTTTCCCCAATCTTTGGACCGAGTCTGAGTGGGAAAATTGGGGCGTGACGAACTTAGAAGGTCACCTTTCCTGGGACGAAGCTCAGGCACTTGAAAACAACTAAACAATGGCTGGACTTATTTATTTAAGCACCGAGAAGATCGATTTTGACGAGGAAAGTGTCACCGAACTTTCGCGAAAATCGAACGATCTAAATCACGCCGCCTGCGAGGACTGTTAGCCCTCGGCTTTATGGGTCTTTTTATGTTTGCGATCACATCGTGTAGCCATGAACGCTATACAAGCGAATCGGGAATTGCCCAACACCGAGGCCCCATTTCGAAATACAGCAGAGCTGAAATAAGCACCAATACCGGAAGGCACGTACGCTAATTTTTTTGAAGCTTGATTGTTTCTTAATCTAGCTCAATAGATGTAGGTACATCTATTTTCCATCTTTGTAGTGTTCAACTAAAAAAAGAAGATGGAAGCAACAGCTACAAAAACAAAATGGGGTATTGATATCACCCATAGCGAAGTACAATTCAAGGTAAAGCACTTGATTATTTCTACCGTTACCGGGTCGTTTAAAACGTTTGACGGATCTCTGGAAACCGAAAACGACAATTTCGACGGAGGGGCCGTTACCTTTGATGTGGATGTAAATAGTATCGACACCAATCAGGTAGATCGCGACAACCATTTGCGCTCAGCAGACTTTTTTAACGTGGAAGAATTCCCGAAGATGACCTTCAATGGATCTCTTCAGAAAAAGGAAGACGCTCGTTTTGAGTTAAGCGGTTCTTTAACCATTAAGGGAACGACCAAAGAACTTACTCTTGCTGTGGAATACGGCGGAACCATGGTCGATGGTTATGGGCAAACGAAGGCCGGATTCGAAGTAGAAGGTAAAATTAACCGCAAGGACTTTGGATTAACCTGGAGTATGGTAACAGAAGCGGGCGGAGTGGTAGTGGGAGATGATATTAAACTACTTTTCAACGTTCAATTCACCAAGGCATAACGCTGGTGTACGAAAAAGAGAAAGGCCTCATTTCAATAGAAATGGGGCCTTTTTTCTTTTAATCTTAGCGGCAATGCTTCGAGTTATATTTCCTCCGCGCTCTCGGAAGGGATCCAGCCAATTTTTCCGTCGATTAGCCGTACACGACTCCAACCGGAAAACGTTTCGCGAACGGCTACTTTGGTTCCCTCGTGCAGCACAAATAGATCTTCGGCATCTTCATCGGGACCACTTTTCACGTACACATTGGCATTCATAATGATCGCTGTTTTATTGCGCTCGAGGTGGCGCGATTCAAATTCGCCCAGTAGGTTGGCCATGAATGAAACGCCAATAAATATAAAGGCGAAGGTTACGAATAAGGGCCTGCGGCCCGATGGTTCCCGCCGCAGGATCAGAACCGCGGTGATGAAAACAAAAAACAGGAAGAAAATTGCTCCGATTTTAATCCAGCCGCTAGGCTGAAATAATTCCACTAAACCCCTGTATACGCGAGTAAGCAGTGGACGAGGAAGTGGGTCAATTTCATCTACTAACTGCCCGCGAGCAATATTCAAATTCCGAATAATCTCTTCGTCGGATTGATTTAGCTCAAGCGCACGTTCGTAGTTTAAAATCGATTTTGCCAATTGGCCCTGCTGGAAATAGGAATTGCCCAAATTATAATAGGCTGCTGGGCTAATTTCGCTTCCCGACAGAGAGCGTTCGTATGACTCAATAGCCGCTTCAAAATCGCCGTCGGCATAAAACTGGTTCCCTTTATTCAAGTCATCGACTTGAATTGAAAAAGCCGACAAACTCCATAAACCGATTATTAAGGTGAATAGCTTTTTCATTGATTCAGTGCATTTTCGAGTTCTGTAATCAAATCGAGCGTTTCTTTATAATGCCGCTCATTCGCCTGCCCTCCGGCATTCGGTGCATATCGAGCAAACGAGGTCGCATTCCACAATTCCTTCACCCGCGCATTGAGCTGATCGGAACTCCCGTTTTCTTTGAGCTTCTCCAAAACCGGGTCGAGCCCCAAACCAGCCAAATCGATATGCAGTTTATCGCGAACATAGCCTTCCAAAGCCTTGGCAATTTCTTCGTAAAATGAACGGTGATCGCCCGCAGTCATCAATTTCTTCGCCTCTGCCAATCGTTTCGTAGCCACCTTTCGGGCTTGTCGCTTGCGCTTTCCGACTTGGTCTTGCGCCTCCGCGGCGCGATTCTTAGCATAGCCGTACGTACCCAACAGAACGAGCACGCCCCCAATGTATATAAGCCAACGCCATGTACTTGTGCGGAAACTCGTTCCTCGACGCATCCACGAATCGGATTGTGTCTTAATATATAGAATGTCTTCGTTGAGGTAGTCTACTTCGGAACGACCTCTATTCATACCGCCGGTGCCCACTGCTCCCGCTCCCGGATTATCCGATCCTCCGGTTACGGAGAGAATGTATTCTTCAGAAGATAATTGAACGTATTTTTTCTTAGCTACATCGAAATAGCTGAACGTCATTGCCGGAATTTTATAAGCTCCGTTGAATCGTGGAATAAGCAAGTATTCGTTTTCTCGAGAACCTGTTAACCCTTGTGAAGAAGGGCGAACGCTTTCCGAGTACTTCGGATCATACGCTTCAATGGAAGCCGGAATATTGGGCTTGGGAAGTTCAAATAGCTTCAAGTTTCCACTACCCGAAACACCCACGGTAAGAGTAGCAGATTCATCGGCGGAAACCTCGGTCTGATTCAAATCGACTTCGAACCGATACTCCCCAACGGCACCACTGAAATCGCTCGGTTTACCGGCATCGGGTAAAGGTTGTACGTCGATAACAACAGTACCTGATTTAGCTGAATAATTCACGGTTTCATACACCTGCCTTCCAAAGAAATCGCGTTGCCTCGTGGGAACCGCCGTTTCTAAATCCAACACAAAAGGATCTAT